>DATIOF010000171.1:0-17206 GCA_035473395.1 Gaiellaceae bacterium
TCCTCGACCTCGCCGGTGTCGACGTTCAGCCCGAAGCCCTTCTTGGCCTTCCGGACCTCACCGACGACGACCGAGCCCTCGAGCCCGCCGTTCTGCGCGAGCTGACGGAGCGGCTCCTCGAGAGCCCGCTTGATGATGGCCGCGCCCGTGCGCTCGTCGCCATCGGTGGCCTCGAGGTCGATCGAGTCGACTGCGTTCAGAAGCGCGACGCCGCCGCCCGGCACGATGCCCTCCTCGAGGGCCGCGCGGGTGGCCTGCAGCGCGTCCTCGACGCGGTGCTTCTTCTCCTTCATCTCCGTCTCGGTGGCTGCGCCGACCTTGACGACGGCAACGCCGCCCGCGAGCTTGGCCAGGCGCTCCTGGAGCTTCTCGCGGTCGAAGTCGGAGTCGGTGTTCTCGATCTCGGCCTTCAGCTGCTTGATGCGGGCCTTGATGCCGTCCGCATCGCCGTTGCCGTCGATGATCGTGGTGTCGTCCTTCGTGATCACGACGCGGCGGGCCCTTCCGAGCTGCGAGAGCTTCGTGTTCTCGAGCTTGAGGCCCATCTCCTCGGTGATCACCTCGGCGCCGCTGAGGATCGCGATGTCCTCGAGCATGCGCTTGCGGCGGTCACCGAAGCCCGGCGCCTTGACCGCGACCGCGGTGAAGGTGCCACGCAGCTTGTTGACGACGATCGTCGCGAGCGCTTCGCCCTCGACGTCCTCGGCAACGACCAGCAGCGGGCGGCCGGCCTGGATGACCTGCTCGAGCACGGGCAGGAGGTCCTTGACCGCGCCGATCTTCTGGTTCGCGACCAGGATGTACGGATCCTCGAGGACCGCCTCCATCCGCTCGGGGTCGGTGATCATGTACGGCGAGAGGTAGCCCTTGTCGAACTGCATGCCCTCGGTGAACTCGAGGTCGAGGCCGAAGGTCTGGCCCTCCTCGACATTCACGACGCCGTCCTTGCCGACCTTGTCGATCGCTTCCGCGATCACGTCGCCGATCTCGCGGTCGCGGGAGGAGATGGTTGCAACCCGGGCGATGTCCTCCTTGCCCGAGATCTCCTTCGACTGCGACTTGAGGCTCTCGACGACCTCGTCGACCGCGCGCTCGATGCCGCGCTTGAGGCCCATCGGGTTCGCACCCGCGGCCACGTTCTTCAGGCCCTCACGGACGATCGCCTGTGCCAGCACGGTCGCCGTCGTGGTGCCGTCGCCCGCCACGTCGTTGGTCGAGGTCGCGACCTCGCGGACGAGCTGTGCGCCCTGGTTCTCGAAGACGTCTTCGACCTCGATCTCGCGGGCGATGGTGACGCCGTCGTTGGTGATCGTCGGCGCGCCGAACTTCCGGTCGAGCACGACGTAGCGGCCCTTGGGGCCGAGCGTCACCTTGACTGCGTCAGCGAGGATGTTCACGCCACGCTCGAGTGAGCGCCGCGCCTCCTCGTTGAACTTCAGTTCCTTATGTGCCATTCAGTCCTCCTTCGGCCGGTCTCCTAGGCGGAGGCCCCGGCCATCTCCTTCTTCTTCTTCGAGCTCTTCGAGTCGCTGCCGGCAACCTTCGCCAGCACGTCCGACTCGCGCAGCACCAGCACCTCGTCGGCGCCGAGCTTGATCTCCGTGCCGCCGTACTTGGAGAAAATGATCTCGTCGCCGACGGCGACGTCCAGCGGCACGAGCTCGCCCTTGTCGTTGCGGGCGCCCGGGCCGACCGCGAGCACGCGGCCGCGCTGCGGCTTCTCCTTGGCCGTGTCCGGCAGGACGATGCCGCTGGCCGTGGTCTCCTCGTCTTCGAGGGCCTCCACGATCAGGCGGTCGCCCAGTGGCTGTAGATTCATCCAGCCCCTCCTTCTGTCCTGCGACTTTGTGACACTCTCTGGCACTCTCCCTTGCGGAGTGCCAGGCCACTTTACCGCCTCGGAAGGGAGTCGTGCGGTGACAATGCTGCTACTTGCGGCCTTCGTGTCACAAACCTTGGCATGAAACGCGAGTTCTCGGCAGGCGGCGTGCTCGTCCGGCGGCTGCGCGGACGCTGGGTGTTCGCCGCGATCCGGCCGGCCGGGAAGAAGCCCGGGCTGTGGGCATTGCCGAAGGGCCAGATCGACCCGAGCGAGCGGCCGGAGCAGACCGCAGTCCGGGAGGCGGCCGAGGAGACCGGTGCTCACGCGCGCGTGGTCGAGAAGCTCGGCGACGTCCGCTACGTCTACACCTGGGACGGCGAGCGGATCTTCAAGGTCGTCAGCTTTTATCTGCTCCGCTACGCGAGCGGGCGGCTGGGCGAGCTGCCGGCCGAGACGGCGCACGAGGTGGACGAGGTGCGCTGGCTGCCGCTGGAGGAGGCGCCGCGCCTGCTCGCCTACGGCGGCGAGCGCGAGATGGCCGCGAAGGCCATGGAGGCCGTCCTGGCACTATGATCCCCCGCGCCTCGTGGCAGGAGACGACGACTCTGTGTACGCCCTCAACTTCTACTCGCCGATGGTGGCCGATCAGCTGCGCAGCGGGCGCAAGACGGCGACCATCCGGCTCGGCGACAAGTCGCGCAAGTACCGCAAGGGCATGATCGTCCAAGTGCTGGCGGGGACGCGCTTCAGCCCGAGGCAGAAGATCTTCGACGCCGTGATCGACAAGGTCGAGGTGAAGACGCTCGCCGACCTGTCGCCGCGCGAGATCGAGCACGACAACCCTGAGATCCGGCGGCCGGAGGAGATGGCGGGGTTCCTCGGCCAGCTGTACAACCGCGAGGTCGCGGACGACGAGCTTGTGACCGTGATCCGCTTCTCAGAGATCCGTAGCTAGACGGCATACGGCCACCCGCGCAGACTCCGCCTTCGGCTCCGCTGCACGCTGGGAACTCCAGATGCGACTCGCCGGCTCCCGCGCGAACTGGAACGCACGCAGGGGTAACCGAACGCTCCGAGCGGGGAGATTCCGACCCGCTCCAGCGCCACGACCCTCTCAGCCTGCCGCAGCGGCAGAGCCAAGCGACTCCTGTGGACAAGAAGTCACACTTTCTCGACGCTTGCCAAGCCCCAAGGCGCCACCCGCGGGGACAGTCCCCGACGGAGCGCGCGCCGTTAGCTCTTCCGGATCTTCACGCCGAACTGCTCCGGCGGCCGCAGCTCGCCGCCGCAGGCCTCGCACTCGACGGCGAACGCGGAGGCGAAGCGCGCGCCGCAGCTCGGGCACTGCGAGCGCAGCTCGCCGCCGCACTGCGGACACTCGGTCGGAAGCTGTGAGACGTACTCCTCGAAGTACCGCTGGACGAACCCGCAGCGCAGGCAGAACGCGACCCAGTCCCCGAGCGTCTTGCGCCGCTCCTCTTGCAGCCAGTTGCGCGCGCGACTCATGCGCCGACTGTAGCCAGACCGATCGCTAGAGTTCGGCCCGATGGCGATCGCGCGATCAGCCGAGCCCGTGGGCTCGTTGCAGGAAGTCCGCGAGGCAGGCCTCGACCGCGAGGACCTGCTCGCCACCTACCGCAACATGCTGCTCACGCGCGCGATCGAGGAGCGAGGCCACATCCTCTACAAGCAGGGCAAGATCCCCGGCTCGTTCTACACGGGTCGCGGGAACGAGGCCGCCGCGGTAGGCGTCGCGACCGCGATGGGATCAGAGGACGTCGGCACGCCGCTCCACCGCGACATGGGCGTGCACGTCACGCGCGGGGTCGAGCCATGGCGGATCTTCGCGCAGTACATGGGCCGCGCCGACGGCCCGACCAAGGGCAAGGACGGCAACGTGCACATGGCCGACTCGAACCTCGGCCTGCTGGCGATGGTCAGCCACCTGCCGGCGATGCTGCCGGTCGCGGTGGGCTGCGCGCTCGCCTTCCGGATCCGCGAGGAGAACCGCGTCGCGGTCGGCTGGTTCGGCGAAGGCGCCTCGGCCCGCGGCGACACGCACGAGGCGATGAACCTCGCAGGCGTGCGCAAGCTTCCGGTCGTGTTCGTCTGCGACAACAACCAGTGGGCGTACTCGACGCCGACCTACCTCGAGTACGCGACCGAGCACGTCGCCGACCGCGCCGAGGCCTACGGCTTCGAGGGCGTGGTCGTCGACGGCAACGACGTGCTGGCCGTCTACCGCGAGGCCAAGCGCGCGGTCGAGAAGGCGCGCCAGGGCGGCGGCCCGACGCTGCTCGAGTGCCTGACCCTACGGATGGAGGGCCACGCCGTCCACGACGACGCCTTCTACGTCCCGAAGGACATGTTCGAGAAGTGGGCCGCGAACGACCCGATCGAGCGCTTCCGCAGCTGGCTGCGCGAGCATGCCGACCTGACCGACGAGCAGGAGGACGAGATCGCGGCCGGCGTCAAGCGGCTGCTGAACGAGGCGCTTCAGCGCGCCGAGGAGTCGCCGCAGCCGGATCCCTCGACGCTGCGCGACGGCGTCTTCGCGACACCAGAGGACCTCGACACGCCTCACCACAAATAGCCATGCCCGAGATGACCTACCTGCAGGCGATTTCGGACGGCCTCCGCCAGGAGATGCGCCGCGACAAGCGCGTGTTCGTGATCGGCGAGGACGTCGGCGTCTACGGCGGCGCCTTCAAGGTGACGCTCGGCTTCCAGGAGGAGTTCGGCCCGTGGCGCGTGATCGACGCGCCGCTCTCGGAGACGGCGATCGTCGGCGGCTGCACCGGCGCCGCGATGATGGGCATGCGCCCGGTCGCCGAGATGCAGTTCGCCGACTTCATCTCCTGCGCGTGGGACCACCTCGTGACCGTCGCAGCCAAGCAGCGCTGGCGCGCGGGCACGCCCGTGCCGATCACGGTGCGGCTCCCATCGGGCGGCGGCTTCAGCGGCGGCCCCTTCCATTCGCAGAACCCTGAGAGCTCGTTCGCGCACATCCCGGGCCTGAAGGTGATCTGCCCCGCGACGCCCGAGGATGCCAAGGGCCTGCTCGCGACCGCGATCCAGGATCCGAACCCCTGCCTCTACTTCGAGCACAAGCACCTCTACCGGCGGCTGAAGGCCGATGTCCCGGAGGAGCGCTACGAGACCCCGTTCGGCAAGGCCCGCGTCCACCGCGAAGGCGAAGATGTCTCCGTGATCACCTGGGGCGCGATGGTGCATACCGCCGACGAGGCCGCGCAGCAGCTCGAGGGCGACGACATCTCGGTCGAGATCGTCGACCTGCGGACGCTGATTCCGTGGGACAAGCAAGCCGTGCTGGAGAGCGTGTCGAAGACGTCCAAGGTGGTCGTCCTCCACGAGGACACGTTGACCGGCGGCTTCGGCGGCGAGATCGCAGCCACGATCGCGGAGGAGGCGTTCGAGCAGCTCGACGCCCCGCTCAAGCGCATCGCCGCGCCGGACACGCCGGTGCCGTTCTCGCCCGTGCTCGAGAAGGCTTACATCCCGCAGGTCGATGACGTCGTCGCCGGGATCAAGGAAGTGGCCGAGTACTGATGGCCACGACCTCTGCGATCGACGTCGTCATGCCCCAGATGGGCGTCTCCGTCTCCGAGGGGACGATCACGAAGTGGCTCAAGCAGGAAGGCGAGCCCATCGAGGCCGACGAGTCGCTGCTCGAGATCTCGACCGACAAGGTCGACACCGAGGTGCCGAGCCCCGGCTCGGGAATCGTGCAGCAGATCCTCGTCCAGGAGGGCGAGACGGTCGAGGTCGGCACGAAGCTCGCGGTGATCGCGCCCGAGGGCGCCGAGGCTCCGGCCGCGGCAGAGGCACCGCCCGAGCCCGCGACGCAGGAAGCGGCCGCAGAGGTGGAGGCGCCGTCCAGCTCTGAGGGCGAGGCCCCGGTGCCCGAAGCCGCGCCGCCGCCCGAGGCCGCGCCCGCGCCCGCACCGCCGGTGCCCGCCGCCCCGGTCGCGGCCGACGAGAACGGAGGCGGCGAGAAGACGTTCGTCTCGCCGGTCGTCGCGCGGATCGCTGCCGAGCACGGCGTCGACGTCAACCAGGTTTCCGGCACCGGCCGCGGCGGCCGCGTGACCAAGAAGGACATCCTCGCCTTCGTCGAGTCCGGCGGCGCGGCAGCACAGCCCGACCCGCAGGAGCAGGCTGCCCCGGCAGCGCCCGAGGCTCCGCCCGCCCCGGTGCCTGCGCAACCCGAGCCGGCTCCTGCCCCGCCGACACCCGCAGCCGCGGCGTCGACTGCCCCGGCGCAGCCGGAGGCCGAGCCGGGCGAGAGCTACGAGCCGATGACGGCGATGCGGCGTGGGATCGCAGAGCACATGCGCCGCTCGCTCGACACCTCCGCGCACGTGACGAGCGCGATCGAGGTCGACATGTCCCGCGTGGTCGCGATCCGCAAGAAGCTGAAGGGCGAGTACACGAAGAGCTACGGCGTCAACCCCACCTACCTCTCTTTCGTCGCTCGCGCGACCGTCGAGACGCTCCGCGACTACCCGTGGATCAACGGCGAGCTACGCGGCGACCAGATCGTGACACGCAACTACGTCAACCTCGGCTTCGCGGTCGAGCTCGCCGACGGCAAGGGCCTGATCGTCCCGGTCGTCCGCCACACCGAGGGCCTGAACCTGCTCGGGATGGCGCGCGCGATCTCGGAGATTGCTCAGCGCGCCCGCGACAAGAAGCTGCTGCCCGACAACGTGCAGGGCGGCACCTTCACGATCACCAACCCCGGCGGCTACGGCACCTTCCACGGCACGCCGGTGATCAGCCAGCCGCAGGCCGCGATCCTCGGCACCTACGCGGTCGTCAAGCGGCCGTGGGTGATCCAGGACGACCGCGGCGAGGACGTGATCGCGATCCGGCCGATCATGAACCTGACGCTCACGTACGACCACCGGCTCGTGGACGGCGCGCTCGCCGGCCGCTTCCTGCGCGACCTGCGCGAGAAGCTCGAGTCGTGGGACGAATCGAACTACTAGAGCTTCGCTGAGAACAGGCGCAGCGCCTCGTCGGTGCGGCGCAGGTCGCCGGTTGCGAGCCGGTCGAGCAGCAACCCGCGGACGACCGCGACCATCAACGTCGCCGTCGCCTCGTCGACCGGCGGGTGCCAGCTCGTGCGCAGGAAGTCGAGCCAGTCGCGCACCAGCGGCTCGGCCTCGCCCCGGCCAAGACCGCCGACGTAGACCTCGAAGAACAAGCGCAGGAACCGTTCGCGCTCGGGCGCTGCGATCCAGGCCCAGACGTCCTCGAGCGTCCGTACCTCGGCCTCGAGCAGAGCCGCCTCGCGCCGGCGGATCTCGGCGAGCACCTCGTGGATCAGGCGCTCCTTCGACTCGAAGTCGTAGAGCAGCATCCGCGGGCTGGTACCGAGCGCCTTCGCCAGCGGGCGCAGGCTGAGCCCCGCAAGCCCTTGGTCGAGGACGTAGTCAGCGGCCTTGGCAAGGACGGCAGCACGACGGGTGGGGTCGACGGGTCTGGCCATTAGTGGTACGGTCGTTTCATAAACTAGCGAGAGGACAGGATGCTGGTCAGGATCGACGCCGTGTTTGAGGCCGTTCTCGGGATCGTCCTGCTCCTTTGCGCGGCGACCGGCGTGCTCGACGGCTCCGACTTCCCGCGCCCGGTCGGCACGCTCGTGCTCGTGATCGTCGGCCTCGCCCTCGTCGTGGTCGCGGTGCTGATCTGGAGCGGCCGCGTCTCTCTGCGGGCGCTCGTCGTCTGCAACGCCGCGAGCGCAGTCGCCGGGATCGCGTGGCTCGTCGCGGTGTCCGGCTTCTCGACCGCGGGGACAATCGCGGTCGCCGTGACGGTCGCCGGGCTTTCCGGCCTGACCGCCGTACAGGCCGCTACGCTCCGGGCGTGACGCGCCCCGGGTACGTCTACCACCTGCGCGAGCCGGTCGGCTACGAGGATGGCTGGGACATGCAGCGCAATCTCGCGGACGCGGTTTTGCGCGGCGCGATGCCCGACACGGTGCTGCTGCTGGAGCACGCGCCCGTGATCACGCTCGGCCGCCGCACCGAGCCCGGCGAGCTGCACGTGCCCGACGGCGCCGAGGTCGAGATCGTCGAAACCGACCGCGGCGGCAAGTCCACCTACCACGGGCCGGGCCAGCTCGTCTGTTACCCGATCTTCGACCTGAAGCGGCACGGCCAGGACGTGAAGCGCTACTGCCGCGACCTGGAGGAGGCGTTGATCCGCACGCTCCTGCCGCTCGGGATCGCTGCGACGCGAATCGACGGCCTGACCGGCATCTGGATCCAGCCACCGCCGAGGAAGATCGCCTCGATCGGGATCCACATCTCCAAGTGGGTCACGACCCACGGCTACGCGCTCAACGTCGACCTCGACCCGGCGCCGTTCACCGACTGGATCACCGCCTGCGGGATCGAGGACGCCGCCTTCACGACGGTCACGCGGGAGCTCGGCCGGCCGGTGACGCTCGAGGAGGTGCGGCCGCACGCGGTCGCCGCGCTCGAGGACGTCTTCGACCTCGAGCTCGAGCCGCTGACGCTCGAGCACGTCGATGCGGCCGGCCCGGTGCGGGTGTAGCGTTACGCCATGCTCAACAAACTGCGTGCCTGGTGGAACAAGGACGCCGAAGAGCTGGCCGTCGAAGAGACCAAGATGACCGCCCACGAGCGCGACATCGCGCAGGAGGACTACGAGGGCAAGAAGGACGATCTCGGCGGCGGCGGCTACGCGCGTCAGGTTCCCACCGACTTCGAGCGAGACTCCGAGCCACCCCGCTACTAGCCGGCGGTGAGGCCCGCCCGCCTCGAGACGTTCGCGGACGGCGTCTTCGCGATCGCCGCCACGCTACTGATCCTCAACGTCGACGCGCAAGTGACGGGTGGCGGAGACCTGGGCGACCGCCTGCTCCACATCTGGCCGTCCTACCTGGCGTACGCGGTCAGCTTCGTCACGATCGGGATCATGTGGGTGAACCACCACTGGGTGATGTCGCAGATCGATCACACCGACCGCCGCTTCCTGTTCGCCAACATCGGCCTGCTGCTGTGCATCGCCTTCGTGCCGTTCCCGACCCGCCTGGTGGCCGAGCACATTCGCGGCGACGGCGCCCAGGACGCGGCGCTGGCCTACGGCTTCACGATGGTGGCGACGGCGATCATGTTCAACGTCACCTGGTTCTACGCGAGCTCACGGCACCGGCTGCTGCGGCCGGATGCGGACCCCGCCCTAGTCAAGGGCATCTCCCGCAGCTACCTCCCCGGCCCCTGGATCTACCTCGCCGCGACGCTGGTCGCGTTCCTGAGCCCGACCGTGAGTGTGCTCCTCTTCCTGGCGATCGCCGTCTTCTACGTGGTCGAGAGCTCGCTCTTCGGCAGCTAGAGAGACGCGACGAGCGCGTCCACGACGCGGGGGTCGAACTGCGTCCCGCTACAGGCCAGCAGCTCCGCCTGGGCCTGCGCGATCGGGAGCGCCTTCCGGTACGAGCGGTCGCTCGTCATCGCGTTGTACGCGTCGCAGCAGGAGACGATCCTGGCCAGCAGCGGAATGCGCTCGCCGGCGAGGCCGTCGGGATAGCCCTTGCCGTCCCAGCGCTCGTGGCAGGAGCGCACCACGCGCCCGATCTCGCCGAGCAGGCCGCCGACGCGCAGCAGCAGCTGCTCGCCCTCGACGGTGTGGCGCTCCATCACGCTGCGCTCCTCGGCGGTGAGCGGGCCGGGCTTGTTGATGATCTCGTTCGGGACGCGGACCTTGCCCACGTCGTGCAGCAGTGCCGCGAACTCGAGGTCGCGCCGCTCGCGCGCGCCGAGCTCGAGTTCGTCTGCGACCCGTAGGGCGAGGTCGACCACGTCGCGGCTGTGCACGCCGGTGTAGGCGTCGTCGGCCTCGACCACATCGCCGAGCAGGAAGGCCGTGCCGCGGTAGGCGTCGCGCAGCTCGAGCTCGTGGTCGATCCGCACCCGGCGCTCGCGGGCGAAGATCGAGAGCAGGCCGATCAGCGGCAGCGCGAGGAGCACGCCGTACGGCGAGCTCTGGGCCGCGAACGCGACGGCGAGCCCGACCGGCGCCAGTCCCGCGTCGATCACGTAGACCGACGTCATCGCCCGCAGGTGGTTCCTCGGCGGCACGCCGAGCGTGATCCACTGCCGGGCTGCGGTGACCGCAAAGTCCAGCGCGAACTGCGCGGCAAGCGCCACGACGTAGAGCGGCCACTGACTGAGCGAGGGCGCCGACTCGCCGGCGAGCCCGAGCACGAGGGCCGGCCCGATCGCATAGGAGGCGTTCAGGAGCCGCAAGACGAGACGCTCGAGGTGCAACGTTCCGCGCGCGACCTCGAGCGAGCTGGCGAGCAGGACGCCCGCGGCTACGGCGAGCGGTACCTGGCCGGTCGGGAGCACGAACAGCATCGGCACGAGGATCAGCTCCGTCGGCACCGCGGTGCCGCTGGCGATCTCGAACTCGAGCCTGAACGCGGCCGCGTAGGCGCCGATCAGGACGAGCGCCGCCGCCACGCCGGGACTGCGGTCGGACGGGAGGTAAAGAGCCATCGCCGCGGCAGCGGCCACAAAGGCGGTCGTGAAGGCCACCAGCGACCAGAGCTCGCGCTTCGCCAAGCGCTGAAGCCGCCTCGCGCGCGCCTCTTCGATCACGCGCTGCTCGTTGGGATCGAGCAGAACCGAACGCGGGCTGGTAGCCGCAGAAGACATCCGCAGAATCATCGACGCGCCCCTCGGAGCCGAAGTTCCCTCGTTCGAGGGATCGGGTCGTCCGGGAAGCACCCATACGGGTGATGCACGCACCCGCCCGGCGGCCAAAGTGAGAGTTGTTAGCGGCGAGGAGGAGAGAACGTGGCGGCGCGTTTGGCACGGAATGGGTTGATCGCTCTCTGCGGAGTCGTGATCGTGGCGGCTCTGGCACTGACGACGGCGGCCAAGGCGGGACTGATCGGTACCGGTTCGGCCTCGTACTGCGACCCCACCTCTGCGCAGGTCTTCGCGCCCTGGGGCGACTCCTCCGAGTATGCAACCCTGCTCAACGGCGGCTTCGAGGGCGGGAGCACTGGGTGGTTCCTGAGCGGCGGCGCACGGGTGGTCTCCGGCAACGAGCCGTTCTTCGTCGGTCATGCGGGCGACAGCCACTCCCTGCTCCTGCCCGAGGGCAGCTCGGCCTACAGCGGCACGGTCTGCTTCGCATTCGCCGACTGGCACATGCGCCTGTTCGCCCGGAACGTCGGCGCGGCGAACGGCCGGCTACGGGTACAGGTGATCGTGCCCAGCCTGCTTGGCGGCCTGCTGACGATCCTCGACGGCGGCATGATCAGCGGCGACGGCACCTGGGCTCCGTCCCCACAGCTCAAGCTCGCGCTCTGCAACGTGACGAGCCTGCTGGGCACGAGGGCGGTTGCCTTCCGCTTCACCCCGGTCGGCTCGGACGCGGCGTTCCAGATCGACGACGTCTATCTGGACCCCTGGAAAGACCGCTAAGCCTGCGCCGTCTCTAGACTCAAGGCCATGGAGCGATCGCTGCCCGTGGCCGAGCGGCCACGCCGCCCCGAGTGGATGAAGGTGCGCGCGCCGAGCGCGGACTCCGCGTACTTCGACGTCCGCAAGCTGATTCACGGCGCGTCGCTGAACACGATCTGCGAGGAGGCGCGCTGCCCGAACATCGCCGAGTGCTGGGGGCGCGGCACCGCGACCTTCCAGATCCTCGGCGAGACCTGCACCCGCGCCTGCCGCTATTGCTACGTCCACTCCGGCCGGCCCGAGCAGCCGCCCGACCCGCTCGAGCCGCTGCGGCTTGCCGCCGCCGCGGCCAAGATGAACCTCAAGCACGTGGTCGTCACCTCGGTCGACCGTGACGACGTGCCCGACCGGGGAGCGGCCCACTACGCGGCCACGATCCGGGCGCTCAAGCACAAGATGCCTGAGGCGACGATCGAGATCCTTACGCCCGACTTCCTCGGCGTGGAGGAGGAGGCGCTGCAAACGATCCTGGTCGAGCGGCCCGACGTCTTCAACCACAACATCGAGACCGTGCGCCGCCTGCACGCACGCATGCGCGGCGCCAAGGCGAGCTACGACAAAGCCCTCTGGCTGCTCGAGCGAGCGAAGGAGCTGGCCGACTACCCGGTGCTGACGAAGTCGGGGATCATCGTCGGGCTCGGCGAGACCAATGACGAAGTCGTCGACACGCTGCGCGACCTGCGCGAGCACGGTGTGGACGTCGTCACGATCGGCCAGTATCTGCAGCCGAGCGCGAAGCACGCGAAGATCGACCGCTGGGTGCACCCCGACGAGTTCCGCTGGTTCCGTGAGCAGGGCGAGGCCCTCGGCTTCGGCTCCGTCTTCTCGGGACCGCTGGTCCGGTCGAGCTACCGCGCCGACGAGCAGCGACACGCCGCGGCGAACGGTCATGGCGCCGTGGCGTACTAGCGCCGCTGCCGCGGCCGTCGTGCTGCTCGCGACCGCTTGCGGCTACACCTCGCCGGCTCGCGAAACCGTTGCGACGAAGACCGTGCCGAGCAAGGCTCAGCTGGCCCCGGCAGGCCAGAAGCCGTTGAAGGTCAAAGGCACGGGCTTCCTGCCGGACGAGCACGTCAAGGTGGCGACGAAGGGCAAGACGGTGACCACCGTCGCCGACTCGCAGGGCACGTTCGTCGTCAGCCTCCCCGGCGTGAACGGCTGCGACAGCGTGAACGTCGTCGCGACCGGCGCCGACGGCTCGCACGCCGAGTTCAACCTCTCGCAGATCACCTGTAACGGCACCTAGCGCCACCGTGCCTCAAGGCACAACGAGGGCCGCCCGCAGGCGGCCCTCGTCAGTGCTCGGTGGAACTAGCGGCTAGTCGTCATCGTCGTGCCCAGGACCGAGGTCCAGGCTCCAGATCCCCTGTGAGTGGGTAGCCGCGTAGAGCACGCGCTTGCAGTTGCCGCCGCCCGAGCAGGTCGGGACGCGGCTGGACGGCTGGATCTCGAGGTGCATGATCTCGTAGCGAGGCATGCCCTTCATCGTGTGCCAGCCGCTGTGGCCGTCGTTCGGCCCGGCGAGGACGCCGAAGTCCGTGCCCACGTACAGCGTGTGGGTGGCGTCGTCGCGGACGATGTCCGACACCGGTAGGTCGCCGTTCGAGGTGGGAGTCGGGAAGGCGGACGTGCCGCTCTCCACGTTCAGGTTCGTGAACGTGCCCGTGCCGGGCGCGTCCTGCTCGGTCACCTCGAACACGTGACCCATGGTCGTCGGGGTCGCCGCGTTGAAGCCGGAGTACGTGATCCACGCGTGCTTCGGGTTCGCCGGGTCGGGATAGATCCCGCTGATGTAGCGCGTCGGCGAGGTCGGATTGTCGACGCGGTGCCACGTGATCGTCGACGGGTCGCTCGCATCGCCGTTATGCGTCACGAACAGGCGTCCGGCACCTGTCGCCGCCCAGACCGTGCCGTGGTCGGCGCCGTCACGCGCCACCCACGAGACCACCAGGCCGCCACGGTCTGCACCGTAGAACGTTCCTGCGAGGTCGCCGGGCTGGTTGATGCAGGACGGAATCGACGGAGTGCTGGCGAGGCCGTCGCAGTACGGACCGCCCATCGGCCGGTAGTCGCCACAGCCGAGCGTGCTGGCGCCCGTGACGAACTCCTGGCAGTTGCTCTCCATGAACGGGATGTTCGGCGCCGTAGGCTGAGCGCCGGCCTGCGTGGCCGGGCCGCCGCCGAAGGCCAGCGTCCGCCAGACGTGGCGCGCACCGCTGTAGATCGGGTGCGAGCCGGGCGTCGGGTTCGGATCGCCCACCTGGGGCCAGTAGAACGCCGGGCCCTCACCGCTGCGACGGATCGGAGCCGTCGAGACGACCCAGCGCTCCGGATCGCCGTTGCGGAAGTTCGAGTCACCGGCACCGCTGGTGAACTCGTTCGCCCGCCAGGTCGCCATGGTGGCGTCGTACACGGCGTTGCCGCCGTCGCCGTAGATGACCTGATTGAACGTGTCGCGCTTGCAGTTGTTCGTGTTCGACCACGTGCCGTTGTCCTGCGTGCCGCCCATCACTTCGCACGAGTTCGCAGGGTTGATCGCCACGTTGATGAACTGCAGCGTCGAGCTCAGGTTGCGGTTGATGTGGCTCAGCTGGACCGGGACCCGCGACAGCAGTCGCTTGCAGCCGACGTTGTCGGGGCCGACCACCGGACCGCCGGTAGCGCCGTCACGGCCCTGCTCGTCGCACTGCGACGAGATGTTGGCGAACGTGCCGCTCGTGCTGATCACGCCGCCGTCCGAGCCCTCGAAGATCTGGGTCGGATTGCCAGGGTTGATGACGATCGCGTGCTGGTCGGGGTGGATGCTGTTCGAGGCCCGCCGACACCATGGAATGCCGTAGGGCGCGTACGCGCACCACGGTGCCACGGTGTCCTGAGCGTCGGTTGTGAGGTCGGTGAACGTCCGGCTCCCGTTGGCGGGATCCGGGTCCCCCGCGGTGTTCGAGTAGAGCACCGCGCGGCCGTTCGACATGCCCGCGCCCTGTCCGGACGCGTCATGCCCGAAGCCGCAGCCGACACCCTTGGTGTCGCACGGCTGCTCGTCGTACTGCATCGCGCCGATCACATAGACCGTGTCCGGGTGCCCTGCCGGCGTGTAGACCTCCTCGTCGTACCAGCACTGCGCCCAGCAGAAGTCCTGCGTGGGGAAGTACGGGTTCGACGTGTCACGCGAGGTCAGGCACTGCCACCCGGCGTTGTACGACGCGGGGAACGTGTGCGTCGCCGGATCGGGCGGAGTGCATCCCGTCCCCACCGGCAGCACCGGCGGCTGCGACGCAAGCAGCGTCGCGGCCGGCAGCTGGCCGTTGTCCGTCCGCCAGAAGTTGGCGGCGAGCGGATCGCTCGGGCCACCACCGGCGGCGGTGCCGTCGGTCAGGTAGATGCGCGTATGACCGTTCTTGGAGGTCAGCGCGATCATCGTCCGGTCAGTTCCGGCCCCGGTGTTGAACTGGGGCTTGAACACCTGCTGGAACGACGTCGACGCAGCGCCCGCGTCACGGCGCCATACGCCGGCATCGAAACCGGCCGCGTAGACGACGCTCGGGTTCAGCGGATCGAGACCGAGGTCGGTGATGCCGAACGAGATCCCGGCATCCGGCTTCGTGCCGTCCCAGACCTCCTTGAAGGTCGCGCCGCCGTCGCTTGACTCGTACACACCAGGCTCGTTCGCACCCGGCGTGAAGCGCGAGGTGCCGCCGGCGCCGATCACGTGCGAGAGACCCCGCACGCCGAGCGCCGAGCCGACGAGCATGTGGTTCGAGTTGCGCGGGTCGATCACGATCGAGTTGATCCCGCGGCCGAGGAAGGCGTCGGTGCCCGGCGTCGCGCACGGGTAGATCGCGGTGCTGACGCACCTGTCCGCGAGCTTCTGCCAGTGCTCCCCGCCGTCCTTCGAGCGGTAGATGCCGACGCCCGCCTCACACCCGGAGGTGCAGCGGTTGGCCTCACCGGTGCCCAGGTACAGCGTGTCCTGGCCGTTGCCATTGCCATTGCCGTTGCCGTTGCCGTGGCCGTCGTCCTTCCAGTCGTGGCCATGATCGTTGCCCGGAACGAGCGTGAGCGTCCCGACCGAGTTCTGGTCGAGATCCTCCGGGCTGATCTGCTTCCACTCCGGGTTCGGAGCGGTCGCGTTGTCCGTCCGCCAGACGCCGCCGCCGGAGACTCCCGCCCAGAGGCGGCAGTGATGAGCGTTGCAGTCCGGGTCGGCGACCAACGTGGTGACACGGCTCGCCGTGTTGTTGGTCGCGCCGGAGAAGGAGATCACGCCGGGCTCGGTCGCGTTCTCCGTCGGGCCATAGAGCTTCCACTTGTGCCCGTCGATCAGCAACCGCCGCGCGTGCTTCAGGCGGGTTGCGTCGCGGGCGGCGATCCGATTGAACGTCGCCCGTGCTCGCGCGACGACCGTGGTCGGAATCGCCTTGGCCGGATACGTCCGGCTCTGAGCTCGCCACTGCTCGAACGAGGTCGGTCCTTCACGGACCACCTCAGCAGCGTTGCCGGTCTCACCGGCGTCGCCTCCTGCCTTCGAGCTGAACCCCGGGCCCGAGCCCGAGGACTTCCCGGCAAGCAGGACGAGAGTCAGGGCGACCGCGGCGGCCAACACGAAAAACGAGGCCGTCACTACGCCCGTGCGCGTTCTGGTCATCGATCTCCCCTTTGCGTTGCGAATCTGACTCGCGAGGGGACCCCCCAGGCCGCCCCCGCCAGATGCATCGGGGCTTATATCACTGTTTAGCGGCTGACGGCGGCGCCCGCGTCGACCAGGCCCGCCCCGTAGGCATCGGCGAAGCCGATCGGGTGCGACTGGTCGAGGTGGCAAAAGCCGGTCGCGCAGGGAACGCCGCTCAGCGCGGGAGCCGCGTTCGCCGGGTCGCTCGGGCCCATGAAGTTGACGGGCGAGCGGTTGGCGGTGTCGGCCAGCCGGCGCACCAGCGCCGAAGGCCGCCCGACCAGCTCGCGATGGGCCGAGAGCAGGAGCGCCGCGACGCCGACCGCGTTCGGAGTCGACATCGAGGTGCCCTGGAGCCAGCCGTAGGCGTCGCCCCTGGCCGTGAAGCACGCCGAGTTGAAGGCCGACGACTGGATCGGGTCCTTGCAGATCAGCCCCTGCTTGGCGAGCGCGCCGAACGAGCCCCAGGTGGAGGCCAGGACGTCGCCGGGCCCGCCGTCCCAGGCCGGGATCTCGTACGCACGAGCGCCGCCCGGAGCCGAGAGATCGACCCGCGAGCCGTAGTTCGAGTAGTAGGCGAGCTGGTCGCGCGCGCCGACGTGTGAGCTCCAGCGCAGCGGCACCGACGCCGGTGCGGCACCGATCGCATTCGCGGTCGCCGAGACCATCGTCACGCCGGGAACGCCGCCGGGCACGACGAGCCCTCCACGCAGGTCGGAGTCCGCGAGCGACTCGCTGCCCGGAGCCGTCAGCGCGATTCCCTGGCTGCCGGTCGAGACCTGGCCGACGTTCTCGAGGCGCCGTCCGTCGAGCGTCATCGTCACTCGGTTGACGCGCACGTGCTGGTTGCCGGCGGCGGCGAAGACCGGCACGCCGTGTGCCCGGCAGTAGTCGACGGCGTCGGTGAAGAGCAGAAAGTCCTGAACCGAGGCCTCGTCGGAGGGGTCGACGTAGCCCTCGATCGACATGTTGACGACGTCGATGCGCGGGTCGGAGCACGCAGCCACCAGGCCGGAGAGCATCCAGGTCGAGAGGCCGCCGAGGCCGGCCGCGAGCACCTTGTAGGAGCCGATCCGAACGCCCGGAGCGACGCCGTTCGAGGCGAAGCCGTTCAGCGCGCCCGCGATGCGGCTGGCGACCCAGGTGCCGTGGCCCTCGAAGTCGCCGTCGCGGCAGTCGCGCAGGCCC
>DATIOF010000172.1:0-6601 GCA_035473395.1 Gaiellaceae bacterium
CTCGGCCGAGGTGCTCGACGTGCGCGAGAAGGACGAGCGCGACGAGGGCTACATCCCCGGCAGCCGGCACATCCCCTACCGGCTCGTCCGCGCCTTCCGCGATGAGCTCGACAACGGGCGGCCGGTGGTGACGATCTGCTCCACTGGCGCGCGGGCCGGCGTGGCCGCGAGCGTGCTGGCAGCCGAGGGCGTACGGGCCCGGCCGGTGCTGCACGGCGGCATCGACGACTGGCAAGAGCGAGGCCACCCGCTGACCGCCTTCAGGCGCTGCGGCTCAGGCTGACTCGGCGAGCAGCGCTTCGCCCCTGGCGGTCCAGGCCGCCGCGCCAAGCTGCGCGAAGACGGGCAGCGCGAGCCCGAGCTGCGCATCCGCCTCGGCCCGCCGCCCGTCAGGGACGAACGCCTCCGCGGCCCGAAGTCGCGCGTGAGCCTCGTCCGGGACCGAGCCGATCTGCGCATACACCTCCGCCGCCGCGACCGGGTCGCCGCGGATCACGCGGCGTGCCGCCTCGTGCCAGGGAGTGAACCCCTTCGCCTTGCCGAGCGCCTGCTCCAGCTCGTCCGTCCGGCCGAGGTCGATGAAGACCCATGGCGCATCGGCGCACTCGTTGGGGTGCACGATCCCGACGTCCCGCCACGCTTCGACGAGCTCGTCGGCAAGCGCCCCCGCAGCTACCCGTCCACCCTGCGCGAGCAACGCGAAGGCTTCGAAGGCGAGAGCCGGATTGATCGATTGCGCATCCTTCGCAGGCCGCGCGAGCTCGGTTCCAAGCTTCGCCTCCGCGATCGCCTCCTCGATTCGACCGCGCGCCAGCCAGATCGCAGCCCGCGAGGTCCGGCACGCACCCTCCATGTAATGGCTCGGAGCCCCCGAGATCGCGGCCAGGTACTCGTCCGCGGTGGCGAGCGCCTCGTCCCAGCGGCCACCCCAATAGCAGTGAAAGACGTGCTCGACCTGCTGCCAGCGGATGAAGCTGGTCACCCCGAGCCGCTCAGCGATCGCCAGCGACTGCTCGTGCAGCTCGCCCGCGCGCCGCAGATTCCCGAGCCGTGCGTGCATCCACGTCAGGTTGGCTGCGGCCGACGCCTCCTCGTGCGAGTGGGCTGCGGCTCCGATCTCCACCGCGCGCTCCAGGTCCCTGAGCCCGCCCGTGTCACCGTTGAGGATGCGCGCCACACCGCGCGTGTTCAGGTTGCGCGAGCGACTTGCCTCCATCCCCAGCGTCTCGGCGAGCTCGAGCGACTCGGACACGAGCTCGATCGACCGCTCCAACTCCTCGGCCATCATCAGCACGCGAGCGAGCTCCTGGTAGACGTACGCCTTGGCGGGTGACGGGCCGCGATCCTCGACCAGCTCGCGCGCCCGCTCGAGGTGCTCGAGCGACTGGTCGCGATCGCCCCTGTTCAGCCAGACCCCGCCCAGGAGGCCTTCGGCCTCGGCGGCCTGCTCGAGCTTTCCGGCCCGCAGGAAGCCTTCGGTCGCCTCGGCCAGCACAGCGTCATCGAGCGTGACGTCGTCGACGCGCGCACGCGCATAGGCGAGCAGCAGCTCCGGCCGTTCCTCATCGTCGGCCGGCCAGAGCTCGAGCGCCGACTCGAAGAACCGCCCGGCCGCGGGGAAGGCACCGAGTGCGAGCGCCCGGTCGCCCGCGTCTCGGGCGGCGAGCCGCGCCCGTCCCGCAAGCTCGGCCGATGCCTCGTTGCCCGCGGCCTGTCTGAGGGCGATCGCCTCCAGGTAGTGGTGCACGAGCATCTCCGCGTGATCCTCCGGCCGGCCGAGCGCCTCGAGCCAAGCCGCGGCCCGCTCATGACGTTGGGCGCGGGCCCCGCGCGGGATCTGGCCGTAGGCCACGTCGCGTACGAGCAGGTGGCGGAAGGCGTATTCGCCCTCGCCGGCGACCGATGAGCGCCGCTCGCGGCGGACGAACTCCTTTCGCTCGAGCGCGTGCAGCCGCGCCTCACCTTCGTCGCGGTCGATTCCGCTCACAGCGCAAGCCGCCCCGAGCCAGAACACCTTTCCCAGCACCGCCGCGTCCTGCAGGAGCTGCTTCTCGACAGCCGGCAGGCCGTCGAGCCGCGCCGCAATGATCCCCTGCACGTTCTCCGGTAGGGGGAGCTCCTCGTGTGTGCCGACCTCCACCAGCAGGCGCGCGAACTGTTCGGCGTAGAGCGGGTTCCCGCCCGCGCGAGCGAGCAGCGACGACTGCACCTCGGCCGGAAGCACAGAACGCTCGAGCAGGCTCGCGAGCAGATGAGCGGTCTCGTCGTCCGAGAGCGGCGCGATCGAGATCGTGAGCGCGTTCGGCTTGCCGCCTCCCCACCCGGGGCGGCGCCCGAGCAGCTCGGGCCTGGCCGTGCAGACGACGAGCAGCGGGACGCCGGTGCTCCAGTCGACCAGGTGGTCGACGAAGTCGAGCAGGTCGTCGTCGGCCCAATGCAAGTCCTCGAAGACGAGCACCGTCGGCCGCTGCTCGGCGAGGCTCTCGAGGAACTCACGCCAGGCCGCGAAGCGCTCGGAACGTTCGCCGCCGCCGTCTTCGCCCGAGCCGAGGCCGACCAGCGGACGCAGGCCTGCCAGCAGGCGTTCGGAGTGCTCGCTGTGGACGCCGGTGATCGTCTCCGACAGCTTGCGCTCGGCTTCCTCCGGCGAATCCGACTCGAGGATGCCGGCCTGCGCCTTCGCCATCTCGGCGAGTGCCCAGTACGTGACACCCTCGCCGTAAGGGAGCGACCGCCCCTGCCGCCAGAAGACGAGTTCCTCCTCTGCGTCCACGACTCGTGACAGCTCGTAGACGAGGCGGCTCTTGCCGATCCCAGGGACGCCGACGAGGGTCACGAGCTGCGGCGCGCGCTGCTCACGTGCGCGACCGAATGCGTCGGTGAGGAAGTCCAGCTCGCGGCGACGGCCGACGAACGCGACCCCTTCGTGCACGACATCGACGCCGAAACGGGACCGCGCCTCGACCGCCTCCCAGGCGCGCACCGGCTCGGCCTTGCCCTTCGCCACCACCGGCTTCGCCTCGCGGTACTCGATCGCCTGCGCGGTCGCGCGCTGGGTCGTCTCGTCGACGAGGATGCCGTTCACCGGCGCCGAGCTCTGCAGCCGCGCCGCCGTGTTGACGACGTCGCCTGCGACCAAGCCCTCGCCCTCGGCCAGGCTCGCGTCGAGCGAGACCAGCGCCTCGCCGGTTGTTACCGCGACCCGCACCTGCAGCTGGCCGTCTTCGACGATCGAATCGCGGATCGCAATCCCCGCCCGGACGGCGCGCTCGGGATCGTCCTCGTGCACGACCGGAGCGCCGAAAACCGCCATCACCGCGTCGCCGATGAACTTCTCCACCGTCCCCCCGCGGCGCTCGAGCTCGGCTCGCAGGCGCGCATAGTAGGGCGAGAGCGTCGCGCGCACGTCCTCAGGGTCGAGCTTCTCCGCCTGGGAGGTGAAGCCGACCACGTCCGCGAACAGAACCGAGACGACTTTTCGCTCCTCGCGGCCGGGCGCCTCGGCCTGCAGGCGTGCCCCGCAGGCGAGGCAGAAGCGCGCCTCGTCCGGGTTCTCGCGCCCGCAGTCGGCGCAGAGGATCATCGCTACCGCAGTCGCTCGACCTGGTAGCCCAGGCTACGCAGGGTCTCGAGCAGCACGGAACAGTGGTGCTCGTCCCGCATCGCCAGCGTCAGCTCGATCTCGCTCTGGTAGACCGGGACGGCCATACCCTCGCGATGGTGGTCGACCGAGATCACGTTCGCGCGCTCCTGCGCCACCAGCTTGAGCAGCTTGATCAGCTCGCCGGGCCGGTCGTCCAGCCGGCTGCGCACGACCAGGTAGCGGCCGGCCGTCGTCAGCCCGTGCCGCATCACCGAGATCAGCACGGTCGGGTCGATGTTCCCCCCGGAGAGGATCGCGACCGCCGGGCCCTCGCCGCCGGCCTTCCCGGTCAGCAGCGCGGCCACGCCCACGGCGCCCGCTCCCTCGACGACCAGCTTCGTGCGCTCGAGCAGCAGCACGATCGCGCGGCAGATCTCGTCGTCGCCGACCGAGATCAGGTCGTCGAGCACGTCGTTGAGGATCGCGCTCGTCTTGACGCCGAGATCCTTGACCGCGATCCCGTCTGCGATCGTCGGGCCGGAGAGCCCGGCCTGCACGCCGACGATGCGGAGCTCCGGCCGAACCGACCGTAGCGCCAGCGCGATCCCCGACGACAGGCCGCCGCCGCCGACCGGGATCACGACCGTCCCCGCCTGCGGCACCTGCTCGGCCAGCTCGAGCCCGATCGTTCCCTGGCCGGCGATCACCGTCTCGTCTTCGTACGGGTGGAGGAACGTGGCGCCTGATTCCTCGGCGTGCTCGAGCGCCGCAGCCAGCGCGTCCTCGAAGGTCGCGCCCACGAGCTCGACTCGCGCCCCGTAGTTCCGCGTTGGCTCGACCTTCGCCATCGGCGCGTCCTGCGGGACGAAGACGGTTGCCTTGA
The DNA here is from genome assembly GCA_035473395.1 of Gaiellaceae bacterium. Taxonomy (GTDB): domain Bacteria; phylum Actinomycetota; class Thermoleophilia; order Gaiellales; family Gaiellaceae; genus AC-32. The sequence goes on from DATIOF010000172.1 coordinate 4,467, forward strand.
CGCCCGCCTCGCGCGCGGCCCAGGCGACCGCCTGGCCGTGGTTGCCGGCGCTGGCCGCCACGACGCCCGCCCGCTTCTCGGCGTCGGAGAGCGTGGCGATCTTGTTGACGGCGCCGCGGATCTTGAACGAGCCCGTCCGCTGCAGGTTCTCGGCCTTCAGCGCGACCTCGCGGCCGATGATCTTCGAGAGCGTCTCGGTGCCGTAGACCGGGGTCACGCGCGCGATGCCCTCGAGCCGTGCCCGCGCCTCCTGGATCTCCTTAAGCCCGGGTGCCGTCTTCGTCTTCAAGGTTGAACACCTTCTCCATGATCTCTCGGACCGCGGTCAACGGGTCGAGCTTGCGGCTTTGCACCTCGTCGAGCAAGCGTCGCAGCTCCGCGTCGTCGGCGACGGCTCGCTGCAGATGCTCCTTCGCGCGCGAGGAGGCGACCGCGAACACCTCGCCCGCGAGGTTTTCTCGCCTGCGCTGCTCGAGCAGCCCATTCGACTCGAGGAAGGCGCGGTGCTCCTCGATCTTCTCCCAGAGCTCGGGCACGTTCTCGCCGCGCATCGCCTCGGTCAGCACGATCGGCGGCTGCCAGTCGCTCTCGGTGTCGAGCGCGAGCACCGAGCGCACCTCGTTCAGCATCGTCTTCGCCGCCGGGTGGTCGGACTTGTTGATCGCGATCACGTCGGGAATCTCCATGATCCCGGCCTTCAGCGCCTGGATCGAGTCGCCGGAGCCGGGCATCAGCACGAGCACGACCGTGTCGGCGATCCCGATCACCTCGACCTCGCCCTGGCCGGTGCCGACCGTCTCGAGGAAGACGAGCTCCTTGCCGGCGGCGTCGAGCACGAGCAGCGCCTGCAGCGTCGCCTCCGCGAGCCCGCCGAGGTGGCCGCGGCTGCCCATCGAGCGGATGAAGACCTCGGGGTCGAGGAAGTGGTCGGCCAGGCGGATTCGGTCGCCGAGCAGCGCGCCCTGCGAGAACGGGCTGGACGGGTCGACGGAGATCACCCCGACCGAGCGGTCCAGGCTGCGGACGTTCCGCACGAGCGCACTGATCAGGCTCGACTTACCGACCCCGGGCGGCCCGGTGATCCCGATCGCGTAGGCGCCGCCGGTCTCCGGATAGAGGTCGCGCACGACCTCGTAGGCGAGCGGCTCGCGGTTCTCGACCAGCGTGATCGCGCGGGCGAGCGCGCGCCGGTCGCCGGCACGGACGCCGGCGGCGAGCGACTCTCGCGTGAAGTCGCGGCGTGCTGCCACGCCCCGATGCTAAAGGGAGGCCTGCCGCCCCGGCTCGCTGCTGTGCGCGGTCACCGCGAGCGGCTGGCCCTGCTGACGGCTGCCGGCGCCAGCGGCGCGCGCGAGTAGGAAGCCGACGATCGCCGAGACGGCGGAGATGATCGCCGCCGCCCCCCAGACCCAGCGCGGCCCGTAGATGTCGGTCAGGCGGCCCGCGATGATGATTCCGAGCGTCAGCATCGCCACGTTCGAGCTCATCAGCACCGCGAACGCCCGGCCGCGCAGCGCATCGGGCGCGCCGCGCTGGACGAGCAGTGCGTTGCAGACGACCGCGGCGCCGTTGCCGGCGCCCGAGATGATCACGCAGGCAGCGGCGATCCAGACGTTCGGCGAGACGGCGGCAAGGCCGATCCCGAGGGCCATCAGCCCGAGCGAGATCCCGTAGACGTTGGCGAGGCCGCGTCGCTCGATCCATTGCCCGGCGAGGTACGCGCCGAATGCGAGGCCGATGCCCGCGCTACCCATCATCAGCCCGAGCCCGAACGTGCCCGCGTCGAAGGCGCGGAAGGCGAGCCGCGGCTCGGCCACGTTCACCGCGGCGTTAGCGAACATCGCGACGTTCCACGCGACCAGCACGGTCAGCAGCGCCTTCGAGCGGACCGTCAGCGCGAAGCCGTCCTTGAGGTCGGCCCAGTGCCCGCGGCTGGCGGCGACGCTGGCCTGCAGCAGGCGCTGCGGGATGCCGTAGAGGAAGACGGCCGAGACCAGGAACGTGCAGGCGTTGATCCAGTAGGCGGCGTCCACCCCGGACGCGGCGACGAGCGCGCCGCCGACGAGCGAGCCGAGCGCCCAGGTGAGGTTGTCCACGGTCTGCAGGAGCGAGTTGGCGCTGGTGAGGTCCTCGTC
>DATIOF010000173.1:0-28741 GCA_035473395.1 Gaiellaceae bacterium
TGCCTGATGATGACGCCACGGGGTGTCTCGGACGTCAACGTCTACACGCCCGAGCGGGTCGAGGCGCGCTACGGGATCCCGCCCGAGAAGGTGCCCGACTTCATCGGCCTCAAGGGCGACACCTCCGACAACATCCCCGGCGTCCCCGGGATCGGCGACAAGACCGCCGGGCAACTGATCGCGCAGTACGGCTCGCTCGAGGCCGTGATCGAGCATGCGGCCGAGCTCTCACCCGCCCGCGGGAAGGCGGTGCGCGAGCACGCCGACCAGGCGCGGGCGTCGAAGGAGCTCGCAACGATGCGCCGCGACCTGCCGCTCGGCGTCGACCCGGCCGAGCTCGTCTCGGATGCGCCGGACCGCTCGCAGCTGAAGGAGATGTTCCGGCGCTTCGAGTTCCGCAACCTCCTCAACCGCGTCGACGAGCTAGACGAGGCGCTACCCGCGGCGGCGAGCCTCGTGCCGACGGGCGTCGAGGTGCCGTGGCGCGAAGAGCTCGCTCCGAGCCTCGGCGTGGGCCCGCTGGGCATCGCGGCGGACACCGACCGGATCGCGGTCGCTGTCGGCGAGGAGGTGGTCGTCTCGCCGAGGCCCGACCGGCTCGAGGGCGAGCTCATCGCGCACGACGCGAAGTCGCTGCGGCTCGACGCAACGGACGACACGATGATCCTCGCCTACCTGATCGAGCCGGGCCGGGCCGAGTACGCGCTCGACGACCTCGCCGCCGAGTACGGCGTCGAGCTGCAGCCGGTGCCCGAGGCCGAGGAGGAGACTGCGGCGCTCGTCCGCCATGCGGCGGCGACCCTGCGGCTGCGCGACCCGATGCTGGAGCGCGTGCGCGAGCGCGGAGCCGAGTCGCTCTACCGCGAGATCGAGCTGCCGCTGACGGAGGTGCTCGCCGCGATGGAAGCCGCGGGCGTCAAGGTCGACACCTACCGGATGGGCGAGATCACCGCCCGCCTGGCCGACCGCGTCGAGGAGCTCGAGGCGAAGGCGTACGAGCTGGCGGGCGAGGAGTTCATGCTCGGCTCGACGCAGCAGGTCGCGCGCGTCCTCTTCGAGGAGCTGAAGCTGACTCCCGGCCGCAAAGGCAAGACCGGCTACTCCACCGACACGCGCGTGCTGCGCTCTATCCGCGGCGAGCACGATATCGTCGGCGTGATCGAGGAGTGGCGCGAGTACTCGAAGCTGCTCAACACCTACCTCGGCCCGCTGCCGACGCTGATCGGCGAGGACGGCCGCCTGCACACGACCTTCAACCAGACGGTCGCCGCCACCGGCCGGCTCTCGACGACGAGCCCGAACCTGCAGGCGATCCCGATCCGCACCGAGCTCGGGCGCGAGATCCGCTCGGCGTTCATCGCCGAGCCCGGCCACAAGCTGCTCTCGGCCGACTACTCGCAGGTCGAGCTGCGGATCCTCGCCCACGTCTCCGGTGAGCCGAAGCTGCGCGAGGCGTTCGAGGCCGGGGAGGACATCCACGCGGCGACGGCGGCAGAGGTGCTCGGCAAGGAGCGCGCGACGCTGACCAAGGACGAGCGCAACGTGGCCAAGATGGTCAACTTCGGGATCATCTACGGCATCTCGTCGTTCGGTCTCTCCGAGAACCTCGAGATCCCGCGGGACGAGGCGCAGGCCTACATCGACGCCTATCTAGCGCGCTTTCCGCACGTGCAGGACTTCATTCAGCGGACGATCGAGCAGGCAGCGCGCGACGGCTACGTGACGACGCTGCTCGGCCGGCGGCGGCCGGTGCCGGAGATCCGCGCCTCGAACCGCCAGACGCGCTCGCTCGGCGAGCGGCTCGCCGTCAACTCGGTCATGCAGGGCACCGCGGCCGACGTGATCAAGGCGGCGATGGTCGCGATCCACCGCCGACTGCGCGACGAGGGGCGGGCGGCCCGGCTCGTGCTGCAGGTGCACGACGAGCTCCTGCTCGAGGTTCCGGAGACCGAGGTGAGCGCGATCAAGTCGCTCGTGCGCGAGGAGATGTGCCGCGCCTACCCGCTCGACCCCCCGCTCGAGGTCGACGTCGGCGTGGGCGAGGACTGGAACGAGGCGAAGTCTTGAACGTCGCCCAGGGTCGTGCTAAAAGCCGCTTGTGCGGCGGTTTCTGCTCGTAGGGGTCTCGGTTCTCGCTGCAGTCGCGCTCGGCGTCGCGACGCATTCGGCCTCGTCCGCGCCGGCGACGGCGCTGCCGAACGTCTCTTGTAACCAGTCGCTGCTCGTCTTCCTCTTCTGGCCGCACGGCCACGGCGCGATCAAGAGCGTCGCCTTCTCGGCGTACAAGACGCCGCACATGGAGGTCTACAAGTACGCCCCGGGCTACCCGAACTCGGCCTTCCTCGCCTTCGCGGGATCCAACAAGCTGACGAGCTTTGCCAAGTCGTGCCGGGGCAAGGTCGGCAAGGTCGGCGGGGCGATCCAGCACAGGAAAACCGTCACCAAGCAGCTCGTGTTCACGTGCTCGATGCCGAAAGGCGCTCTGCTGGTGACGAAGCCGGCCGGAGGAGGGCTGAAGCTCGACGCGGGCACTTCGAGCTCCCACGTCGTTTCCGTCGCGCTGAAGCCCAGCGGATCGACCTTCTCGTACGACGCGAAGCGCTGCAACTCGGGCCCGTCGCCGCACTAGGAGGGTTCGACGAAACGCCGCTGAGGCCCTCGGGCCGCACCGGACGCCCCGAGGCCGCGTCCTCAGTCGCACCGATAGCTCTGCTATCGGCTCTTCCTGCGTCCTTGCCTCGGAACGACCAGCACGCCCCGAGGGCGTGCAGCGTCCCGTCAAACCCTCCCGGCGCGATCCCAGGCGGAAAGCCGCTCCACGGCTATACTGAGCGACTTCTCGATGGCCAGTGAGACCGTGAACAGAGAGGGAACGCAGCTCGACGAGGACTCCGTCTGGACGACGACGGAGGACGGCGAGCGCGTCCCGAACTACGACGCCACCTTCCCCACGATCAACGAGGGGGAGGTAGTCCACGGCACCGTCGTGCGCGTGGACAAGGACGAAGTGCTCGTCGACATCGGCTACAAGTCGGAGGGCGTGATCCCGGTCGCCGAGCTTTCGATCCGGCGGTCGGTCAACCCGGCGGACGAGGTCAGCCTGGGCGACGAGATCGACGCGCTCGTGCTGACGAAGGAGGACGCCGAGGGCCGTCTGATCCTGTCGAAGAAGCGTGCGCGCTTCGAGATGGCGTGGAAGGCGATCGAGCGCGCGGCCGAGTCCGAGGAGCCGGTGCTCGGCCGGGTGATCGAGGTTGTCAAGGGCGGCCTGATCCTCGACCTCGGGGTGCGCGGCTTCCTGCCTGCCTCGCTGGTGGACATCCGCCGGGTGCAGGACCTGGACGAGTTCCTCGGCCAGGAGCTGCGCGCCAAGGTGATCGAGCTCAACCGCTCGCGCAACAACGTCGTGCTCTCGCGCCGCGCCGTGCTCGAGGACGAGCGGAAGGAGATGCGGCAGGCGATCCTCGACCGGCTCAACCCGGGCGACGTCGTCGACGGCCAGATCTCGAACATCGTCGACTTCGGCGCCTTCGTCGACCTCGACGGGATGGACGGCCTGATCCACATCTCGGAGCTCTCCTGGAGCCACGTTAACCATCCGTCCGAGGTGCTCGAGATCGGCCAGGACGTGAAGGTCAAGGTGCTCGACATCGACCGCGAGCGCCAGCGCATCTCGCTCGGCCTCAAGCAGACCCAGAGCGACCCGTGGCAGCAAGTGCTCGAGTCCTATCACGAGGGCGACGAGGTCGAGGGCAAGGTCACGAAGGTCGTCACCTTCGGCGCGTTCGTCGAGATCATGCCGGGGGTCGAGGGGCTCGTGCACATCTCCGAGCTCGCGCAACACCACGTCGAGAACCCGCGCGAGGTCGTCTCGCAAGGCGACTCGGTCAAGGCGAAGATCATCGAGGTCGACGCCGAGCGACGCCGACTCTCGCTCTCGCTCAAGCGAGTCGAGGGCGGGGGCGTGACCGAGCGCGCCGAGGATGCCGAAGTGGTCGAAGGCACGCCGAACCTCGATCTCTCCGAGGAAGTCTTCCCGGAGAGCTCGGCGGCTCCCGAGGCACCGCCGCTCGACGAGGCAGCGCCCGAGGCCGAGCCTGCCGCCGAAGAGCCCGAGCCGGCGCAGGAGCCGGAGCTCGAGCCCGCGGCCGAAGAGCCGGCGGACGAGCCGGTCGCCGAAGCGCCGGAAGTGCCCGCCGAGGAGCCGGAGCCCGAGCCGGTCGCCGAGGCCGAGGCTCCCGCCGAGCAGCCCGAGTAGCTTGGCCAGACCGATCGCCGTCGCCATCACGGGCGGCATCGGAGCCGGCAAGAGCGAGGCCCTCGCCGCCTTCGCGCGGCACGGCGCCGCGGTCATCTCCAGCGACGACATCGTCCACCGCCTCCTGCAGGAGGATGCGAACGTGCGTGAGGCGCTGCGCGAGCGCTTCGGCGACGGCGTCTTTGACGAGGACGGCGAGGTCGACCGTGGCGCGATTGCGGAGATCGTCTTCGCCGACCGCGAGGCGCTCGACTGGCTCGAGGGCCTGTTGCACCCGCTCGTGGTGCAGGAGTACATGAGCTGGCGTGAACGGCTCGGGGAGCTGGACGACCCGCCGCCGGTGAGCGTGACCGAGGTGCCGCTGCTGTACGAGGTCGGCGGCCAGGACCGCTTCGACAGCGTCGTCGTCGTGACCGCGTCGCCCGAGGTGCGTGGTGCCCGGAGCGAGGTCGCGGCCGAGGAGCGTGAGCCGCGGCTGCTGCCCGACACGGTCAAGATCGCGCAGGCCGACTTCGCCTACGTGAACGACGGCTCGCTGGAGAAGCTCGACGATTTCGTACAGGCGGTGCTGAAGGAGCTGACCCGGTGAAGAAGCTGCTCGCGCTCGTTTTCGTGGGCGCGGCTCTGGGCGCCGGCTTCGCCTACGTCTACTCGACCGAGCCGGCCTGGTACGTCCGCCTGCGCTACCCGCTGCGCTACGACGCGATCGTCCGCGGCCACGCGCGCAACTACCGGCTCGACCCGTCGTTGCTCGCGGGCGTGATCTACCAGGAGAGCAAGTTCCACGCCCACGCGCGCTCGAGCTCGGGCGCGATCGGCCTGATGCAGCTGCTGCCGGACACGGCGAAGGGCATAGCGGTCCACACCGGCGGCTCGAAGTTCCAGGTCTCGGACCTGGACAACCCCGAGATCAACGTCCGGTACGGGTCCTGGTACCTACGACATCTGCTGGACAAGTACCGAGACGAGCGCACGGCTCTGGCCGCGTACAACGCCGGCCAGCAGAACGTGGACACCTGGCGGAGCGAGGGGAAGGGAATCGCCTTCGCGGAGACGCGCGCCTACGTCAAGCGAGTCGAGCACCTGAAGGTGCTCTATCGGCGTGGTTACGCCAAGCAGCTGGGTTTGTCAGGCTGACGCTTGACAGACATCACGAGTGATGTCATAGTGACGTCACGATGCAGCTACAGAGATTCGTAGACGCGCTCAAGGCCGACCTCACCGCGGTCGCGGAGTTGGGCGACGAGTCGACGGCCGAAGCGGCCGGGCGGCTCGTCCTCACGCTCCAGGCCTCGGTCGGCCTGCGCCTGCTCGACGCGCTCTCGGAAGCGGCGCTCGAGCTGAACGACAAGCTTCCGGGCGGTCACGTCGAGGTGCGGCTCACCGGGCAGGACCCCGAGTTCGTGTTCGTCGGCGAAGAGCCGGAGGCTCCGGCCGCTGCCACCGACGAGGCGTACAGCGCCCGCATCACCCTGCGGTTGCCCGAGGCGCTGAAGGGCGCGCTCGAGACCGCCGCGAGCCGTGAGGGCGTTTCCGTCAACACCTGGATCGTCCGCGCGCTTTCGCGCAGCTCCACCGCCGCCCCGGCGGCGCAATCCGGCAACCGGCTGACGGGCTATGCCCGCGGCTAGGAGGGGAGGAACGATGTCCTTTTTCCCGATCCCGTTCGGTCACATCGAAGTCCGCGTCGATACGCGCCCGCAGCGCCCGCCGCGACGCCCCGTGAGGCGCCCGCAATGAGAACCGAGACCTTCGAGACGCCCGGCGAGACCCGGCTCGACATCCGCCTCGGGTCGGGCGAGGTCCGGCTCGAGACCGCGGAGGTGCAGGAGACGACGGTCGTGCTCGAGCCGCTCCGCGACAACGACGCGAGCACGGCCGCCGTCGAGAACGCGCGAGTCGAGCTGCGCGACCGTGGCAAGGGCCACGAGGTCGTGATCGACGCCCGCGAGCGCCGCGGCCGCAACGCCGAGGTTCTGGTTTCCGTCACCTGCCCGGAGGGCACGAGTGTCGAGACGAAGTCCGGCTCGGCCGACGTCGAGGGGCGCGGCCGCTTCGGCTCGGTCGAAGTCGAGACCGGGTCCGGCGACGTCGAGTTCGGCGAGATCGCCGGCGAGGCGAAGGTCAACGCGGCGAGCGGCGACGTCCAGATCTCGTCGATCGGCCGCGACGCGCGGGTGAACACCGCTTCGGGCGACGTGCAGATCCGCTCGATCGGCGGCGAGGCCAAGATCAACTCCGCGTCGGGCGACGTGATCATCCGCGACGTCCAGGGCGAGCTTTCGGTCAACTCCGCTTCCGGCGACGTACTGGTGCGCGAGGCGGCCTCGTCGGTCGGCGTCAACACCGCCTCCGGCGACCAGGAGATCGGCAGCGTGACGACCGGCAAGGTGACGCTCAAGTCGGCGTCCGGCGACCTCAAGGTCGGGATCCGCGAGGGCACGTCTCTCTGGGTCGACGCACGCTCTCGCTCCGGCGAGGTGCGCTCCGAGCTCCCCGTCTCCGACCTGCCGCCCGACGGCAACGGCCCAAGCGTCGAGCTCCGTGCCAACACGATGAGCGGCGACATCACCGTCGCGAGGGCATGAATCCCACCGATCCGAACACGGGCGCGGTCGTCGCGCCGGCTCCGCCACGCCTTCTTCGGCTCCCGAAGGCACTGCAGGAGCGCGATTTCCGCCGCTTCTGGGTGGGCGAGACCGTGTCGCTCTTCGGCGACCAGGCGACCCAGATCGCGCTGCCGCTGGTCGGCGTGCTGGCGTTGAACGCGAGCGCCGCCGAGATGGGCTACCTCGGTGCGGCGCTGCTCTTCCCGAACCTGCTCTTCTCACTGCACGCCGGTGCCTGGGTCGACCGCCACGGCCGCCGGCGGGAGACGATGATCTTCACGGCGCTCGGCCGCGCGGCCGCGCTGGCGGCGATCCCGGTCGCCTACGCGTTCGGCGCGCTGACGATGACCCAGCTCTACGTCGCGAGCTTCCTGATCGGGACGCTGAGCGTGCTCTTCTACGTCTCCTACAGCACGCTCTTCGTCTCGCTGGTGCCGCGCGAGCGCTACCTCGAGGCGAGCTCGTGGCTGAACGGCAGTCGTGCCTTCTCGTACGTCGGCGGGCCGAGCCTCGGCGGAATCCTGGTGCAGGTGTTCTCGGCGCCGGTCGCGCTCGTCGTCGACGCGCTCTCGTTCGTCTTCTCGGCGTTGACGATGCACTCGATCCACCCCCAGGAGCCGCCGACCGAGGAGGCCGGGCGAGGCCACCTGAAAGCCGGGATGCGCTACATCTGGGACTCGCCGATCATCCGGGCGAAGCTGCTCTCGACGGCGACGATCAACTTCTTCAACTTCGTCTTCTGGGCGCTGTTCATCCTCTACGCGACGCGCTCGCTGGGCGTGCGGCCCGGCGTGCTCGGGCTCGTGCTCGGCGCCGGCGCCTTCGGTGGGGTGCTGGGCTCGCTCGTGACCGGGCGGCTGAGCCGGCGCTTCGGCGTCGGCCCGGTGATGATCGCCGGGTCGGTGCTCTTTCCGGCGCCGCTCGTGCTGGTGCCGCTCGCCGGCGGCGGTAACTGGACGATCTATGCCTGCCTGTTCGTGGCCGAGTTCGTCTCGGGCTTCGGCGTGATGCTGCTCGACATCTCGGCCAACGCGATCACCGCCGCGCTCGTGCCCGACCGGCTGCGGGCGCGCGTCTCCGGCGCGTACATGGTCGTCAACTACGGCGTGCGGCCGCTCGGCGCCCTCGCCGGCGGCGCGCTCGGCACGTGGATCGGGTTACGCCCGACGCTCTGGATCGCCACCGTCGGCGCGATCGCCGGCGTGATCTGGCTCCTGCCCTCGCCGATCCCGCGCATGCGCGAGCTGCCGGAGGCGGACGAGTGAGCCGAAGCGCCCTCCTGCGGGACCGCCAGATCCGCGCGCTGCTCTCGGCGGAGGTGATCTCGACGACCGGCGCGCAGATGACCTGGGTCGCGCTGCCGTGGTTCGTGCTGCTGACGACCGGCTCGGCGACGAAGACAACCTTCGTGGCTGCGGCCGAGGTGATCGGGCTCGCCTTGTTCGGGCTTCCCGGCGGCCGGCTGCTCGGGCGCCTCGGCGCGCGCCGCACGATGCTCGTGTGCGACGGGGCACGGGCGCCGCTGATGGTCGTCATCCCGGTGCTGCACTGGACCGGCGGGCTCACCTTCCCGGTCCTGCTCGTGGTCGCCTTCGCGCTGGGCGCCTTCGCCGCGCCCTACTTCGCGGCGCAGAAGGTGATCGTCCCCGAGCTGCTCGGTGAGGACGAGGAGCGGATCACCGAGGCGCAGGCGCTCTTCCAGGCCGCGACCCGGGCGACGCTGCTCGCCGGGCCTGCGCTGGCTGGGATCCTGATCGGGATCGTCGGCGCGACCTCGGTGCTGCTGATCGACGCCGCCACCTACCTGGTCGCGGTCGTGCTCGTCGCCGCGTTCGTGCCGCACCGGCCGCCGGTGCCGCAGGAGGCCGAGCACACGAATCTGCGCGCCGGGCTCCGCTTCATCAAGCAGGACCGGTTGATGCGAGTGTGGTGGCCGACCTTCGCCGTCGGCGACGCGGCCTGGACGGCCTTCTTCGTCGCGGTGCCGGTGCTGGTGCTGACGCGCTTCGGCCACCATCCGGGAATCGTCGGCCTGCTGATCGCCTCGTTCGGCGTCGGGGCGCTCGTCGGCAACGCGATCTCGTTCCGCTTTCTCACCCGGCGCTTCGAGGGCCTGGCCGTGATCGCCGTCTGCGCGCTCGGCCAGGCCGCGCCGCTCTGGCTGCTGTGGCTGCCCTTGCCCGCGATCGCGCTCTCGGCGCTGATCCTCGCCTCCGGGATCGCGAACGGGCTCGTCAATCCGAGCCTGCACGCGATCACGACGCTCCGCGTGCCGCCGCCGCTGCGCCCGAACGTCTTCGCCACTGCGATGGTCGGCTGGGCGGTCGTGAACCCGCTCGGGCTGTTCATCACCGGGCCGGTGCTCGACGCGTTCGGGACGACGCCGGTGCTGATCGGCTTCGCGGCCGTGCAGACGGTGTCGATGAGCATCGTCTCGCTGGCGGCCGCGCGGGAGCTGGGGCGGCAGCGCCTCGAGCCGGCGCTCAGCTGAGCTCGTTCGCCTTTTCCCGGAGCGCCGTGAAGCCGGCCTGCAGGAAGTCGTTCGCGGCCGCGGCGCCGAGGGACCAGGTCAGGAGGCGCCCGAAGCGCGGCGCCACGATCTGCGTCGACGCGAGGCCCGCCGCCGCCCAGGTGCCGACGCAGCGCGTGCAGGTGACGAGCTCGCCCATCGCCTGCTGCATGCCGCCGGTGCTCACCGGCACCTCGTCGTGGGCATCAGCTTCGCCCTCGAGGAACGGCGCGCGCATCGGGGCCGAGACGCGGTCGTGCGTGAGCGTCCGGGCCGCCTTGAAGCTCGCCAGCGCGAGGATCGCGAAGTCGAGCGACGTCTGGCATTGCGGGTCGCGTCCGAGCACCCGGCTGAGCGCGCCGCCGGCCGCGAGCAGCGCCGCAAAGGACCCGGCGATCGCGGCGTAGGCCTCGTAGGGCGGGCGTTCTTGAACGGAGCTCACCCCGCTACCCTTGAGCGAATGGCCGAGTTCAAAACATCGCAGGCGTACAGGCCGACCGGCGACCAGCCCTCGGCGATCGCCGAGCTGAGCGCGGGGATCGAGGCCGGCGAGCGCTACCAGACGTTGCTCGGGGCCACGGGAACCGGCAAGACGGCCACCATGGCCTGGATCGTCGAGCAGGTCCAGAAGCCGACCCTGCTCATCGCCCACAACAAGACGCTCGCCGCCCAGCTCTGCAACGAGCTGCGGGAGTTCTTTCCCGACAACGCGGTCGAGTACTTCGTCAGCTACTACGACTACTACCAGCCCGAGGCGTACGTCCCGCAGGCCGACCTCTACATCGAGAAGGACAGCTCGCGGAACGACGACATCGACCGGCTGCGGCACGCGGCGACAGCCGCGCTGCTCTCGCGCCGCGACGTGATCATCGTCGCCTCGGTGTCGTGCATCTACGGCCTCGGCTCGCCCGAGGAGTACGAGAAGCGCGTCGTCCTGCTCGCCCAGGGCGAGGAGCACGACCGCGATCTCGTGCTGCGCAAGCTGGTGGACATCCAGTACGCGCGCAACGACACGCTGCTCGGCCGCGGCAAGTTCCGCGTAAAGGGCGACGTGGTCGAGGTGCAGCCGGCCCACATGGAGTCCGCGTACCGGATCTCGTTCTTCGGCGACGAGGTCGAGCAGATCACGCACTTCGACCCGCTCACCGGTGAGGTCTACGCCAAGCTCGAGCACCTCGCGATCTTCCCGGCCACGCAGTACGTGACCTCGAAGCCGACCGTCGAGCGCGCCTCCTCGCAGATCCGGCACGAGCTCTCCGAGCAGGTCAAGCTCTTCGAGTCGCAGGGCAAGATGCTGGAGGCGCATCGCATCCGGCAGCGCACCGAGTACGACCTCGAGATGATGCAGGAGCTCGGCTTCTGCAACGGGATCGAGAACTACTCGCGCCACCTCGACGGGCGCCCGCCGGGCTCGGCGCCGCACACGCTGCTCGACTTCTTCCCCTCCGACTTCGTCGTCTTCGTGGACGAGTCGCACCAGACCGTGCCGCAGGTCGGCGGCATGTACGAGGGCGACCGCTCGCGCAAGGAGACGCTCGTCGAGCACGGCTTCCGGCTGCCGTCGGCGCTCGACAACCGGCCGCTGCGCTTCGACGAGTTCCTGGGCAAGGTGCCGCAGCTGGTGTTCATGTCGGCAACCCCGGGGCCGTATGAGCTGCGCCACTCGACGCGAATCGCCGAGCAGCTGATCCGCCCGACCGGGATCGTCGACCCCGAGGTCGAGCTGCGCGCGACGAAGAACCAGATCGATGACCTGCTGAACGAGATCCGCCGCCGCGAAGAGGTGGGCGAGCGCGTGCTCGTGACGACGCTGACCAAGAAGATGGCCGAGGACCTGACCGACTACCTGCTCGAGTCGGGCGTCAAGGCGCGCTACCTGCACTCCGAGATCGACACGCTCGAGCGGATCCAGATCATCCGCGAGCTGCGGCTCGGCGAGTACGACGTGCTGGTCGGGGTCAACCTGCTGCGCGAGGGGCTCGACCTGCCCGAGGTGTCGCTGGTGGCGATCCTCGACGCCGACAAGGAGGGCTTCCTGCGCGGCCAGACGGCACTGATCCAGACGATCGGCCGTGCGGCGCGGAACGTCAACGGCAAGGTCCTGATGTACGCCGACAAGCACACCGAGGCGATCAAGTTCGCGCTCGAGGAGACCGACCGGCGCCGCGCCAAGCAGCTCGCCTACAACGAGGAGAACGGCATCACGCCCGAGTCGATCGTCAAGGGCGTGTCCGACATCGCCGAGTTCCTCTCACTCGAGTCGCCGACCGTGCCTGGCCGGCGGCGCAAGGGCCGCAAGGAGGTCGAGGGCATGGCGCCGGCGGAGCTGGAGAAGCTCGTGATCCAGCTCGAGGAGGAGATGTTCGCCGCGGCCGAGGAGCTGCGCTTCGAGTATGCGGCCAAGCTGCGCGACGAGATCAAGGATCTCCGCCGCGAGCTGCTGGCCGCCGCCGAGGTTCCGAGCGGGTAGGTTGCGCGCGTGGTCGGCGCGATCGTCTCGACGCTCCTCGCAGCCTTCGTGATCGGGCTGCTGGCGCGCTGGACCGTGCCGGGCCCCGACCCGATGCCGATCTGGATGACGACCGGCTTCGGCCTGGTCGGCGCGCTGATCGGCAACGGCCTCGTCTTCGCGATCGTCGGCACGGACGTCAAGGCGGGCTCGGCGTTTGCGGCCTGGTTCCTCTCCGTGCTGGCGGCGACCCTGCTGGTGATCGCGCACCGGCGCTTCGTCCAGCACCGGCCGATCACCGGGCCCGGGGCGCAGCGCCCGCCGGCCAGCCCGTTCGGCCCGAACCCCGACGTGGGCGACCAGTTGCGGAAGCTCTCCGACCTGCACCGGGACGGCGTCCTCACCGACGAGGAGTTCGAGGCCAAGAAGGCCGAGCTGGCCGGGCGCCCCTAGGGCTCCGAGACCAGAGGAGCCCGCCCGCGTGGAAAGCGCCGTTGCGCCGCGAGGCCCCAGTCGTCTTCGCGCCAGACGTGGGTCTTGACGAGCAGCGAGTCGGCCGCTGCCTCGTAGACGTGCAGCCCGCGCGCCTCGCCGCGCCGGTTCGGGCGTGGCTGGCCGAAGCCGGGGGCGATCGAGATCGTGACTCCGGGCAGGCCGCCGCGGTCGACCTCGAACTCGTGCCGCTCGCTGACCGCGGCCTGGTGGATGTGGCCGGCGAGGATCAGCTCCGCGCCCCCGTCGACGAGGCCGGCAAGCACCTTCGAGCGGTGGGAGACCGGCCGCTTGCGCGAGCGCCAGGGCGCGCCGATCAGGTGATGGTGGAGCGCGACGACCCGCAGCGCGCCCTCCGGCGCGTCGGTCAGCAGCTCGCCCGCGCGCACGAGCTGGGCGCTCCGAACCCGGCCCGACTGGTGTCGCCACGGCCGGACCGAGTTGAGCCCGACGACCAGGAGGTCGTCCGAGCGGTAGACCGGCTCGACCGTCTCCCACTGGCGCTCGAACTCCGCCCACGGGCGCGTGAAGCGGGCGGGGAAGGTGTACGGGATGTCGTGGTTGCCGGGGACTACGAGCAGCGGTCTGCCGAGGCTGCGCAGGAAGGCGGCGGCGCGCTCGTGCTCGCTCCTGCGGCCTCGATGCGTGAGGTCCCCGGTGACGACGATCAGCTCGGGCTGAACCTGCTCCACGAGCGGCTCCAGACGCCGCTCGACGGCAGGTTCTTCCACGCTTCCGGCGTGCAGGTCGGAGATGTGAAGGAGCCGCACGGGCAACGCCGAACCCACGCTATACACTGAGCGAAATGCCCGATGAGTCGACCGAGATCTTCGACGACCTCTACCTCGGGTTGAGGGCGGGCGGCGCGCTGCGCAAGCAGCGTCGTGGCGAGCCGCTGACCACGGAAGACCAGGAAGCGCTCGGCCGCTGGGCCAGGCTCTCGTCCTGGCGCAAGGCCGTCGCGATCGGCGCGTTCTCCGTAGGGACCTTCGGCCTCGGCTTCACCCTCGGTGGCCTGATTTTCGGCCGCTGGCGCAAGGCTTAGCCTTCCTTCGCGTTTGCGAACAGGACGGCCGGCACGTCTTCCTCGGCCGGGTCCTTGTCGCGCACGATCACGTCGATCAACGTCACCAGCACGGCCACCAGCGGGACGGCAAGCAGCACGTAGAACGCGCCCAGCAGCAGCCCGACGACTGACACCGAGACCAGCACGAGCAGCGGTGAGAGGCCGGTCACGTGTCCCATCACGCGCGGGATGACGACGTAATCCTCGAGCTGGCGCACGACCAGCACCACGATCCCGGCGAAGAGCGCGAGGTGCCACGAGACGGTGAGCCCGACGCCGACAGCGATCGCGCCGGCCAGGAGCGGGCCGATCACCGGGATGATCTCCACGATCCCCGCGAACACGCCGAGCAGCAGCCAGAACGGCATGCCGATCGCCCAGAACGAGAGCGACAGCACGGTCGCCACGAACGTGATCAGCAGCAGCTGGCCGCGCACGAAGGCACCGAGCTTGGCGTCGATCAGCTCCCAGGTGTCGTGCACAGTCTTTCGGTGCTTCCTGGCCATCATCGACGTCACCAGGCCCATCGCCTTCTCGCGCTCGAAGATCCAGTACGCAGCGGTCGCGAAGATGAAGAAGATCCCGACGAGCGCCTCGATCGCCTTCGTCCCGACGCTCACGGCTCCGTGGACGACGCTGCCCGCCGAGGGCAGCTTCTGCAGCCGCTTCTGCAGGCCGACGAAGAACTCGTGCTTGATCCCGGTCGAGTGCTTCGCCTTCTGGTTCAGCTCCTGCTGCGAGGTCGGAACGCCGCCGATCGCCTGGTCGACCTGGTCGACTGCGCGCGGCACGACCACCCAGAGCAGGATTGCCAGCGCGGCCGCGATCACGACGTAGTGGATCGCGACTCCGATCGGCCGGGGGACCTTGCGCTCGGCGAGGCGGTCGACGCCGGGCCGCATCGCGGCGGCGAGGATCAGCCCCAGGAAGACCAGCGCGAGCACGATCTTCACCTTCCAGAGGGCGAGCGCGCAGACGACCACGCCCAGGACGACGAGCGTGATCACGAATGCGCGGCGGGCAGTCTCGGCCATCTGGGTGTTGTCGCCGCTTAACGAACGCCGCAAACGCAGGACTGGCGCCGCTCCCGCCGAAGCGGGGCGCGCGATGGTCAGGTACGACGAAGAGGTCTGCTTCGACGCGCGCCGGCACGGGGCCGTGCTCGCCCTGCCTCTGACCCAGGCGGTGGTGCTCGCGCTGGTCGGCGGCATCCTGCTGGCCGAGCCGTGGCCGCTGCCGGTTCCTGGCGCTGCGCTGATCGTGGTCGCGGCAGCGGTCTGCCTCCGGGCGGTCTGGCGGTGGGAGCGAACGCATCTCGTCGTGACGACCGACAAGCTCTGCCTCGTCGACGGCACCTTGCGGCGACGCTCGGCCACCGTGCGCCTGCGGGCGGTCGAGAACCTGGAGCTCGAGCAGACCCTGACGGGGCGATTGCTCGGCTATGGGACGCTCGTCGCCGGGCCGCTCGAGATCGACCATGTTCCCGAGCCGCGGCAGGTCTACAGGCTCGTCGAGCGGCTGGCGGGCTGATGGCCGACGCGCCTCCCGTCGAGGTGCGGGAGCTGACGAAGCGCTACGGCTCGACGACCGCGGTCGACGGGCTCAGCTTCACCATCCGGCGCGGGGCGATCACGGGCTTCCTCGGCCCGAACGGAGCGGGCAAGTCGACGACCCTGCGGGCACTGCTCGGACTCGTGCAGCCGACGGCCGGCGACGCGCGGGTCGAAGGCGCTCCCTACGCGAAGCTGGGCGACCCGCTGGGAACGGTGGGGGCGGTCTTGGAGTCCGAGAGCTTCCATCCGGGGCGCTCGGGGCGGAACCACCTGCGCATCCAGGCCGTGGCGGCCGGGCTTCCGGCCGAGCGGGTCGACGAGGTGCTCGCGACCGTGGAGCTGACCGATTCCGCCCGGCGTCGCGTCGGCGGCTATTCGCTCGGGATGCGCCAGCGGCTCAGCGTCGCGGGCGCGCTGCTCGGCAAGCCGCGGCTGTTGGTTCTCGACGAGCCCGCGAACGGGCTCGACCCCGAGGGGATCCGCTGGCTGCGGACCTTCCTGCGCGCGTTCGCCGGCGACGGCGGAACCGTGCTGATCTCGAGCCACGTCCTCGCCGAGGTCGCCCAGATCGTGGACGAGGTGGTGATCATCCATCGCGGCCGCCTGGTGGCACAGGAGCCGCTCGAGGCCCTGACCGCGAGGTCGGCCGCGGGCGCGGTGGTCGTCAAGAGCCCCGAGGCGTCGCGCCTGCAAGAGGCGCTCGTCCGCGCCGGCCTCGAGGTCGTGCCCGTCGGCGACAGCGAGCTGCGCGTCGCCGGAGCCGTCGAACGGGTGGGCGAGACCGCCGCCGCCGAGGGGATCGTCCTGCACGAGCTGCGAACCGAAGGCGCGAGCCTGGAAGAGGTCTTCCTCGAGCTGACCGGCGGAGAGAAGTGACGCGCCTGCTGCACGCGGAGCTCCTGAAGGTGCTCACGACGAGGCTGCTGCTCTGGCTCGGGCTGCTGGTGTTCGCCTTCGAGGTGCTGATCATCGCTCTGCGGGTCGGGCACGACTCGCTCGACTCGCTCGCCGGGCCCGGCAACCAGCGCGACATCGTCTCGATCGCGGGGATCGCAGTCCTGATCTCGCTGATTCTCGGGATCGTCGCGTCGAGCGGGGAGTACACGCACGGAACGATCAGCCACACGCTGCTCGTGGCGCCGGTGCGGGAGCGTGTGTCGCTGGCCAAGCTCGCCAGCGCGGCGCTGGCCGGCGCCTTCCTCGCCCTCGTCTCGGTCGTCTTCGCCTGGGGGCTCGCGGCGTTGCTCCTCTGGGCGAGGTCGGTCCCCTTGCACGTGGCGACGCACAAGACGCTGAACGTCGGGCTCGGCACGATCGGCGCCGCCGCGATCGCCGGCGTGCTCGGTGCAGGCTTCGGCCTGCTGCTCAGGCGGCAGACGGCGGCGATCGTCATCGCGCTCGTCTGGCTGCTCGTCGGCGAGCCGCTGCTCTCGATCGCGCGTGTGCAGCGCTACGGCCCGGGGCACGCGATCGCATCCGTCGTCGAGGCGGGCAATCAGAGCTCGGATCTGCTCGACTTCGGGGTCGGGCTCGCGGTCGCGCTCCTCTATGCGGCGGCCGCGGCGACGCTCGGCACGATCGCGCTCAAGCGCACCGATGTGAACTGAACCGAACCATCGGGGACTGTCCCCGAGAAGTGGCCGAAACGGTCTCGTCAGGTGTGACAAAAGCGTCACAGGTTGTCCACGAACCGTCTCGGCAGGACCTGGCGACCCACCCAATAGCGGCTAGCTTCATCGGCGTGAGGCGACCCCGAAGGGAGCTCCCGCCCGCAGGCGTTTACCACGTCACGACCAGAGGGGTCGCGCGCGCGGCGATCTTTCTCGCCGACGACGAGCGCCGCTTCTTCTTGCGCCTGCTCGCCGCCGAAGTCGCACGCCATGACTGGCGCTGCCACGCCTTCTGCCTGATGACGACCCACTACCACCTTGTCGTCGAGACGGTGCTCTGGCGCCTCTCCGACGGCATGCACCGACTCAACGGCGGCTACGCGCTCGACTTCAATCGCCGCCACCGCCGGAACGGCCACCTCTTCGGCGACCGCTTCGCCGCCTGGGTCCCGAGAGACGAGCGCCACCTCCACGCGACGGTCGACTACGTCCTCCAGAACCCCGTCCGAGCGGGCCTCTGCGATCAGGCCGAGCTCTGGCCCTGGTCAGCCTCCGCCGCAGCCTGAACCGAACACTTGTTCGCGTCCACCCGGGCGGCTAAACTTGCCTGTTCATGGCCCAGGAAGAACTGGTCGTCCACGGGGCGCGGGAACACAACCTCAAGGACATCGACGTCCGTCTGCCGCGGCACTCGCTGATCTGCGTCACCGGCCTCAGCGGCTCCGGCAAGTCGAGCCTCGCCTTCGACACGATCTACGCCGAGGGCCAGCGGCGCTACGTCGAGAGCCTGAGCGCCTACGCAAGGCAGTTCCTGCAGATGATGGAGAAGCCCGACGTCGACTCGATCGAAGGGCTCAGCCCGGCGATCTCGATCGACCAGAAGACCACCAGCCGCAACCCGCGCTCGACCGTCGGCACCGTCACCGAGATCTACGACTACCTGCGCCTCCTCTACGCGCGGATCGGCAAGCCGCACTGCCCGGTCTGCGGCCGACCGATCGCCGGCCAGAGCCAGGAGGCGATCGTCGACCGGATCCTGCAGCTCCCCGCAGGCACGAAGTTCACCGTCAACGCGCCGGTCGTCCGCGACCGCAAGGGCGAGTACAAGGACGTCTTCGAGGAGCTCCGCGCTGAAGGGTTCACGCGCGTGAAGGTCGACGGCGAGCAGCACCTGCTCGAGGAGCCACCGGCCCTTGACAAGAAGTTCAAGCACACGATCGAGGTGGTCGTCGACCGGCTCGTGATGAAGGCCGACCTGCGCCAGCGGCTCGCGCAGTCCGTCGAGACGGCCGCAGCGCTCGCCGACGGCCTGGTCGTGGTCGACGTGCTCGACGGCGAGGAACTGACCTTCAGCGAGAACTTCGCCTGCCCGGAGCACGGCGTCGGCCTGCCGGAGCTCGAGCCGCGCATCTTCAGCTTCAACTCGCCGCACGGCGCCTGCCCGCGCTGCACCGGCCTCGGCGCGCAGCAGGAGATCGACCCCGACCTGCTCGTGCCCGACCCGACGCTGTCGATCGGCGAGGGCGCGCTTGTGCCGTGGTCGCTCGGCAACTCGAGCTTCTACGAGTCGGTCATCCAGGCGATCGCCGACCGCTACGAGATCGACCTCGAGCTGCCGTGGCAGGACCTGAGCGAGGAGCACCAGAACCTCTTCCTGTTCGGCACCGAGGGCGACAAGGTCTACGTCCAGTACCGCAACCGGATGGGCCGCAAGCGCTCGTACATGCTCGCCTTCGAGGGCATCGTCGCGAGCCTCGAGCGCCGCTACAAGGAAACCGACTCGAGCCAGCAGCGCGAGCGGATCGAGGAGTACATGAGCTTCCGGCCCTGCCCGGTCTGCCACGGCGCTCGGCTGAAGCCCGAGGTCCTGGCGGTCACCGTCGGCGACGCCAACATCCACAGGTTCACGCAGATGTCGGTGCAGCGGTCGATCGAGTTCGTCGACGGGCTCGAGCTGACCGAGACCGAGCAGCTGATCGGCGAGCGGATCCTGAAGGAGATCCGCGAGCGCCTGACCTTCCTCGAGAACGTCGGCGTCGGCTACCTGCAGCTCGACCGCGCGGCCTCGACGCTCAGCGGCGGCGAGGCGCAGCGGCTGCGGCTGGCGACGCAGATCGGCAGCCAGCTCGTCGGCGTGCTCTACATCCTCGACGAGCCCTCGATCGGCCTCCACCAACGCGACAACGGCAAGCTGATCACGACGCTCGAGCGGCTGCGCGACCTCGGGAACACCGTGCTCGTGGTCGAGCACGACGAGCAGATGATGCGCGCGGCCGACCATCTGGTCGACATGGGGCCCGGCGCCGGCGTGCACGGGGGCCACGTCGTCGCCGAGGGCACCGCGAAGCAGGTCGAGCGGAACGCGAAGTCGGTCACCGGTCAGTTCCTGTCGGGCAAGCGCGAGATCGCGATCCCGGAGCGGCGCAGCGAGGATCTCGGCACCTTCAGCGTCCACGGCGCCTCGATGCACAACCTGAAGGACATTGACGTCGACTTCCCGGTCGGCAAGTTCGTCTGCGTGACCGGCGTCTCCGGCTCGGGCAAGTCCACGCTCGTGAACGAGATCGTCCACAAGACCCTGGCCAACCGACTGCACCGGATGCGGGTCAAGCCGGGCGACCACGTGTCGGTCGAGGGGATCGAGTCCTTCGACAAGGTGATCGACATCGACCAGTCGCCGATCGGGCGCACGCCGCGCTCGAATCCGGCCACCTACACCGACATCTTCACGCCGGTGCGCGAGCTCTACTCGCTCACGCCCGAGGCGAAGGTGCGCGGCTACAAGCCGGGGCGGTTCTCGTTCAACGTCCGCGGCGGGCGCTGCGAGACCTGCAAGGGCGACGGGACGATCAAGATCGAGATGCACTTCCTGCCGGACGTCTACGTGCCGTGCGAGACCTGCGGCGGCAAGCGCTACAACCGCGAGACGCTCGAGGTGCGCTTCAAGGGCAAGTCGATCGCGGACGTGCTCGAGATGTCGGTCGAGGAGGCGCTGGCGTTCTTCGCCAAGATCCCGAAGCTCCGGCGCCGACTGCAGACCCTGCACGACGTCGGGCTCGACTACGTCAAGCTCGGCCAGCCGGCGACGACGCTCTCGGGCGGCGAGGCGCAGCGCGTCAAGCTGGCCAAGGAGCTCGGCAAGATCGCCACCGGCCGGACGCTCTACATCCTCGACGAGCCGACCACGGGCCTCCATTTCGCCGACATCGAGAAGCTGCTCGAGGTGCTGCAGCGGCTGGTGGACAACGGCAACACCGTGCTCGTGATCGAGCACAACCTCGACGTGATCAAGCAGGCGGACTGGATCGTCGACCTCGGGCCCGAAGGCGGCGAGGGCGGGGGCGAGGTGATCGGAACCGGCACTCCGGAGCAGATCGCGGCGGTCGAGGAGTCGGCCACCGGCCGGTACCTGCGCGAGCTGCTACCGGCCCGCGAGCACGTCGCCGCCTAGCGGCTAGGCAGCGGTCAGCCGGTACACAACGCGGGCCGTCTGGCCCTGCAGCAAGTTCCCGGCGGAGGGCGGCAGGCTGATCGTCAGGCGCAGGTGGTCGGTCCGGCCCGCGCGGCGGGAAAGGTGGTTCAGCCTCAGCCCGCGCTTGCCTGCCAGCCGCACCGTCTTCACGACGCTCCAGCGCTTGCTGGGGCAGACGTAGGTCTTGGTC
This sequence comes from Gaiellaceae bacterium, assembly GCA_035473395.1. Taxonomy (GTDB): domain Bacteria; phylum Actinomycetota; class Thermoleophilia; order Gaiellales; family Gaiellaceae; genus AC-32. Next base: position 20,209 of record DATIOF010000173.1, read on the forward strand.
CCGCGCCGCTTCGTCCAGCGCTTCGCGCAGCGGTCGATCGAGAGGCGGATGCCGCCGGCCGGGTCGGAGCGCAGGAGCGAGCTTCCCTTGGTCGCTGTTCTCAACACGACCTTCGCGAACCGGCCGTGGTAGCGAAGCTCGAGCGTTCGCTCGGCCCGGTCGCCCGGCGCCAGCGGGCCGACCGCCGCCAGCGCGTGAGGGCCGACGGTGAGCCGGTGAGCGCCACGCGAGACGCGCCCGAGCGGGCTCGCGCTGGCGAACCCGGCGCAGAGGGCGAGCGCGATCAGGGCTCCTGTCGCCGCGAGGACCGCGATCGAGGCGCCGACCCTCCCTTGCGTAGGCATGGCGTCTACTGGCTCGTGCCGGCGCGCTGGACGCCGGTGAACGTGTAGCCGACCGTCGAGGAGAGGTTCTGGAGGGTGTTGCCGGCGGTGCTCGGAAGCGTGACCGTCACGCGGAGATGGTCGGTCGAGCCGGTGGTGAGCGTGAGGTTCGAGAGCGCGACGTTGCTGCCGATCACCGGCGACGAGGCGAGCACGGTGGAGGTCGAGCCGCCGCACGTGTACGTGTAGGGCGGGCCGGACTCCGTCCAGGCGACCGAGCACTTGTCGATCGCGATGTGCAGGCCGTCGGTCGCGTCCGTGTCGAGCGCCGACGAGGGGGAGGCGGTCGTGGTCAGCGTCGCGGAGCCGAACGAGATGGAGCCGCCGTAGTTCAGGTCGATCGCCCGCTGCATCGTGTCGCCGGCGGCAATCGTGCTCGCGCCGGTGCCGAGCCGGTTCGTCGGCCCCGACGTGAGCGAGAGCGTGCCGCTGGCGATCGTGTGACTCGTGCTCGTCGAGCTGGTGAACGTCGCGAAGGTGCCGAGACCGGCGATCGCGGCGGCGGCGCAGACCACGGCGATCGAGGCGATCACCTTGTTCGAGGTCGCACCAGGGGTAAGGATCTGCCGCCGCATACGTTGTGTGTCGGCAGCCCGACAGCCGTCCGTCTCCCCCTTCCGGGGGGAGTTGCGCTCAGTCGAGGTAGTACGAGTAGGTGGCGATCGCGCGGTCGGTGACGGACTTGACGCAGGTCGGGTTGCCGCCACCGCCGCACAGCGGCGAGAGCCAGTAGTAGAGCTTGATCACCAGGTTGTTGGACTTGGTGACGTCGTTCACCTCCGGCAGGGAGACCGTGTCGCTAGCGAAGACCGTGCCACTGGCCGTGCACGCGACCGGCGAGGCGGCGCTCCCGTGCGTGGCGAGCGAGGTCGCGCCGTTGAAGGTCTCGAGGTAGTAGCAGAGGGTCCCGCCGTTCGTGACAGCCGCCGAGGCGTGCCAGACGTTCGTGAGCGAGACGGCCGTGATCACGGAGCCGGTCGGGACGAACGGCTCGAGCGTCAGCTTGAGGTACTTCGTCGTGGCGGGCGTGGCGGACGGCCAGTTGGTCGTCGCCGTATACGTCGTCGCGTCGACGGTTGCGAGCGGCCAGGGGGCGGTCGTGGGGGTGCCGCTCGTGTCGTCCACCGCCTGAATCTCGTAGGCCGTGAACGCGGTGTAGGGGGTCGAGCCCGTCAGCGTGGCGAGGTCGATCTTGACCGTCTTGACCTTCGTGCCGGTCTCCCAGACGTACGCGCGAATCACGAGCCCGTTCGCCCGGTCGGTGCTCGACACCTCCGGCATTGCCGTCGAGAAGGTCGTCTGCGTGGTGCCCGTGCTGCAGCCAGAGGGGCTCGCGTAGCTGCCATGCGTGCCGATCACGCTGCCGCCCGAGCGCACGTCGAACCAGAAACACGCATTGCCGGACTGCCCGCCGCCAGAGCTTGCGAGGCGGAAGTTGAACTGCGCTCCCGACACGGAGAGGCCTCCGGCGCGGGCGCTGCTCATCGTGAGCTCGACGTAGTTGTTGGTGCCCGAGGCGATCGCGGTCGAGGTCGTCGCAACGGTTCCGTCGGCATACGAGTAGGCATCCGACTTGTTCGACTCGGCGCCGCTGCTCGCGTCGCGGAAGTCCTGGGCGGCGAGCGAACGCGGGCCGGGGAAGATGCGCTTGGTCACGATCGTGTGCGACACGCCGGTGGTCAGCGAGGTGAACCCGGCGAGCGCGCCGGAGACCACGACGAAGGCAGCCAGGGCCGAGCCGACGACCGCGCCCCAGCGAATCGGCCGCCGCAGCGGCCGCGGGTCAGCCGAGCAGGCGGGCCGCATCGGGTGCCTCGCTCTCGGCTTCGGTGCCAGGAGCGCGCCAGATCCGCCACAGCCCGAGCAGGGCGAGCAGCAGCGGCGCGCCGAAGACTGCCAGCCGCCGGATCTGCGGGCTGTGCAGCCAGACGATGCCCCAACCGGCCTTCGGTACCACCGCTCGGACCTGCCAGGCCGTCGTCCCGTTCAGACGGGCGAGCCAGGGGTCACGGGCGTTGTTCGCGTCGCCCTTCGTGCGGACGAAAGTCTCGCCGCCGCGCCGCACGACCGCGATCACGCGGTGCGTCTGCACGTGGTGGTCGCCGACCGGGATGTGGTAGCTGATCATCTGGCCGACGCGGACGTCCGCGATCCGCTCGGGCGTCACGACGACCAGGTCGCCGGGCGAAAACGTCGGCCGCATGCTCCCCGAGAGGACGGTCTCGGTCCGGTACCAGCCGGTGTGTGGCAGCAGCCCGAGCAGGAACAGGACGAGGAGGGCGAGCCCCAGGACGAGGCGTGCCAGCAGCTCGCCTGCATGGCTGACAGCAGCGAGACGGAGCGCCGGTTCGGCGCCCCGTCTCCTGCTTGCGCTTCGAGCGCGCATGCGACTACTTGCTGGTCGCGGTGCGCTGCGTGCCGGTGAACGCGTAGCTGATCGTCGACGACTGGTTCTGGAACGTGTTTCCAGCCGCGCCCGGGAGGGTCAGCGTCACGCGCAGGTGGTCGGTCGCGCCGGCGGTCGTCGAAGCGAGGTTCGAGAGCGCGAGCGTGTTGCCGATCACCGCCCGCGAGGCGAGCACGGTCGAGGTCGAGCCGCTGCACGTGTAGGTGTAGGGCGGTCCGGCCTCGGTCCAGGCGGCCGAGCACTTGTCGATCACCATCTGCAGCCCGTTGGTCGAGTCGGTGTCGAGCAGCGAGCTGACCGTCGCCGTCGTGGTCAGCGTGATCGAGGCGAGGTCGAGCGAGCCCGAGTCGATCAGGTCGACGCTGCGCTGGATCGTGTCGCCGGGGGCGATCGCCGAAGCGCCGATGTTCAGGCGGTTCGTCGAGGCGCCCGTCGCGCCGAGCGCGATCGTGACGGTGCCCGACGAGACCGTGTGGCTCGTCGAGGTCGAGCTCGTAAAGGTTGCGAAGGTGCCGAGGCCGGCGATGCTGGCCGCCGCACCGAGCACGGCGAGTGACGCCAGTAGCTTGCGCGTGGGGGACCAGCCGCCGCTGCTGGTCGTGCGCGATCGCGTTGCAGAACGCAGGTTCATCTCCGGTCTCCTAAGTTGGGGTCTCGCCGCGTGTTGCTGAGGCAGCCATCGGCGCGCGGACAGTCCCTCTTTAGAGTGAAAAGGGGGGTTTCAAAAGGCAACAGCGAAGCGTTTTCCGACCCCGGTACGCTGGTGTCATGGCCACGCGAACCGAGGTCGCACCCCAGGCAGACGAGCGCGTTTGGCTGCAGCGCGCGGTGTTCGTGCTTGTCCGGCCGCGCGACGTCTTCACCGCGATACGCGACGACTCCGACGTTGCTGCGCGCGCGAGGAGCGAGGCCGTGCTCGCGCTCGTCATCCTCAGCGGCGTGGGCACCGTGCTCTGGACGCCGGTCGCGGCAACGGTCATGGACGTCAACGGGCCACACGCAAGCGACGGCCTCGACGTCGCGATCTGGGCGTTCTTCGTCGGCAGCGCGTACGGAGCGGCCTTCTACTTCATCGGCGGTCTCGTCGTTTACGCCCTGACGCGTGCTGTGGGCGGAATCACGTACCGCCAGGCGCGGCACGTGCTCGCCTTCGCGTCCGCGCCGGTCGCGCTCTCGTTGCTCGTCCTCTGGCCGGTGCGGCTGGCGGTCTACGGCGAGGATCTGTTCAGGACCGGCGGCTCCGACCACGGCGCAGGGAACACGACCTTCGTCGTGCTCGAGCTGCTGTTCGTCGCCTGGTCGCTGGCGCTACTGGTGCTCGGCCTGCGCACGGTGCGCGGGCAGCCCGGCCTCGAACGCGGCTAGCTCCTCGTCCGGGATCGCGTAGGTGTGCTGCTCCTCGGGGAAGCGGCCCTCGCGCACGTCGTCGACGTAGGCCTCGATCGCTCGTCTCGCCTCGCCGGCGAGATCCGCGTAGCGCTTGACGAAACGCGGCGCCTTGCCTGCGTAGAGCCCGAGCAGGTCGTGCCAGACCAGCACCTGGCCGTCGCAGTCCGCACCGGCGCCGATGCCGATCGTCGGCACCTGCAGCGCCTCGGTCACGCGCGCCGCCACCGGGGCCGGCACCGCCTCGAGCACGATCGCGAAGCATCCGGCGGCCTCGAGCGCGAGCGCGTCCTCGTACAGCCGCTCGGCCTTCTCCGCCGTGCGGCCCTGGGCCTTGAAACCGCCGAGCATCGTCGCCGACTGCGGGGTCAGGCCGACGTGGCCCATCACCGGAACGCCCGCGCCGACGATCGCCTGGACGCGGGAGAGCGTCGGGCCGGCGCCCTCGAGCTTGACTGCGTCGGCCCCGGCCTCCTTGACGAAGCGCACGGCGTTGTCGACTGCAGCCTCGTCGGAGCCCTGGAAGGACCCAAACGGCATGTCGGCGATCACGAGCGGCCGCTTTGCGCCACGCACGACCGCGCGCGTGAGCATCAGCAGCTCGTCCATCGTCACCGGCACGGTCGACTCGTTGCCGAGCACGACCATCCCGGCCGAGTCGCCGACCAGCACCAGCTCGACGCCCGCCTCGTCGGCGATGCGGCCGCTGGGGAAGTCGTAGGCCGTCACCATCGCGAGCTTCTGCCCGCGGCGCTTCAGCTCGATCAGCTCGGTCAGCGGCAGCTTGCCGTGGGTCCAGGACGCGTACTTGCTCACGATGGGTCTCCTTCCAGGACGACATTGTCGATCAAACGTGTTGAGCCGACGCGGATCGCGGCGGCGAGCACGTAGGGCTCGAAGTCGGCCTCCTCGAAGTAGTCGACCTCGAGGCCGTCGAGCAGGCTGCGGTCGCGGGCGGCGAGCGCGCGGGGGAGGGCCAGCGCCTGGGCGCGCTCGTCGGCCGAGAGGTAGGCGTTGCGCGAAGAGAGCGCCAGGCCGTCGGCGTCGCGCACGGTCGGCACGACGCGGATCTCGACCGGTACGGCCAGGTCGCGCACCATCCGCTTGACCACCGCGATCTGCTGCGCGTCCTTCTGGCCGAAGTAGGCGCGCCGCGGGCGGACGAGGTTGAACAGCTTGAGACACACGGTGGCGACTCCGCGGAAGTGTCCGGGGCGGTGCTCGCCCTCCAGCATCGCGCCGAGCCGCTCGACCTCGACCCAGGTCTCGAAGCCCGGCGGGTAGATCTCCTCCGCGGCCGGCACGAAGAGCACGTCGACGCCGGCCTGCTCGGCGAGCTCCGCGTCGTGTGCCTCGTCTCGCGGGTAGCGCGCGAGGTCCTCGCCTTCTGTGAACTGGGCCGGGTTGACGAACAGGCTCGCGACGACGGTCTTGTTCTCGGCGCGCGCTGCGTGGAAGAGCGCGAGGTGGCCGTCGTGGAAGGCGCCCATCGTCGGGACGAGGCCGATCTCGGTGTCGCGTGGGAGCTCTGCAGCGGCGCGGATGACCTTCATCGGGCCGTCGCCTCCACGAGCGCGTCGTAGAGCGGCTCCAGCTCGGGGCGGGCCTCGCGGATCGCCTCGCGGTGCGCCTCGACCGTCGCCCAGTCGCCGCGGACGATCGGGCCGGTCGGCTCGAAGCCGTTCTCGATCGTCCGGCGCATGAGCGGCTCGAGCGCTTCCGGCGGCGCTCCGGCGGTCGCGACGAGCGAGGCCGCCGCCTCGTGCAGCGTGACCAGGAACGTCGAGACCAACGCAGCGCCCGCGTGGTAGAGCGGGCGGTCAGCGTCGGCGAGCTCGAACGGCTCGAGCCCGAGCGTCCGCGCGAGCTCCAGGGCCTGTCCCCGGGCCTCGTCCGTTTCGGCCGTGACCGCGGCCCAGGCGCCGTCGAGCTGCTCAGGCCCTCGCGTGCGCGTGAACGTCTGCAGTGGGTGCAGGGAGAAACGGCGCTCGTGCGGGTCGAGTGCCGACAGCGGCGTGGCCCCCGAGACGTGTCCGATCCAGCCCTGCCCTGGGGACAGTCCCTGGGCCACGTCGCGAATGGCCGTGTCCGGGACGCAGAGCAGCGTCAGCTCCGCGCCGTCGCTGCGCAGCTCGACGCCGCGCTCCTCGAGGCGCGCGGCAATGGCCGTGCCCACACGGCCGCGACCGATCACGTTGACGCTTTTGACCATGGAAAGCTCCAGTTCCGTAGCGGATACCGGGCGCGGTGAAGTCTAGCCCGCGAGGCGCGCTTCGAGCGCCCGCCGGGTCTCCGGCCAGGTCTCGACCGTGACCGCATACCAGGCCGAGTCGCGGCGCTCGTCACCGCGCGCGACCATGTGCCAGCGGTGGATCCCCTCGAACTCGGACGGGATCGCCGCTAGCGCCGCCCGTGCCCGCTCGTTCAGCGCGTCCGTCTTGAACTCGACCCTCAGGCAGCCGAGCTCGTCGAACGCGTGCCGAAGGAGGAGGTACTTTGCCTCCGTGTTGGCGCCCGTGCCCCAGGCGGCCGGGTTGAGCCAGGTGTTGCCGATCTCGAGCCGCCGGTGCTCGGGCGCGAGCGACATGTAGCTCGTGGAGCCTGCCACCGCGCCCTCGAAAACAATCGCAAACGGCTGCCGGTCGTCGCCGTGCCTGAGCGCGTCGGCGATCCAGGCCTCGACGTCGCGCGTCAGCATCCACTGCCAGATCCGCTCGTCGGCCGCGGCCGTCCGCAGGCCTTCCTCGTGCTCGGGCCCGAGCGGCTCGAGCGTGACGAGGTGGCCCTCCAGCCGCGTCGAGAGACCTTCGAACATTGGTGGCATGATGAACGAGAAGTGAGCCGAGAACGGGGGGCAGAAAAAGCGCAGCTGCTGCTCTCGGCGGCTCGTTACCTGAACGAGACGCTCGAGCTGGAACGCGTCTACGACCGTTTTCACGAGCTGCTCACCGATGCGGTGCCGCACAACGGGGTGATCGTCTCCTCGTTCGACCCTGAGACCGAGCTGATCAGCTGCGACTACGCGTGGGTCGACGGCGGCAAGCTCGACCCTGCGATCCTGCCGCCGCTGCCGCTGAACCGCGAGGGCGGGATGCAGAGCCGCGTGATCATGACCGGCGAGCCGCTGCTCCAGAACGACGTGCCCGAGCAGGTCAAGGACCCGGCCGGCGTCTACTACGACGTCGACCGCGAAGGCCACATGCGCAAGCTGCCGGACGAGGGGCCGCCGGGCGTGCAGTCGGCGCTGATGGTGCCCGTCAAGCATGAGGGCGAGGTCGTCGGAGTCGTCCAGCTGATGCACGAGACCGTCCGCTACGCCGACGAGCAGCTGGAGCTGGCCGAGGGTCTCGTGGGCCTGATGGCCGCGGCCGTGCGCAACGCGCGCCTGCACGAGGAGGCCCAGTCGGAAGCGGCGGCCAGAGCCAGCGCCGAGGCGATGGCGGCCGCGCGCGAACAGGCGGCGCGCGTGCTCGAGGCGGTCGGCGACGGCGTGATGATGGTCGACCCCGAAGGCGCGCTGCGCTTCTGGAACCGCGCTGCGGAGCTCGTCACCGGGCGCTCTCGCGACGACGTGGTCGGCCGGCAGGCCGGCGAGGTGCTCGCGGACTGGCAGAAGGTCGCCGCCGAGATCCCGATCTCCGACGAGCCCGAGCTTGCGAGCCCGGTGACGCTCCCGGTCGAGGTGGACGGCAGCGAGCTCTGGCTCTCGTTCGTGGCCGTCCGCAGCCCGAACGGCATCGTCTACACCTTTCGCGACCTGACGGGCGACCGCGGGCTCGAGGCCGCGAAAAGCGACTTCATCGCCACGCTTTCGCACGAGCTGCGCACGCCGATGACGGCCGTGCTCGGAGCCGCGAAGACGCTCCTCCGCGACGACATCGCGCTCTCGCCCGAGCGGCGGCACCAGCTGCTGGAGATGATCGGAGCTCAGGGCACGCGGCTCACCCAGATCACCGAGGAGGTGCTGCTCGCCAACCGCCTCGACCGCGGCGACCTGCGCATCGACAGCGCGCGCGTCGATCTCTCGCAGCTCGCCAGCGATGCGGTCGAGACGATGCGGCACGACGCCCCGGAATCGATCTCGCTCAGCGCCGCCAACGGCGCGGCCGAGGCGATCGGCGACCGCGACCGGATCGAGCAGGTGCTCGTCAACCTGATCGACAACGCGGTCAAGTACTCGCCCGAGGGCGGCGAAGTCGTCGTCAGCACCGTGCCGGCCGCGGCGAGCGTGCGCGTCGAGGTCGCAGACCAGGGAATCGGCATCGCGCCGGCCGAGCAGGAAGCCGTCTTCGAGAAGTTCTACCGCGGCGACCCGCAGCACCGGGCGGTGCCCGGCGGGACGGGCCTCGGGCTCTAC
>DATIOF010000174.1:0-2037 GCA_035473395.1 Gaiellaceae bacterium
AGCCGTTCGACCCGGTCACGATCGGCGACTTCGTCGAGGGCGTGCTCGTGCGCATCGAGCGCGGCGAGCGCGACGAGCTCAAGCGCGGGATCTCGTCCGAGCCCGATCGGTGACGACCGCCGAGAGCAGCGCAGCCGCCGACCGCGCGCGACGACTCCAGCGCGTCGCGGAGCTCTTGGCGGAGGCCGTCACTCCGCAGGAGGTGCTCGACGCGATCCTGACCGACGGCGTGCAGGCGGCCGAGGCTCGCGCGGGTGCGATCGGGGTGCTGAGCGAGGACGGCATCTCTGTCGAGCTGCTCGCCCAGCGCGGCTACGACGCCTCGGTGATGGTCGGCTGGGAGCGCTTCCCGCTCGCGGCGGAGGTGCCGATGTCGGAGGTGATCCGTACCGGCGAGCCGCTCTTCCTCGCTTCGCTGCAGGAGCGCAACGAGCGCTACCCCGCGCTGGCGCAGCAGGGTCAAGAGGCAAACGCGCTCGTGGTCGTCCCGCTCGGCGTCGAGGGGCGGATCTTCGGCGCGATGTCGCTCTCATTCGACCGCGAGATGGAGTTCGAGCCCGAACGTCGCCAGATGAAGCTGACGCTCGCCCGTCAGGCCGCGCAGGCGCTCGCACGCTCGCGCCTCTACGCGGCCGAGCAGACCCTGCGCGAGCGGATGACCTTCCTCGCCGAGGCCAGTGAGCTGCTGGCCTCCTCGCTCGACTACAACCACACCCTCAGGCAGGTGGCGCAGCTGAGCGTTCCGGGCCTGGCCGACTGGTGCACGGTCGATGTCGTCGGCCCGAACGGGGAGATCGAGCGACTCGCGGTGGCTCATCAGGATCCGGAGAAGGTTCGCTGGGCCTACGAGCTGCAGGACCGCTACCCCCCCGACCCGGACGCGCCGACGGGAGTGCCGCACGTGCTACGCACCGGCGAGCCTGAGTTCTTCCCCGAGCTCCCGCAAGAGCTGCTGGACGAGGCGATCGGCGACGACGAGGAGCTGCGGCGGATCATCGACGAGCTCGGACTGAAGTCGACCATCTGCGTGCCGCTGGTCGCCCGGGAGCGGACGCTGGGCGCGGTGACGCTGATCGCAGCCGAGACACACCCGCCCTATACCGAGGCGGACCTCGCGCTGGCGGTCGAGCTCGCGCGCCGCGCCGCGGTCGCCGTCGACAACGCCCGCCTCTACCGCGAGGCCGAGCGCGGCGCCGACGCTGCGCAGGCGCTGGCCTACGTCGCGGACGGCGTCGCGATGCTCGACACGAGCGGCCGCGTGCTCCACTGGAACCCGGCCGCCGCCGCGATCACCGGCGTCGACGAGGAGCAGGCCATGGGCTGCCCCGTTGCCGAGGTCGTGCCAGCCTGGGACGCGCTCACCTCGCATGTCCCGCTGGTGCCGCCCGGCGGGGACGCGAGACCGGTGACGGTTCCGATCGTGCTCGAAGGCCGCGAGCGCTGGGTCTCGGTCTCCGGCGTCGACTTCGGCGACGGCACCGTCTACGCGCTCCAGGACGTGACCGAGGAGCATGCGCTCGAGAAGACGCGCAGCGATTTCGTCGCCACCGCCTCCCACGAGCTGCGCACTCCGCTGGCCGCCGTCTACGGCGCCGTCCGGACCCTGCGGCGCGACGACGTCGAGCTGAGCGAGGCCGACCGCGCCCAGTTCCTCGAGATGATCGAGTCCGAGGCGACGCGGCTCGCGAAGATCGTCGACCAGATCCTGCTCACCGGCCAGCTCGATGCCGATGCGGTCGAGTTCGAGCTCGTCGAGTGCCACCCCGAGGAAGTGGCCGCCGGCGTGATCGAGTCGGCGTCGTTGCACGTGCCGGAGTCGATCTCGCTCGAGCTCGACGTCGACGGCGCTGCGCCGATCCGCTGCGACGAGAACAAGCTCCGCCAGGTGCTCGTCAACCTCGTCGACAACGCCGTCAAGTACTCGCCCGGTGGCGGCCGCGTCGAGCTGCGGGTGCGAAGCGAGAACGGCTCATGCCTGATCGAGGTCGCCGACGAAGGGCTCGGGATCCCGGCGGATGAGCGCGAGCGAATCTTCGA
>DATIOF010000175.1:0-6738 GCA_035473395.1 Gaiellaceae bacterium
GTCGGCGATGCCCTTGTAGCGGCCGAGCGTGGCCACCTGGCCGAGCATCCGGTAGCGGTAAGGCTTCCGCTCGCCAATCAGGTTCTTGACCAGGCGGCGCGCCTGGCGGAGCGCGTGCTGCGAGGTCGGCGGATCGACCTGGCCCGGTGTGGCGGCGTTCGGGACGGCGGCTCCGTCGCCGATCGCCCAGACGTGCTCGTGCCCGGCGACCCGCAGCGTCTCGTCCACCTGGACGCGGCCGCGCTCGTCGAGTGGCAGCCCGAGCTCAGCGAGCATCGGATTCGCCTTGACGCCGGCGGTCCAGACGAGCGTCCGCGTGGAGATCCGGTCACCGTTCGAGAGCAGCGCGGCCTCGCCGTCGAGCGACTCGAGCGTCGTCCCCACATGGATCTCCATCCCGCGCTTCGTCAGCTGGCGCGCGGCGTACTCGCCCAGCCGGCTCGGGATCTCCGGCAGGATCTTCGGCGCCGCGTCCACGAGCACCCAGCGCTGCGGCGCTTCCCGGAGCCGCGGGTAGTAGCGCAGCGCGTCGCGGACGAGGTCGGAGAGCTCGGCGAGTGCTTCGACGCCCGCGTAGCCGGCGCCGACGAAGACGAAGGTCAGCTCGCTGCGCCGGTGCTCCTCGCTCGCGGTCGCGTCGGCTGCCTCGAGCCGTTGTAGGACGTGGTTGCGCAGGTAGATCGCGTCGGCGAGGTTCTTGAAGCCAAGGGCGTGGTCCGCCAGCCCGGGGATCGGCAGGGCGCGCGAGATCGAGCCGAGCGTGACCACGAGCTCGCGGTAGTGGAGATCGACCTCTTCGTCCAGCGCCTTCACGTGAACCGTGTTGCGGTCGAAGTCGATCGCAGTCGCGCCGCCGAGCACGAGGTCCGCGTGCGGGCACATGACCCGCAGCGGGACGACGACGTGGCGCGGCTCGAGCGTGCCCGAGGCGGCCTCCGGCAGCAGTGGGGTGAAGAGCATCGAGTTCTCCGGGCTGACGAGCGTGGCGCCGCGCTTGCCGAGGTAGCGGGCGACCCAACCGCCGGCGAAGCCGCCGCCGATCACGAGGGTTCCGCCACGGGCCTCGCGCTCGCTCACGGCTCTACTATCGCTACGTGAGCCTCGAGATGCGCAAGTCGTGCGAACGCTGCGGGGCCGAGCTGGCCCCCGACGGCGAGGCCTACATCTGCTCGCACGAGTGCACCTTCTGCGGCGAGTGCCTCGATGCGCTGGCTCAGACCTGCCCCAACTGCGGCGGCGAGCTCCTGCGACGCCCTAGACGCGCAGCAAAGGGCGCGTGAGGCACGTCGGGCCACCGTCGCCCTTCGACAGCTCCTCGCCGCGATAGGTCAGCACCTCGACGCCGGCGTGCTCCATCCGCTTGCGCGTGACCGGGTTGCCTTCGACTGCGAGCGCGACACGAGGAGCCAGAGCGAGCACGTTGGAGCCCATCGAGTCGAACTCCTCGTCCGGAACCCGAACGAGCTCGACGCCTCGCGCCTCCAGCAGCTGCGCCAGCCTCGCCGGCAGCAACGGTTCGTAGACGACGGCCAGGTCCGGCGCGAGCGGGCTGATCAGCGACATCAGGTGCATCACCTCGTCGCGTCCGTGCCAGTGCGGGAGGTCGAAGGCGACGACCTCGACCTCGGGGAGCAGCTCGCGCAGCCGGCCGATCCCTGCGGCGTTCGTGCGGTAGCCGCAGCCGACGAGCAGGGTGCGCGCGTCGAGCCAGCAGCAGTCGCCGCCCTCGGCCAAGGCCGGATCGCTCAGGCGGCCCGCGACCGGGACGCCCGCGCGCTCGAAGTCCTCGGCCATCGCGGCGACCTCGGGTCGCCGCACCTCCTTGCCGGGATGGAGGAGCAGCGCGCCCTCGTCGGCTACGAGCGCCGGGTCGTACGTGTAGATCGCGTCCGGGTTGCCGTCGGCGGACGACTCGGAGAGGACGACCTCGGCGCCGCCGTCCGCGAGCAAGGAGCAGAACGCCTCGTGCTCGCGGGCGATCCCGGCCGCGTCCGGCTCGGCCCGCCAGCCACACTTCTGCCAGCCGCGTAGATCCTCCGCTCTGGGCGCGCGGACGAGCACGCGCCGCAGCACGCCCGTCATCGACTGGCAGCCGTAGAGCCGTTCCTCGACGGTCACGCCGAGGATCGTACTTCGGCCAGCCGCCGCTCCAGGAACGCGCGCTCGGCGGGCTGCGGCGCCAGCTCGAGCGCGCGGCCGTACGCGTCGGCGGCTTCATCGCCGCGGCCGAGGCGTCGCAGAAGGTCGCCCCGCGCCGAGTGCAGGTGGCGGTAGCCGTCCAGCCCGTCGATGCCGTCGATCAGCTCGAGGCCGCACTCGGGCCCGTGCGCCATCGCGACCGCTACGGCACGGTTCAGCTCGACCACGGGCGACGGCGCGAGCTGCGCAAGCCGCCCGTAGAGCGCGGCGATTTGCGCCCAGTCGGTCTCGGGCTCGAGATGGAGCGACGCGATCGCCGCCTGCAGCTGGTACGGCCCGGGCTGCCGCAGCGGCAGCGCACGATCGAGCACGGCCCGGCCCTCCGCGATCTGCGCGTCGTCCCAGAGCGAGCGGTCCTGGTCGACCAGCAGCACGAGCACGCCGGCCGCGTCGATCCGGGCGGCGCGACGGGCGTCGTGCAGCAGCATCAGCGCGAGCAGGCCGAGCACCTCCGGCTCGTCCGGCATCAGCACCGTGAGCACCTTGCCCAACCGGGTCGCCTCCTCGCAGAGCTCGCCGCGCGGCGGCGGCCCGTAGCCCTCGTTGAAGATCAGGTAGACGACCGCGAGCACCGAGCGCAACCGCTCCGGCAGCAGATGATCGGGCGGCACGCGGAGCGGGATCCCGGCAGCGCGGATCTTCTTCTTCGCGCGCACGAGCCGTTGCGCCATCGTCGGCTCCGGGACGAGGAATGCGCGCGCGATCTCGTCGGTGGTCAGGCCGCCGAGGGTGCGCAGCGTCAAGGCCACCTGTGCCTCGGTCGCGAGCGCCGGGTGGCAGCACGCGAAGATCAGCGAGAGCCGTTCGTCGGGTAGCGCCTCGTCCACCTCCTCCGCCGGCTGGAGCGCCGCCAGCAGCTCGGTCTTGCGGCGCAGGTTCTGCTCGCGCCGGATCCGGTCGATCGCCCGGTTGCGGGCCGTGGTCAGCAGCCACGCGGCCGGGTTGGCGGGGACGCCCTCGCGCGGCCAGCGCTCGAGTGCGGCGGCGAACGCCTCCTGCACCGCGTCCTCGGCGAGCTCGACGTCGCCGAGCGTGCGGGCGAGGTACGCGAGGGTGCGCCCCCACTCCTCCCGGAAGACGTCTTCTACTACGACGCGCCGTCCTCCTCGAAGACCATCACCGGCCGCACCTCGACCGAGCCGTGGCTCGCGCCGGGAATCTTGGCCGCCCAGGCGAGCGCCTCGTCGATCGAGCCGACGTCGACGATGTAGTAGCCGCCGAGCTGCTCCTTCGTCTCCGCGAACGGGCCGTCGGTGGTCAGCGTCTCGTCGTTGCGCACGCGGACGGTGGTCGCCGTCGGCGTCGGCTCGAGCGCGTCGCCGGCCACCATCTGGCCGCTGTCCTGCAGCTCCTTGGAGAAGTCCATGTAGGCCTGGTAGATCTGGCCGTTCTCTTCCTCGCTGCGCGACTTCCAGCCCTCCTGGTCGCCGTAGATCAGCAGCATGTACTGCATCTCGCCCTCCTGTTCGGTCGCTTACGAGGGTACGACGAACGGAAACGCTGCGGATCGACATCCGTCGTGCCGATATCTGTGCCATGAGGCTTGCGGTGCCACTGATCCTCGCCGTGCTGGTGTGCGGCGGCTGGGAGGCCGAGAAGCACTCGCGCTCCGGCAACGAGCGTGCGCTGAGCGCGCTCGCCTCCGAGCTTGCCGGGCGGCCGGTCCATGTCCGCTGCGAGAGCTTCTGGCACTCGATCGTGAACGTGGACGGGAATCTCGGTGACGTGCCGTTCCCGAACGGGCGCGCTGCCTCGTACACGCACCTAACGCGCAGGATGTGCAAAGAGCTCGCCCGTTTCCGCAGCCGGCCCGAGGCGCCGGAGCTCGCGTGTCTGGCGCAGATGGACTGGAACCGGTTCACCGGCAGCGGCGACCCGGTCGCGACGGCCTGCTCCGAACGCGCCAACGACATGGCCGAAGCCCTGGTCACGCTCACGCACGAGTCGATGCACATGCGCGGCTGGGCCGACGAGGCGCTCGCGCAGTGTTACGCCTTGCAGGAGGTCGCATTCACGGTCGAGCGGCTCGGCGGCTCGAGCCAGGAGGGCGCCGCGGTCGCGAGCTACCTGCTTGCGCTGCAGCCGTTCATGCCGACCGACTACCAGTCGAGCGAGTGCGCGTCCGGCCGGTCGCTCGACCTACACCCGGAGACCCGGGTGTTCCCGACCGAGGCCGTCCCCGGGCCGCCGCCGGCCGGCTTGTACGGTCCCGAGCTCTAGGGATTCGCCGGGGGTGGCCCGCAGCGAGGACCTTGCGCATGCGACTGGTCGGTCGTCATGCGCTTCGAGCACTTGACCATCGGCTTCGGCTTGATCAGATCGTTGGTATTCGATGAGAACGTGCCGAACCCGAGGAAGACGAAGCCGAACAGCAGGAGCAGGATCGCAAGCAGTGCCACGCCCGGATGCTACGCGGCGCCGAGCATCCGGTCGAGCAGCGTCAGCGCTCCGGCCTTGTCGAGCGGCTCGTTCAGGTTCCCGCACTTCGGGCTCTGGACGCAGGAGGGGCAGCCCCGCTCGCACGGACAGCCGCGCAGCAGCTTCGCGGTGTCGTCGGCCCAGCCCTCGAAGACGTCGAAGCCGCGCTCGGCGATCCCGACGCCGCCGGAGTGGCCGTCGTAGACGAAGATCGTCGGCCGCCCGGTCTGGAAGTGGAGGTTGGTCGAGAGCCCGCCGATGTCCCACCGGTCGCACATCGCCCAGAGCGGTAGCAGCGCGATCAGCGAGTGCTCGGCTGCGTGGAGTGAGCCGAGTAGCCGCGGCATCTCGTCGAGGCCTTCGAGCATCCAGGGCTCCGGTAGGAACCACACGGCCTCGGTCTCGAACTCGGTCTGCGGCAGCTCGAGTGGGACGACCTCGAGGCTCTCGCCGCTCTGGATCGAGCGTCGCTGGTAGCCGACGACCTGGTCGGTGACGACGACGCTGCCGAACGTGAGGTCGAGCCCGAGCCGCCGGTCGGAGCGCCGGGGCTCGACGATCGCGGTCGTCGTCTCGGTCTTGGCCTGCGTGTAGTAGTCGCCCGAGAACGGCTCGACGAGGGCGGTGCGGTTCTCCAGGTCGAGCGCCTGGACGCGGTAGCTCTCGCCGAGGTGGAGGTAGATCGCCCCCTCGTGCACGGTCGTGAAGGCGCGCTCCGGCTCGGCGATCCCGAGCACGGTGCCGTTCGACCCGTCCACGATCGTGAACGACTCCGGTCCGGTCGAGCGCAGCGACACCCGCGCGGCCGGGTACTCGCGGCCGCCCCAGACGTAGCCCGCCTTCGTGTGCTTGAGCTCCGGCAGGACCGCTGCGCGCTCGAGCGCCACGTCCCCCAGCACCTCGCGGTCGCGGTCGTCCAGCGGCGCCTCGAAGGCCGCCGCCCGGACATGGCCGTCGAGCACGCGGGGGTTCTCGTGGTCGAGGATCGCGGCCTCGACGCGCCTTCCGAGCAAGGCGCGAGGCTCGCGCATGAAGTACTGGTCGAGCGCGTCCTCGCTGGCGACGAGCACCGCCAGCCCGTGCCCGCGACGGCCGGCCCGGCCCCATTGCTGCCGCAGCGAGGCGACCGTGCCGGGAAATCCGACCGAGATCACGCAGTCGAGCAGGCCCACGTCGATCCCGAGCTCGAGCGCGTTCGTCGCGCTCACGCCGAGCAGCTCGCCCTCGAGCAGCCGCCGCTCGATCTCGCGCCGCTGCTGCGGCGTATAGCCGGCGCGGTAGGGCGAAAGGCGCGAGTCGTCGCCGAGCCGGTCGGCGGTGAAGCGGTGGATCAGCTCGGCCGCGCGCCGGCTCTTGGCGAAGCAGAGCGTCCTCAGGCCGCGCTCAACCAGGTCAGCCATCAGCTTCGAGGCCTCGCCCAGCGCGGAGGCCCGAAGGCCGAGCTCCTCGTCGGTCAGCGGCGGGCTCCAGAGCGCGACCGTCCGCTCGGCGCGCGGGGCGGCGTCGTCGCCGATCACGGTCGTCTCGACGCCGAGCAGCCGCGTCACCAGCTCGCCCGGGTTGGCGATCGTGGCCGACGCGAGCAGGAACTGCGGCTCCGCGCCGTAGACCCGCGCGAGGCGCCGCAGCCGCCGGAGCACGTTGGCGACATGCGAGCCGAAGACGCCGCGGTAGACGTGCGCCTCGTCGACGATCACGTAGGCGAGGTTCGAGAGCACGTCGCCCCAGCGGTCGTGATGCGGGAGCACGCCGACGTGGAGCATGTCCGGGTTGGAGAGGATCAGGTTCGCCCACTTGCGCACCTGCCAGCGCCGGTCGGCGGCGGTGTCGCCGTCGTAGATCGCGGCGCGCAGCGTGGGCAGGCGGAACGAGCCGAGCGCCCTGAGCTGGTCCTGCGCCAACGCCTTCGTCGGGTAGAGGTAGAGCGCCCGCTGCTTCGGCTCGCGGGCGAGCGCGTCGAGCACCGGCAGGTTGAAGGCAAGCGTCTTCCCCGAGGCCGTCCCGGTGGTGACGACGAAGTGCTCGCCGCGCGCGGCCGACTCCCAGGCCGCCGCCTGGTGTGCGTAGAGCGCGTCGACTCCCTGAGCCGCCAGCGCCTCGCGCACGCGCGGGTGCAGGCCC
>DATIOF010000176.1:0-6262 GCA_035473395.1 Gaiellaceae bacterium
CACGCGCTGCTCTCCCACGGCCGCGCCGTGGACGCCTACCGGGCCGGCGGGGGCCGCGGCGAGATCGGGATCACGCTCGACCTGACCCACGTGACCGGCGAGCCCGAGGCGGCACGCCGCCTCGACGGCCACCGCAACCGCTGGTTCCTCGACCCGGTCCTGCGCGGCGGCTACCCGGCGGACATGGTCGAGCTCTACGAGGAGCGGGTCGGGCCGCTCGACTTCGTCTGGCCCGGCGACCTCGAGGAGATCGCGGTGCCGACCGACTTCCTCGGCGTTAACTTCTACCAGCCGGCCGCCGTGCGCTCGAGCAGCGCCGACGGGCCCCTCTCGGTCGCTCAAGTCCCGTGGGACGGCCCGCGCACCGCGATGGGGTGGACGGTCGAGCCCGAGTCGCTGACAGCGCTGCTGCTGCGGCTGAAGGAGGACTACGGCCCGGTGCCGCTCGTGATCACCGAGAACGGTGCCTCCTACGACGACCCGCCGCTCGACGGACAGGCGGTGATCGAGGATCCGCAGCGCGTTGCCTTCCTGCGCGGCCACGTCGAGGCCGTCGAGCGTGCCGTCGAGGCGGGCGCCGATGTGCGCGGCTACTACGTGTGGTCGCTGCTCGACAACTTCGAGTGGGAGCACGGCTACGACCGGCGCTTCGGGATCGTGGCGGTCAACTTCGACAACCTCAAGCGCACGCCCAAGCGAAGCGCGCTCTGGTATCGCGACCTGATCGCTCGACACTCGGAAGGGAGCTGAGGATGGCCGACGTCACGCTGCGAGAGGTCACGAAGGTCTTCCCGGGCGGCGCGACGGCGGTCGACCGCGTCGATTTGGAGATCGCCGACGGCGAGCTGCTCGTGCTCGTGGGTCCCTCAGGCTCGGGCAAGACGACGGTCCTGCGGCTGACGGCCGGCCTGGAGGAGCTGACCGACGGCGAGATCCGCATCGGCGGCCGGGTCGTCAACGACGTCCACCCGATGGACCGCGACATCGCGATGGTCTTCCAGAGCTACGCGCTCTACCCGCACATGACCGTCGCCGAGAACATCGGCTTCGGGTTGAAGCTGCGCGGCGTCAAGAAGCCCGAGGTCGCCGAGCGCGTGCAGCGGACGGCCGAGACGCTCGGCCTGTCCGACCTGCTGAAGCGCAAGCCGGCGCAGCTCTCGGGCGGCCAGCGGCAGCGCGTGGCGATGGGCCGGGCGATCGTGCGCGACCCGGCGGCGTTCCTGATGGACGAGCCACTCTCCAACCTCGACGCGAAGCTGCGCGTGCAGATGCGCGCGGAGATCCAGCGCCTCCAGCACGAGCTTGGCACGACCACGATGTACGTCACGCACGACCAGGTCGAGGCGATGACGATGGGCGATCGGGTGGCCGTGATGCGCGACGGGCGGTTGATCCAGCTCGACACGCCGAAGGCGCTCTACGACCGGCCTGCCGACCTCTTCGTCGCCGGCTTCATCGGCTCTCCGGCGATGAACTTCGTGCGCGCACGCCTCGAGGCCTCGAACGGGTCGCTGCTCGCCAGCTTCGGCTCGAACACGCTCGAGTTGCCGGCGCGGGCGTTGCCGCGTGCGCTCGCCGACGAGCGGCTGCAAGACGTGATCATCGGCCTGCGCCCCGAGCATCTGGACCTCGCGGCGACCGGGTCGAACGGGTCCGTCCTGCGAGCCCCGGTCACCCTGGCCGAGCCGGTCGGAGCGCAGGTGATCGTCCACCTCGACCTCGAGACCGTCCCGGTCGTGCCCGAGGCCGGCGACTTCTGCGCGTGTCTCGACTCCCGCAGGGCCTGCTCCAGGGGCGAGACCCTGACGCTGGCGGTCGACCCGGCCACGCTGCACTTCTTCGACCCGGAGACCGAGACCGCGCTGCGGTAGCCGGCGGGCGTCACCGCCTCGAAACCGAACTCGACCAACCGCGTAACCCACGCGGCCGCGGCCCTTCTCTAGCGTCGCTGTCGAGCGCCCGGGACCCCGCGGGCGCGTCCACAGGGAGAGAAGGAGGAACTGCATGACACGCAGGAAGCGCTACGCGGCCCTGGCCGTGCTCGCAACCACGGCCGTCGCCGGCGGGATCCTGGCGGGAGCCTCGGCCGGGCCGTCGGAGCCGCCGGTCCTCACCAACGTCGCCACTGCGAACACCCGCTCCGACGGCTACGCGCCTTGGAGCAAGCTCTCGGTCGAGCTGCGGCAGGTCGTGGTCGCCCAGGGCTCGACGAAGCTCGACGGCGGCTCGGTGAGCCCGAGCAGCGTCGGCTACTACGGCTACGACAACGATCTGCTCAACGCCGCGGGTCAGCCTCAGATGGTGCCGACGCCGACGACGCCGAGCGAGGCCAAGAAGACCGAGCCGGACAAGAACACCTACCTCGTCTTCAAGAACAGCCTTCCGGGAGCGGATCCGCACTACTGGTACGGGACGCATTTCCTCTTCCAGGGCCACGAGCTCGGCTCGCCCGGCTACATCACGCGGATCAACCTCGACGCCGACGCCGACCACCGGGTCACGCTGCTGGCGACGAAGGACGTGACGGGCGCGAACCTCGCGACGATCGACGGCTCGACGTGGGACCCGTGGGCGCAGCGGCTGCTGTTCACCACGGAGAGCTCGGGAGCGCCGACGTACTCGGCGACGCCGGGCTACCCGTCCACGGTCACCGACGTCTCGGGCGCACTGGGCCGGGGCGGCTACGAGGGGATCCAGAACGACAGCGACGGCAACCTTTGGATCGCCGAGGACATCGGCGGGGCGAGCAAGCCCGGCACGACCGCAAGAATCCCGAACAGCTTCATCTACCGCTACGTCCCCAAGACCAAGGGCGACCTGGCGAACGGGAAGCTGCAGGTCCTCCAGGTGTTGAACGCGGCAGGCGACCCGATCACGAAGCTCTCGCAGACGCCGCTCAACTCGCCCGACCAGGTCGCACTGCACACGTACGGCACGAGCTTCAAGACGCAGTGGGTGACGATCCACGACACCGCCGTCGACGGGTCGGCGCCGTTCGTCGCCAATCCGCTCGCGGTAGCGAAGAACGGCACGCCGTTCAAGCGGCCCGAGAACGGCGTGTTCCGCCCTGCCGCCGGCTTCAAGGAGTTCTACTTCGACGAGACCGGCGACACGAACGCGACCAGCCCCGAGAACCCGATCGGCGGCTGGACGGGCGTGTTCAAGCTGCGGCAGAAGGACCCGTCGGCCGACACCGGCACGCTCAGCCTGTTCTACAAGGGCGACGCGGCCCACGCCGGCTTCGACAACGTGACGTTCATCTCGCGTGACCAGATCACGTTCGTCGAGGACGCGGGCGACACGCTGCACGGGCAGCGCAACGCCCTCGACTCGGGCTTCGTCTTCAACGTCGAGACGAACTACGCGAGCCCGAGCAACCAGCCCATCCGCTGGCTCGCCGAAGGTCGCGACCCATCGGCCACGCTCGACGCCGCCAACGGTGGCTTCGGCAAGAACGAGGGCGACAACGAGATCACGGGTGCGATCGTGTCCAACGGCGACCCGGATGCGGACGGCATCCTCGGCGCCAAGCCGCCGAAGCCGTTCAAGGCCGGGTGGCGCTGGTTCTACACCCAGCAGCACGGCGACAACCCGACCTACGAGGTGATTCCCGCGGAGGGCGACGGGCCCGAGGGCCCGTAAGCGGGGGCAGCGCGAGGGCCCGGGCCGCGTGAGAGCCGCCGCCCGGGCCCCGTCGCGCTAATCCACCAGCAGTTGCGCCTTGCGGATGCGCGAGAAGCCGGCTGCGGCGCTGGCGCTCGAGTCGACGAGCCGGCTCAGCCAGCCGTGGCCGCTGTCCGGGTCGGCCTGGTCGTCGAAGCTGCCGATCGAGGCGAAGATGCGGCCGTCGCGGAAGTCCCACTCCTCGATCTGGTCGTGGCCGCTCTCGATGTCCTCGCGGAAGCGCCGCAGGTCCTCGTGCAGGCGTGCCTTGATCGTCTCGAGCCAGGTCTCCTGCGGGTCCTTCTCGGTGTCGACGCCGCAGAGCACGACGAGGTCGTCCTCGATCTCGTCGAGGATCAGCGCGTCGATGTAGCGGCCCGCTTCGTCCCAGTCGGGCGCCTCGCCCGGCTCGAGCGCGACCAGTTCGACGAGCTGCCCAGCCTGCGCGGCCTGCGCCAGCGCTTCGACGGCGTCATCCCGCGCGTGCTCGAGCTCGTGCTCTGGCAGGCCTGGCGCGTCCTCGGACTCGGAGTAGTCGCGCTCGGCCGTCAGCTCGCGGTACGGCTTGCCCAGCTCGTCTCGCTGGAGCCGGTCGTCCGCGACCTCCCAGCTCGCGTGGGCGGCGTCGACGATCGTGCTGAAGGTGTGGCCGACTCCCGGAGCGCCGGCGCCGTAGCGCCGGAAGGCGCCGGCCTCGACGTGTCCGTCGGGGTAGCGCAGCACGAGCCGGTAGCGGGCCGGCTCGAGGCGCACCTGCTCGCCGTCGACGCCGTCGACGAGCCAGTCGCGGCCCTCGACGCGGACGAGGTCGCCCTCGGTCAGCTCGGTCTCGCTCCGATACGGCTGCGTGTGCTCGTGCCCGACGCGGTTGACGTGGACGAGCTGGTAGTCCGTTGCCACACGAGCAGGTTAATCCCTTCCTCGCTAGGCTGGCACCCGGGGTCGCGTCCCGACCGGGGAGGTCCACATGGCCGCAGCGCCGCAGACCATCGTCCTGATCCACGGCATGTGGATGACGCCGCTCAGCTGGGAGCACTGGGTCGAGCGTTTCCACGGGCAGGGGCACGAGGTGCTCGCGCCGGCCTGGCCCGGGCTCGACAAGGAGCCGGCCGCGCTGGTGAGCGACCCGTCGCCGCTGCACGGGCTGTCGGTCACCGCTGTCGTCGACTCCTACGAGACGATCATCCGCGGGCTCGACCGTCCGCCGATCATCATCGGCCATTCGTTCGGCGGGCTGATCACGCAGCTGCTGCTCGACCGCGGGCTCGGCAGCGCAGGGGTCGCCCTCGGCACCGCCACGCCCAGAGGCGTGTTTCCGCTGCCCTTCTCGACCCTGCGCGCCAGCTGGCCTGCGCTCAAGAATCCCTTCGGCAAGAACCACGACGCGCCGCTCAGCCGCGACCAGTTCCACTGGTGCTTCACGAACGTGCTCAGCCGCGAGGAGTCGGACGCCGTCTACGACCGGTACTACATCCCCGGCTCGGCACGGATGTTCTTCCAGGCCGCGTACTCGAGAAGCGTCACGAAGGTGCGGTTCGACAATCCACACCGCCCGCCGCTGGTGCTCGCTACCGGTGCGGAGGACCGGATCTGCCCGGCGCCGCTCAACGTCGCGAACTGGAAGAAGCAGAACCGCGCGCCGGCCGCGACCGAGCACCGGGAGTACCCCGGCCGCTGCCACTACCCCGGCCAGGACGGCTGGGAGGAGGTCGCCGACTTCCTTCTGGGATGGACGGTCGAGCACTCCAACCAGCCGTCTGAGACTCCGGCCTAGTAGCCGTACGGGTTGCTCGGTGCCGGGGCGGCCGGAGCCTTGGCCGCGCCGGTCGTGACCGGCCGCCAGACGCCGACATCCTTGAAGCCGTTGCCGTTGACCTGGCCCGGCTTCGTGTCCTGCACGAAGCGGTAGAGCGGTGCGCCGTGGAAGGCGACCTGGCGCCGCATGTCCGGCCGCCTGACGACGCTCAGTCCCTTGACGCCGGTTGGCGTCACGCCGCGCGCGACGACGAGCGGCTTCCACAGCGAGAGGCAGAACGCCGTGGTGCAGATGAACCGCCCGTGCCGCTCGGCGCTGAGCGAATAGAGCGTCAGCCCGTTGCGGTTGACGAGGATCGTCCTGTTCAGCGTCGCGTTGTGCGCGGTCTTGACGAGCGCGCTGCCTCCACTGGCGTTTCCCGACCGCGTGACCAGCAAGAGCGTCACCGTCAGGGCGGCCGCGATCGCGATTGCGACCAGGAGCGAAGCCCGCAATTTCCCGACCCGTTCCATTTCGTCCTCCTTCAGGTTGTTGTCAGAAAGGAGTACGTAGAGCGCCCTCGCGAAGATTGCGCGCGCAATGAACGCTTAACGAAACCGAACCGCGGTAAGTGTCGTAAACGACGCGGGTGTCGATGACTTCGGGTCCCGTTCGTCGTCTAAGCAGTTGACCCCAAGGAGAGGAGAGCGAGATGGGCCAGGCAGTGGTGCACTTCGAGGTCGTCGGCAAGGACGGCGCCAAGTTGCAGAAGTACTACTCCGAGCTGTTCGGCTGGAACATCAACAGCGACAACGAGATGAACTACGGGATGGTCGACGGCAAGGACAACAAGAACGCCGACGG
>DATIOF010000177.1:0-26319 GCA_035473395.1 Gaiellaceae bacterium
TCGGTCATCGTCAGGTCGACGGTGCAGAAGAGATCGTTTCCCTCGCGCACCAGCCGCGGGTGCGGCTTGACCCGAACCTGGACGTAGACGTCGCCGGCCCGCCCGCCGAGCGCGCCCGCGTGGCCCTCGCCGGAGATGCGGATCTGCTGGCCGTCGTGGATCCCGGGCGGCACCTCGACGTCGAGCGTGCGCTCCTCGACCGTGCGCCCGGAGCCGTCGCACGCCAGGCACGGATGCTCGACCACGCGGCCGGCGCCGTTGCACGCCGGGCAGGTTTGCGTGCGGACGAACTCGCCGAGCGCGGTGCGCGTCACTCGCTGCAGCCGGCCGCGGCCGTCACACGTCGCGCAGGCGACCGGCTCGGTTCCGGGCTTCGCGCCGCTGCCGCCGCAGGTCGCGCACGAGACGGTGACCGGGAACGGCACCTCGCGCGTGACGCCGGTGGCCGCCTCCGCGAGCTCGATCTCGATCTCCGCGGCGATGTCGGCGCCGCGGGCGCTGCGAGCGCGGCCACCGAAGATGTCGTCGCCGAAGAAGGCGCCGAACAGGTCGGCCAGGCTGCCGAAGTCGACGGTCGTCGGCGTGAAGCCGCCGCCCTGGAGCCCGTCGTGGCCGTAACGGTCGTAGAGCTCGCGCGTCTCGCGCTTCGACAGCACCTCGTACGCCTCGACCACCTCGCGGAAGCGCTCTTCCGCGTCCGGCGACTCGGACACATCGGGGTGCAAGGTGCGAGCAAGACGCCGGAACGCCTTCTTGATCTCGCCCTCGTCGGCTGACCTCGACACGCCGAGCAGCTCGTAGTAGTCGCGTCGGCTCGTCGCCATCTTCTGAGCCTAGTTGTCCTCGTAGACGTCTTCGACGAAGCGCGAGAGCTCGGCCGCGGCGGCTCGCACGGAGCGGATCGCCTTGTCGTAGTCCATCCGCACCGGGCCGAGCAGCGTCACCGCACCGAGCGTGCGGTTGGTCAGACCGTACGAGGCGCCGACGAGCGAGAGCTCCCGCAACGCCGGATGGTCGAGCTCCGGGCCGACGCGCACGAACGGCCGCCGCGGGTCGAGCGCCTGGCTGAGCACGCCGAGCAGCGCCGCCCGCTTCTCGAGCACCTCGAGCAGCCGCTGATAGCTCTCGAGCTCGCGGCCGTGGAGATCCTCGAGCAGGCCCGCGGTGCCGCCGACGTACAGGCTCTGCTCCTCGGTCGCGAGCGCTTCCTCGAACAGCGGCCGAAGCGCTGCGACGAACCCCGACTCGCGGGCGCCGAGCGCGGGCTCGTCGAGCCGGCGGCGCAGCCGGCTGCTGCCGAGCTCGAGACCGGCGACGCGATCGTTCAGGTACTGCGTCGCCCAGTTGACGAGTCCGGGATCAACGGGCTCGCCGAACCGGAAGACCCGCTTCGTGACGCTGCCCGTGGACGTGATCACGACGACCATCACGACCTGCGCCTGGAGGAGCAGCACTTCGACGTGGCGCACGGTCGCGGTCCCGAGCGGCGGCGCCGAGACGAGCGCCAGCAGCCGCGTCAGCTCGGACAGCATCTCGGTTGTCGCCTGCAGCGCGGAGTCGACCTCGTTACGGGCGGTGCTCAGGTCGAGCGGGAAGCCGCCCGGCTGTGGGTCGAGCCGCTCGAGCAATCGGTCGGCGAAGTAGCGGTAGCCGAGCTCGGTCGGCACGCGGCCCGCCGACGTGTGCGGATGCGTGAGCAGGCCAAGCCGCTCGAGCTCGGCGAGCTCGCCGCGCACGGTGGAGGTGGAGACGTCCAGGCCGACGCGCTCGACAAGCGTGCGCGAGCCAACGGGCTGCCGGGTGGCGACGAACTCCTCGACCACGCCGCGCAGGATCGCTCGCTGGCGATTGGTGAGCTCGACCTCGGCCACGTTGCGCATTTGCAGGGATTTTACGCGAGCAGCTCGGCAGTGACGCCGCCGCCGAGGAAGCGCCCCCGCTCGGTCAGGGTCAGCCCGCCTCCTGCGCGGGCAACCAGGCCGAGGCGCTCCAACCGCTCGAGCGCGGTCGCGTCCACGGCGTCGCCGAGGCCGGCGAGCGAGAGCGGCTCGTCCAGTCTCAGGCCGAGCAGGACCCGCTCCGAGCTCTGCACCTGCGCCGGAAGCTCCTCGAGCTCGCGCTCCGGCCGCTCGCCCGACTGCAGCGAGGCCAGGTAGCGCCCGAGCCGGGGCGTCGTCCGCCAGCGCAGGCCTGCGATCGTCGAGACGGCGCCGATCCCGAGGCCGAGATAGTCCCGGCCTCGCCAGTAGGCGAGGTTGTGCCGCGAGCGGAGGTCTCGGCTCCCGGCGCGGCAGAAGTTGGCGGTCTCGTACCAGCGGTAGCCGGCCTCGGTCAGCCGGGCGACGACCCGCTCGAAGTACGACTCCATCGCGTCGGCCTGGCGCGCGAGCTCCGGGCCGTGCGCGTAGGTAAATCGCGTCCCCGGCTTGGCCTCGAGCTCGTAGGCGGAGACGTGCTCCGGCTCCAGCGCGAGCGCCTCGCTCAGATCGTCCTCGAGGTCGGCGACGCTCTGGCCCGGGATGCCGTAGATCAGGTCGAGCGAGAGGTTGTCGAAGCCGGCCTCGCGCAGGAGCGAGAACGCCCGCCGCACGTCGCCAGGTCGTGCGCGCCGCTCGAGCACCTCGAGCAGACGGGGCTGGAAGCTCTGCGCGCCGAGCGAGAGCCGCGTCACGCCGCTCTCGCGCAACAGCGCGGCAAGCTCGGGCGTGACCGTCTCCGGGTTCGCCTCGACGGTCACCTCCTCGGCTGGAGGCAGCGCGCGCAGCAGACGTGCCAGCGCGCCAGGCTCGGTCAGCGTCGGCGTCCCGCCGCCGAGGAAGACGCTCTCGAGGCGCGGCGCCAGCGCCTCGCGCTCCAGCTCGAGCTCAGCGAGCAGCGCAGCGACGTACGCGGCGTGCCGACCGTCCTGCCCCACAACGGTGACGAAGTCGCAGTACCCGCAACGCGAGGCGCAGAAGGGAAGGTGGACGTAGAGGTGCCTGGCGCTCATTTCTTGTTCCCGTCGAGGTTGAGCACGGCGAGGAACGCCTCTTGCGGCACCTCCACCGAGCCGACCTGCTTCATCCGCTTCTTGCCCTTCTTCTGCTGCTCGAGCAGCTTGCGCTTACGGCTGATGTCGCCGCCGTAGCACTTGGCGAGCACGTCCTTGCGCTTGGCCTTGATCGTCTCGCGCGCGATCACGCGGGAGCCGATCGCCGCCTGCACCGGGACGTCGAAGAACTGCCGGGGAATCTCCTCGCGCAACCGGTCGACGAGCATCCGCCCGCGCGCGTAGGCGCCGTCGCGGTGGACGATCAGCGAGAGCGCGTCGACCGGCTCGCCGGCGATCAGCACATCGACCCGCTCGAGCTTGCCCTCGCGGAACCCGATCACGTCGTAGTCGAAGCTCGCGTAGCCGCGTGTGCGCGACGTCAGCTGGTCGTAGTAGTCGAGCACGATCTCGGCCAGCGGCAGCTCGTAGACGAGCAGCACCCGCTCCTCCGAGAGGTACTCCATGTGGTCGAAGCGCCCGCGCCGCTCGGTGTTCAGCTCCATCACCTGGCCGACGTGGTCCTTCGGGACGATGATCGACGCCTTGATGTACGGCTCCTCGACGCGCTCGATCTCGCGCGGCATCTCCGAGGGGTTGTGCACCTCGACCTCCTCGCCGGACTTGGTCAGCACGCGATAGGCGACGTTCGGCGCGGTCACGATCAGGTCGAGGTCGAACTCGCGCTCGAGCCGCTCGCGCACGATCTCCATGTGCAGCAGGCCGAGGAAGCCGCAACGGAAGCCGAAGCCGAGCGCCTGCGAGGTCTCGGGCTCGTAGAAGAGCGCGGCGTCGTTCAGCTTCAGCCGCTCGAGCGCGTCGCGCAGATCGGGGTAGTCGTCGGAATCGGTCGGGAAGAGCCCGGCGAAGACCATCGGCTTGACGTCCTTGTAACCGGGCAACGGCTCGGCTGCCGGGGTGCGCTCGGAGGTGAGCGTGTCGCCGACGCGTAGGCGGCTGACGTCCTTCAGGCCGGTGATCACGTAGCCGACCTCGCCCGCTCCGAGCGACTCGGCGGCACGCATTGTCGGCGAGAAGAAGCCGACCTCCTCCGACTCGAAGCGCGTCCCCTGCGCCATCGCCCGCAGCGGCTCACGGGCACTGAAGGAGCCGTCGACGACGCGCACAAAGGCGACCACGCCGCGGTACTGGTCGTAGGAGGAGTCGAAGATCAGCGCGCGTGGCGGCGCCTGCGGCTCGCCGGCGGGCGGCGGAATCCGCTCGACGATCGCGTCCAGCACCTCCGCGATGCCGTCGCCGGTCTTGGCCGAGATGCGCAGCACGTGCTCGGCCGTGTCGCCGACGAGCTCGGCGATCTCCGCGGCCGCGCCGTCAGGGTTCGCCGACGGCAGGTCGATCTTGTTCACCACCGGGACGATCTCGAGGTCGTTCTCGATCGCCAGATAGGCGTTGGCGACGGTCTGTGCCTCGATCCCCTGCGCCGCGTCGACAACCAGCAACGCGCCTTCGCAGGCCTGCAGCGAGCGCGAGACCTCGTACGTGAAGTCGACGTGCCCGGGCGTGTCGATCAGGTTCAGCTCGTGGCCCTTCCAGGTGACGCGCACGGCCTGGGCCTTGATCGTGATCCCCCGCTCGCGCTCCAGCTCCATCGAGTCGAGCACCTGCGCGCGCATGTCGCGGCCGGTGACCGTGTCGGTCAGCTCGAGGATGCGATCGGCCAGCGTCGACTTGCCGTGGTCGATGTGGGCGATGATCGAGAAGTTGCGGATAAGCGCTTGTTCCATGGGCTACTGAGCGTAGCGGCGCTCGAGCCGCATCAGACGGTGCGGGAGCCCGTCCTCCTCGACGTCGCGCAGGTGCCGGAAGCCGGCCTTCTCGAACGCGCGCCAGGAGCGGCGGTTCGCTTCCTCGACGGTCGCGACGGCTGCGGTTGTCTCCGGACGCGCGAAGACGATTGAGCGGGTGAACTCGCGCAGGATCTCCGGGCCGAGGCCGCGACCAATCGCATCGGGCTCGCCGACGAAGAGGTCGACCCCCGCGGCTTCGGCCTCGACGCCGATCAGCTCGCCCCACTCCGGGTGATCGCCCACGCGATAGGTCTGGATCATCCCGACCGGTCGCTCGTCGACGAGGATCAGGAAGTGCTCGACCTCGCGGCGGCCCTCGAGCGCCGCCCGGCGCTTCTCGACGGCGATCTCGAGCGGGTCGCGCCACCACTCCGCAACATGCTCGGCCCGGAGCCAGGCCTCGATCTGCGGTAGGTCGGAGTCCTCGAGCGGCCGGAAGGCGATCACGAGGCTCGGCGGCGCAGCGAGAGCAAGGCCTGCAGCTCGCGCACGCCAAGCGCACGGCACAAGAGCCCGTACAGAACACCGGCAGCGATCAGCGACGTCCCGACCGAGACGATCTGGCCGGCGAGGCTTCGGCCCAGCTCCTCGTCGAGCCCACGCCAGACCCCGTAGCCGATCGCGCCGGCGACGACAGCGGCCGCCACGATGCGCACGAACACCGACGCGCTCTCGTGCAGGTCGAGGGAGCCCAGCCGCCTCCGCAACAGCACGAAGAGCGCCGCTGAGCCGGCGATGTTCACGAGCGACGTCGACAGCGGCAAGCCCCAGATTCCGACTCGGTAGAACGCCGCATCGAGCACGGCGTTCAGCCCGAGGTTGCCGAGCGCGACCCAGGTCGGGATCCAGGGCGACTGCAGGCTGAAGAACGCGCGGTTGAGCATCAGCATGAAGCCGTTGAAGACGAGGCCGAGCGCGAACGCCGCGAGCGACGCCGCCACGGCAGGCGTCTGCGCCGGCGTGAAGTCGCCGCGTTGGTACACGAGCCGGACGATCGGCTCGGCGAGCACCGCGCACGCGACGCTCGCCGGAACGAGCAAGAACGCGATCTGCCGGATCCCAAGCGTCACCGTCCTGCGGAAGCCGTCGAAGTCGGCCGCCGTCGCGAGCCGCGCGAGCGACGGGAAGAGCACGGTCGCCACGGCGACCGAGAAGATCCCCTGCGGGAGCATGTAGAGGCGAAACGCCGCGTTGATGGCGCTCGGCGCCTGGAAACGGTCGATCAGGCGCGCCGCGAAGAACGTGTCGACGACAGCGTTGAAGTTGATCAGCCCAAGGCCGATCGTGATCGGGACCATCAGCACGAGCGTCTGGCGCACCGCCGGGTCGCGCCAGTCGATCACGACCTGAAGATGGCCATCGCGACCGCGGAGCCACGGGAGCGGGAGGAGGAACTGGATCACCGTCGCGATGAGGATCGAGAACGCGTAGACGTAGAGCTGGGCGCTGATCCCGTCCGCCCGCGGGACTCCGATCACCAGGCCGACGATGATCGCGATGTTCCAGAAGACCGGCGTGAGCGCCGGGACGGTGAAGTGGTCGTAGCTGTTGAGGATCCCGACCACGATTCCCGAGAGGCCGAGCAGCACGACGATCGGGAAGAGGACGCGCGAGAGCCCGACGGCAAGATGCCCGTAGCCGAACGCCGACATGATCCACGGCGAGATCACAATGAACAGCGCCGTCAGCCCGCCGAGCCCGAGTAGGACGAGCCAGAAAAGGCTCGATGCGACGCGCCACGCGCGCTTCCGCTCGCCCTTGACCAGGAGCTCGCTGAAGACGGGGACGAAGGCCGAGGACAGCGCCGCGTCGGCAACGAGCGCGCGCACGGTGTTCGGGATCAGGAATGCGACCTCGAACGCGTTGATCGCGCCGACCGTGCCGAAGTAGTAGCGCGCGACGATCTCGCGGACGAGACCGAGGATGCGGGAAAGGCCGGTGGCGAGCGCGAAGATCGCCGTCGACCGCGCCAGCCGCCGGCGGCGGGCCGGGGGTTGCTCGTCCACGGGGGCGAGTATAGGAACGCGCTCCGCCGTCACCACGGGCCCTCATGTCCCTTTCCCACATGTCCGTTCGAGCCGCTCGCCCGGGACTCGCAGAGGCTGGAGGCCACCATCCTCCTCCCCGCTGCGAGCGTAACCCGGCCCGCCGCACGTGTCTGTGACGGGGTGTGCCGAACGCGTGACTTCGAGGCTGCTGCTACCATCGCCCGGCCCGCATTGCGGGCATTTTTCACGCCATGCCGAACATCAAGCAACAGAAGAAGCGCGTCCGGACCGCCGCCCAGGAGCGGCTCGAGAACCTGCGCTACGCCTCGACCGTGAAGACGTTCACGCGCCGTTTGCAGGCGGCCGTGGACGAGGGCGACAAGGCGCGCATTGCGGAGGAGCACCGCGAGCTCGTTCGCTGGGTCGACAAGGCCGCTGCCCGCGGCGCTCTGCATCGGAACGCCGCTGCGCGCAAGAAGGCGCAGGCCGCGCGGCTCGTTGCCAGCTCCGGCTCCTAGCCGGCGGCGCTCTTCGCCGGTTCGGCCGGCCGTGTGATCTCGATCAGCGCGCGGGCAAACTCGAGCTCGCCCGGGAGCTTGCTGCCGCCCTTAAGCGCCAGGTCGAGGTCGGCGAGTCGGACGATCGCGCTCCCGAGCTCCTCGGAGCTGTAGTTCCGCGCCTGCTCGTAGAGCTTCTTCACGTAGAAGGGGTTGCGCTTCAATCGATCCGCGGCAGCGCCCGGCGGGACGCCCTGGCCGTCGAGCTCCTGGCATTCGCGCACGCGTCCGACATGGTTCGTCAGCAGGCCGGCGGTGCGGAGGAGGACGTCGCGAACTGCGTCTCCCGAGCGCTCGACGAGCCGCTCGCTCGCGGCAAGCACGCCGGAAACGTCCCGCCGGCCCCACGAGTCGGTCAGATCGAACGGCGGCGTCTCGGCTCTCGCGGGCACCAGCTCGGCCACCTCGCGCTCGCCGATCGGCTCGCCCGCCGCCCAGGTCGTGAGCTTGTCGACCTCGGTCTCGAGCTCCTGCGCGTCGTCTCCGACGAGCTCGACGAGCGCCCGGGCCGCCTCGTGGTCGATCTGAACACCGCGGTCATGGAACTGCTGCTCGACCCATTTCGGCAGATCGGCCTTGCTTCCCCGGCCTCGCGTCGGGAGGTCGTAGCTGAGCACCTTGCCGGCCTTGGCGACCGCCTTTGCGAGAGCGGAGTCCTTTTTCACGTCGTCGCCGACCAGGGCGAGCACCGTCGTCGGCGCCGGTCGCGCGAGGTACTCCTGGACGGCTTTCAGGTCGGGCGCCTTCCAGCCGTCGACGGATTCGACGACGACCAAGCGTCGTTCGACCGTGAAGAGCCCGAGCGCGTTGCAGGCGGCAGCGACGTCTTCCCCGCTCGACTCGAGCGCGCTCAGATGCTCGGTCGCGTCCTCACCGACGCGGTCCCGGAGCCGTCGCAATGCCCGAGTCACCTTCGGCTTGTCGGTGCCCCGGATCAAGTACGCAGCGAGGAGGTCAGCCATCGGCGCCAAGCATAGGCGCCCGCCGTGGCCAAAACGCACAGCAGCGCGAGCAAGGCGCGGCCCGACCGGATTTGGGCTCCGGGGAGCCCGCCGACGAGGCGTGCGCAAGCAGCGAGGTAGGCCGCGCACCAGCCGTTGAGCCATGCGATCGCGGTCGCGCCCGGCGGAAAGAGCGGCCCGACGAGCGCCGCCGCGAAGGCAAGGCCGAGCAACGGCGGAACGGCAGGTGCGGCGAGCGCGTTGGCGGGGACGGTCAGCAGTGGGAGGGCGTGGAACTGCAGCCAGAGAATCGGCGCGGTCGCGAGACCACAGGCCGTCGAGACCGCGATCACACCCGCGAGCGCGTCGGGAAGCGGATAGCCCTCGAGCGTCCTCAACAGCCTCGGCACGAGGATGAAGATCGCCGCCACTGCAGCGAACGAGAGCTGGAAGCCCGGATCGAACAAGGTGTATGGATTCCACGCCAGCAGGACGAGCGCGCCCAGCAGCCAGAAATACCAGCGGTCCGCCGGGCGCGCCGCGAGCCACGCGAGCGAAACCAGCGCTCCGGAAACGCCCGCGCGCAGAACCGAAGGCTGTGCTCCGACCGCGAGCACGTAGGCGGCGATCGCCGTCAGCGCGCCGATCTGCCCCAACCAGCGGGGAATGCCGCACAGCCAGGCCAGGGCAAGCGTGCCGCCGGCGACCAGCACCACGTTCTGGCCCGAGACCGCCAGCAGGTGGTAGAGGCCGGAGGCGCGAAATCGCTGACGCAGGCCGTCTGACAGCGACTGCTCGTCACCCAGCACGACACCCTCGACGATGCCGCGCCGGTCGCCATGGAGTCCAGGCGCGATCGAGCCGGCGAGCGCTCGGCGCAGCGTGTCAGCCACGCCGGCGAGCCCACCACGGCGGCCGATCTGATGCCAGCGGTCCGCTCGCAGCACGACGTGGACTCCGTGACGCCGCAACCAGCTCGTCTCGTCGAAGCCGTTCTTGGGCGGCTTGGGACGCCGGACCGTGACGACGGTCTCGATCAGAGCGCCCTGGGGCGGCGAACGGCCAAGCGGCAGCTCGAGCAGGACGGCCTCGCGGAAGCGGAGCTGGCCGAAGCGGCGAATCTCGGCGGGCACGCGCAGCTCGAACTTGGACCGGCGCGTCGGGCCGGTGACCGCAAGCACGCTGCGCTCCGATGTGTCCACGTGCGCCAGCAGCACGCTTCGGTCAAGCG
The DNA here is from genome assembly GCA_035473395.1 of Gaiellaceae bacterium. GTDB lineage: Bacteria > Actinomycetota > Thermoleophilia > Gaiellales > Gaiellaceae > AC-32. The sequence goes on from DATIOF010000177.1 coordinate 9,554, forward strand.
CGTCGAGGCGCGCGCTGCCCCACCACCAGCCGAGGAGCACGAGCGCTGCGAGCAGCAGGATCGGCCGCAGCTCGCGGCCCAGTGTCGCCACGACGAGCCCAGCGCATAGACCGAGCGCCATCGACGTCGAGCCTCGAATCAGGTTGGCCCCGGCCAGCCCGAGGCAGATCGCCGCCGCGTAGCGATGCGGCGAGCGATCCAGCACGTTCATGGAACGACCAGCTCGTGCAGCTGCTCGAGCCGCTTCGGCCCGATCCCGGGCACGGCGTCGAGCTCGTCGACCGACTGGAAGGCGCCGTGCTTCTGGCGGTAGTCGAGGATCCTCTGCGCGGTCACCGGGCCGACGCCCGGAAGCGAGTCGAGCTGCTCGAGCGTCGCCGTACTGAGCTGCACCGGCGCGGAGGGGGTGCCCGCCGAGGCAGAGCCGGCTCCCGCCGCGGCGACGGCGGCCCCGCGCCGGGGCACGACGACCTGCTCGCCGTCGGCGAGCGGCGCGGCGAGATTGATCTGCGCGAGATCGGCCTTGCTCGTGGCCCCGCCCGCGCGGGTGACGGCGTCCGCGATGCGCGAGCCATGCGCGAGCCGGTACAGGCCCGGCCGGCGCACGGCTCCGACGACGTCCACCACCACCCGCGAGGACGGCAGCCCGGTTACGCCCGCCCCGGTCGGCGGCGGCAGGGGGAGGGATGCCGCCGTCGTGGTCGTGCCCGCGCCCAGGACGAAGCGGCCCAGGAGCAGGATCAGGACGAGCGAGCCTGCGGCGGCCAGGAGGAGCCGCCGCCGCTGGAGGAGGAACTCCGGCATTCGTCGAGCGTGCCCGAGAAACCGTCACGGGTGTGTGACGCCTTCGTGCCGAAAGCGTGACGAGATCGGCACACATTCGGCACGGTCTCGACACACTTGCGTGCGGCCGCGGCCGGTACCGTTCCTACCCCCCTCCCACCCAGGGGCGCGCGTGAACAAGAAGCAGTGGCCTCGCGAGCGGCGCGGACGTTCCGGAACGAGCTAGACGACCAGGTTGACGAGCTTCCCAGGGACGACGATCGTCTGCCGGATCTCCTTGCCGTCCAGGTGCACCTGCACCTTCGGCGAGGCCTTGGCTCGTTCGACCAGCTCCGCCTCGGACTCCCCGACCGACGCCTCGACCCGGTCGCGGACGCGGCCGTTGACCTGCAGCACGAGCTCGAAGGTCTCGCGCGCCAGCTGTGTCTGGTCGGCGACCGGCCAGGGCGCTTCCCACAACCGCTCGTGGCCCAGCGTCGACCACAGCTCCTCGGCGATGTGCGGCGCGTACGGCTGGATCAGCGAGACCGCGGTCTCCGCGGCGAAGCGGGCACCGGGCGCCGACGGGTCACGGCCGAGCTCGTTGACCAGCTCCATCACCGCGGCGATCGGCGTATTGAACACGAAGCGACGACCGATGTCGTCGGTCACCTTCGCGATCGTCTCGTGGGCCTTGCGCACCAGCGGCCCCGCGTCACCGTCCGAGCCGCCCGGCCCGTCGGCGGCCTCGTGGACGATCCGCCAGAGCCGGCGCAGGAAGCGGCCGATGCCCTCGATCCCTTCCTCGGTCCAGTCCATGTCCTGGTCGGCGGGCCCGACGAACAGGATGTAGAGGCGCACGGCGTCCGCGCCGTACATGTCGGCCAGCTCGTCGGGCGCGGTCACGTTGCCCTTCGACTTCGACATCTTCGTGCCGCCCTGGCGCACCCAGCCCTGGTGGAACAGGCGCTGGAACGGCTCGCGGAAGCCGACCATCCCCTGCTCGTTCAGCACCTTGACGAAGAAGCGCGAGTAGAGCAGGTGCCCGGTGGCATGGTCGATCCCGCCGATGTACTGGTCGACCGGCCCCCAGAAGTCGACCAGCCGGCGTGAGAACGGCTCGCGGTCGTTGTGCGGGTCGCAGTAGCGCAGGAAGTACCAGGCCGAGTCGACGAAGGTGTCCATCGTCTCCGCCTCGCGCTTGCCCGGGCCGCCGCAGGACGGACAGGGCACGTTCAGCCACTCCTCGTTCGAGGCCAGCGGCGGCTTGCCCTTCGGGCGATAGTCGTCCACCTCCGGCAGCAACACGGGCAGCTGGTCGTCCGGGACGGGGACGATGCCGCAGTTCTCGCAGTAGACGACCGGGATCGGGCAGCCCCAGTAGCGCTGGCGCGAGAAGCCCCAGTCGCGCAGGCGGAAGCTGACCGCGGACCGGCCGCGGCCGCGCGAGCCCAGCCACTCGACGATCGCCTGTTTCGCCTCCTCGACCGCCATCCCGCTGAACTGCGCCGAGTCGACCAGCGTGCCGGCCTCCTCGTCGAGCACGGGCACGACCGGCAACTCGAACCCCTCCGCGAACGCGCGGTCGCGCTCGTCGTGCCCGGGCACGGCCATGATCGCGCCGGTGCCGTACTCCATCAGCACGTAGTCGGCGACCCAGACCGGGATCGGCTCGTCGGTCGCCGGGTTGGTGGCGACGAAGCCGGTGAAGACGCCGGTCTTGTCCTCGGCCGAGGCGCGCTCCTCGACACGCCTGAGCATCGCCTTCGAGACGTACTCGCCCAACTCCGCGCCGTTCGGCGAGCGCTCCACCATCGTGTCGACCAGCGGGTGCTCGGGCGCGAGCACGAAGAAGGTCGCGCCGAAGACCGTGTCCGGCCGCGTCGTGAAGACCGGCACGTCCACGTCCAGCTCGTCGATTCGGAACAGCAGCTCGGCGCCCTCGGAGCGGCCGATCCAGTTGCGCTGGATCGTCTTCGTCCGCTCGGGCCAGTCGATCAGCGCGTGGTCGCGCAACAGCGCGTCGGCGTACGCAGTGATGCGGAAGAACCACTGCTCCAGCTTCCGCACCTCCACCGCGGTGCCGCAGCGGTCGCAATGGCCGTTCACGACCTGCTCGTTCGCCAGCACGGTCTGGTCGTGCGGGCACCAGTTGACCGCCGCCTCCTTGCGATAGGCGAGCTCGTGCTCCAGGAAGCGCAGGAACAGCCATTGCGTCCAACGGTAGTAGGCCGGGTCGTGGGCGGCGATCACGCGATCCCAGTCGATCGCCCAGCCGAGGCGGTGCATCTGGCGCTCGATGTTGTCGATGTTGCGCTCGACGATCTCGCGCGGATGGCCGCCCTCGTTGATGGCCGCGTTCTCGGCCGGCAAGCCGAACGAGTCCCAGCCCATCGGCCGCAGCACGTGCTTGCCGTGGCGGCGCTGGAAGTGCGTGACGACGTCGCCCAGCGTGTAGTTGAGGACGTGCCCCATGTGCAGGTTGCCCGAGGGGTAGGGCAGCATTTCGAGCTGGTAGAACTTGTCGTCCGGCTCGGCGCCCGGCGGAGGATCGTCGACGTAGAACGCCCGCGCGTCCTCCCAGACCCGCTGCCACTTCGTCTCGATCGTCTTTGGGTCGTACGTGTCCAACTCCGCCTCCAGAAACGAAAAAGCCTCTCGAACGAGAGGCCAGGGGGAACTCGACGCGGCGGCGCCGCGTTGCTCCCTGCGCTACTCGAGAAGCTGCTTCATCGCTGCGGACTTTAGCATCGCTCCGTCGATTCGAGGAGGTCAGATGGCCGGCTACACCAAGGTGAACTTGAAGAGCGACGTCGAGGACCAGGCGCCGAACTTCGGCCTCGAGGGCAAGATCGAGGCGCGGATGGCGCGCGTGCCGCTGGAGATGGAGCAGGCGGGAGTGAGTTACCAGCGCATCGCGCCGAGCTTCCGCGTCCCGTTCGGGCACAGGCACAAGAACCAGGAAGAGGTCTACATCGTGATCAGCGGCAGCCTGCGCGCCAACGTCGACGGCGAGGTCGTCGAGCTGCAGCCGTTCGACGCGCTGCGCGTGCACAAGGACACGATGCGCGGCTTCGAAGGCGGGCCCGAAGGTTGCGAGCTGATTGCGGTCGGCGCGCCCAACACCGGGCCCGGCGACGCCGAGGTGGAGAACGGCTGGTGGGGCGACTGACGCAGTTCGTCGACGAGCTCGAGTACGGCTTCGGCTGGTTCTCCCCCGAGCACCCGAAACTGCGCATGGCCTCGCACGCGCTGCTCGCCGATGGTGGCGTCTGGCTGACCGATCCGAGCGAGGGCGAGGGCGTCGAGGAGCGCGTGCGTGCGCTCGGCGAGCCGGCGGGCGTCCTGCAGCTGCTCGACCGCCACAACCGGGCCTGTGCCGCGTTCGCGGAGCGGCTCGGCGTGCCGCACCACCGCGTGCCGTTCGAGGGCGTCGGGCCGTTCGAGACGGTTCCGATCGTGCGGCGCAAGCGCTGGCTGGAGGTCGCGCTCTGGTGGCCGGAGCAACGTGTGCTCGTCACGGCCGACTCCCTCGGGACTGTGCCCCACTACTTCGCTCTGGCCGGGGAGCCGCTCGGCGTCCACCCACTCCTGCGTCTGACGCCGCCGCGCCAGCTCGCGCCACTCGACCCCGAGCACGTCCTCTGCGGGCACGGCGAGGGCGTGCACCAGCGCGCGACCGAGGCGCTGCGCGACGCGCTCGCCACCTCGCGGCGGCGGCTGCCGCGCCTCGCGGTCGAGCTGCCCGGGGCGTTCTTCCCACGCTGACTACGATCGAGAGCGTGCTTTCGCTCTTCCCCGAGACCGCCGGCGTCGAAGGCGGCGAGCTGAGCGTCGGCGGCGTCCGCGCCTCGGACCTCGCCGCCGAGTTCGGCACGCCGCTCGTCGTCTACTGCGAGCCCACGATCCTCGCCGCCGCCCGCGCCTACCGTGAGGCGGCGCCCGAGGCGCTGCCGCTCTACAGCCTGAAGGCGTTCCCCAACGTCGCCCTCTTGCGGCTGCTCGCGGCCGAGGGCTTCGGCGCGGACGTCTCGACGCTCGGCGAGCTCGAGTTCGCGCGGCGCGGCGGGATCGAGGGCGAGCGGATCGTCGTGCACGGCAACAACAAGAGCGACGAGGAGCTGCGCGCCGCCGCCGAAGCGGACGTGCGGTTCGTCGTGCTCGACGCGCTCGACGAGCCGGAGCGCGCCGCGGCGGCCGGCGTGCGCCGGGCGCTTGTCCGGGTAACGCCGGGGATCGAGGCGGACACGCACAAGAAGATCCGGACGGCCCACCACGGCTCGAAGTTCGGGCTGCCACCCGCCGACGCGCTCGCCGCTGCCGCCGCGGGGCGCGCGGCGGGGCTCGACGTCGCGGGCGTCCACCTGCACATCGGCTCGCAGCTGGTCGATCCTCGCGCCGAGCTCGAGACGATCGACTGGCTGAAGGACTTCGCTGCGACCACCTGGCTGCCCGAGGTGGTCGACCTCGGAGGCGGCCTCGGCATCCGCTACGTGGAGGGCGAACGGCCGCCTGCGATCCGCGAGTTCGTCGCCACGCTGCTCGCCCGGCTCGCGGACGGCTGGCCCGGCGAGCCGCCGCAGGTGATCCTCGAGCCGGGCCGCTCGCTCGTCGGCCAGGCGGGCCTGACCCTCTACCGCGTCGGCGTCGTCAAACAGGCGAGCGAAGACGTGACCTACGTGGCGGTCGACGGCGGCATGTCCGACAACCCGCGCCCGCAGCTCTACGGCGCCCGCTACAGCGCCCTGCTCGCCAACCGTGCCGACGAGGAGGCCGTGCGCGCCTTCGACGTCTGCGGCAAGCACTGCGAGTCCGGCGACGTCCTGATCGAGGGCATCCGCCTGCCCCCGCCGCGCCGCGGCGACCTGCTCGCCGTGCCGGCGACGGGCGCCTACACGCTCTCGATGGGGTCGAACTACAACGCCGTCCCACTCCCGGCCGCCGTGCTGGTCGCCGACGGGCATGCGCGACTGATCCGCCGCCGCGAGAGCCTCGACGATCTGCTTCGCCAGGAGGAGGCGAGTGGCTAGGCTCGCACCCATGCCAGGCCGACTCGACCGGATCCCCGGGGTCGTGCTCGTCAGCGTCGCGGCCGCGATGTGGGGCCTCGACGGCCTGATCCGCAAGCCGCTGGCCGACTCGACCTCCGCGTACACGATCGTCTTCGGCGAGCACGTCGCGCTCGTCCTCGTGACGCTGCCGCTGCTCGTTCCGGCGATGGTCGCGCTCTGGCGCGCCGGCCCCGCGTACGTCGCGGCCGGGGTCATGGTCGGGGCGGGTGCCTCCGCGATCGCGACGATCCTGTTCACGAAGGCGATCTTCCACGGCGACTTCATCACGGTCGTCGTCCTGCAGCAGGTGCAGCCGCTGATCGTCGTCGTCGGCGCCTGGCTCGTGCTCGGCGAACAGCCGCGGCGCGGTTTCGTCTGGTTCCTGCTCGCCGCGCTGGTCGGTGTCTGGCTGATCTCGCTGCCGCACCCGCTCGACCCGCACGTGCACGGCCTGATCCCCGTGGGCGAGACGCTCGCGGCCGCGACGCTCTGGGCGATGGGCACCGTCTTCGGGCGCTTCCTCACCCGGCGCCTGCGCTTCGAGCACGTGCTGACCGTCCGCTTCGCATTCGGGCTCGTCGCCGCCGCCTGCGCGCTTCCGATCGTCGGCGCGCCGGCCTTCTCGAGCCTCCACGACAGCTTCTGGATCGCGGTGCTCGCGCTCGTGACGGGGCTGTTCGCGCTCGGGCTCTACTACTACGGGCTGCAGCGCACGCCCGCGCTGCTCGCCTCGCTCGGCGAGCTGGCGTTCCCGGTCACGACGACGCTCGTCGGGATCTACGTCTTCGACTCGTCGCTGCGCTGGACGCAGTGGCTGGGCGTCGCGCTGACGGTGACGGTGATCAGCCTGCTACCGGTAAGACGCCGCGAGCTCGTGAAGCTCCCGGCCGGCGAGCCGGCGCTCGCTACCTGACCCTGAACAGCCCGCCGAACGAGACCCAGTGCCCGTTGTGGTAGCGCTGGAGCTTCGCCTGGTCGAGCGGGAAGTGGTCGGTCGAGCTCGTCTTGACCGCCATTCCGGGGAGCAGGAACGGGTCGTTCGTGACGTTCAGGCTCGTCGCCGCCTTCATGATCCCGGCGCGGGTCGGGTTCTTGCCGGCCTTCTTCAGCGCCGCGACGAAGGTGTGCGCGACCGACATACCGTAGACCGCGTAGACGTCGTTCGGGTTGCCGCCCTTGTACTTCTTCATGATCGAGCGGTAGAGCTTGACACCGGGATCCTTGGCCCAGTGCTGGTCGGTCGGGTCCTTGAGGAAGACGATCGAGAGCGAGCCCTCGGTCTGCTTCTTGTTCGTCCCCGCCGTGGCGAGGCCCATGATGTTCGCCGCGCTCGAGACGGCGTTCACGTAGACCGTCGGCTTCCAGCCGAGCTTATGCGCGTAGACGTAGGACTGGATCGCGAACTTCGGCGTCGCGAACAGCATCACCGTGCTCACCCTGGCGGCCTTCAGCTTGGCGACCTGCGACTGGACGTCCGGGTCCTGGACGTCGTAGCTCTGCTTGGAGACGATCAGGCTCGCTTTCTTGCCGAGGCCGTTGCGCAGCCCGGCGAGCAGGTCCTTGCCGTAGTCGTCGTTCTGGTAGAGGACGCCGATGCGCGCCTTCGGGCTCGTCTTGGCGACGTAGCGGCCGTAGATCGTGCCCTCGGCGCGGTAGTTCGGCTGGTAGCCGATCGTCCACGGGTACTGCTTGTAGTCCTTGCCGAAAGTGGTCGCGCCGCTGGCAACGAACAGCTGCGGCACCTTGATCGCGTTCAGGTAGGCGCGCGTGGCGAGGTTCTGCTCGGTGCCGAGGCTGTTGAAGATCGCGAAGACCTTGTCCTGCTGGACGAGCTCGCGCGTCTTGTCGGCGGTCTTGGACGGGTCGTACGCGTCGTCCTTGTAGACGTACTTGATCTGCCGCTTGTTCACGCCGCCCTTGGCGTCGACGTAGCGGAAGTAGGCCGCGGCGCCCTTCGCCACCGACTGGTACGCGGAGGCCGGCCCGCTCAGCGGGGTCGTCCCGCCGATCAGCACCTGCGAGGAGGTGATGCCCGTCTCGGAGGCAGCCCCCGACGCGACCGTCGCGAGCGCCAGCGCGCCGAGCGCGCACAGAATCAGGTGAGTCGTCCTCGTCACAGCCCCTCTAGGGACGAAGGTATAGCCGGGTTGTTAGGGGTCTGGCAACCCGGCGCAGCAGGCCGCCCACGCCGGTCGGGAGCAGGATCATCACGAGGATGATCGCGGCGCCGTAGACGAAGTCCGGCACACCGGGCTTGGTCGAGACGTGGGTCGAGAGGTTTGGCGCGTACTGGACGAAGAAGGCGCCGACCACCATCCCGGGCAGCGAGCCGAGGCCGCCGACGACCGTGCCGACGAGGAGCAGGATCGAGAGCAGAAAGGTGAACGAGAGCGGGTTCACGATCTCGGCCTGGATCGCGAGCAGCGCGCCCGCGACGCCGGCGTAGACGCCGCTGATCGCGAAGGCGAGCGTCTTCGTGCGGGCGAGGTCGATCCCGACCGAGGCGGCGGCGACCTCGCTGTCGCGCACGGCCCTGAAGGTACGGCCGAGGCGACCGCGGACGATCAGCCACGCGATCACGAAGCCGACCAGTCCGATGCCCCACGTCAGGTAGTAGAGGAAGTGGTTCTGCGTGGTCGAGTGGCCGAACACCGTGACGGTGCCGCTGAGGCCGGTCACCTGCAGCGGCGCCTGCTCGAGCAGCCGCAGGCCCTGGCCGCCGCCGGTCAGCCCGGAGAACTTCTTGATCAGCGACGGGATCGCGATCGCGAAGGCAAAGGTGGCGAGCGCGAGGTAGATCCCGGAGAGCCGCAGCGCGGGCAGGCCGATCAGGAAGCCGACCACGCCGGCGGCGATCCCGGCGAGCGGGATCGTCCAGACGTCGCGCCAGTGCTCGTGCACCGCCAGCGCCGCGGTCGTGTAGCCGCCGACCGCCATCAGCGCGCCGTGGCCGAGCGAGATCTGCCCCGTGTAGCCCGTGAGGATGTTCAACCCGACGATCGCGATGAAGAAGACGCCCGCCTGCGCCAGGTCGCGGGAGTGGAAGTCGCTGACGAGATGCGGCGCCAGCGCGTAGAGGGCGAGCACCGCAACGGCCGTCAGCACCCAGAGACCGATCCCGAGCCCGCGCCTCATACCCGTGCCACCTCGGCCCGGCCGAAGAGGCCGGTCGGCTTGACGAGCAGCACGCCCAGGATCACCGCGAGCGCGACCGGTAGCCGCAGGTCGGTGCCGACCCAGTTCACGTACGTGCCGATCAGGTTGATCAGCACGCCGAGCAGCAGCGAGCCGACGACCGCGCCGAGCGGGCTGTCGAGCCCACCGAGCACCGCGCCGGCGAACGCGTACAGGAGCACCGGCTGCATCAGGTTCTGGTCGAAGCTCGCGAGCGCCGGCGCGGTCAGCATCCCGGAGACCGCGCCCATCGCCGCCGCCAGTCCCCAGCCGAGCGCGAGCATCCAGCTGACCCGCACGCCGACGAGCCGGCTCGCCTCCGGGTTGACCGCGGCCGCGCGCGAGGCCAGCCCGAGCTTGGTGAAGCGGAAGAAGAGCCAGAGCAGCCCGACCGCGCCCAGCGAGACGGCGATCGTGCCGAGGTCCTGGATCGAGAACGCGACTCCCGCGACGTCGATCGGCCTGGTCGAGAACGCGTTCGGCAGGCTCCGCACCTCGGGCGACCAGATCCAGCGGGCGGCGCCGTTGACGAGGAAGAAGAGGCCGAGCGTGACGATCACCACCGTCAGCACCGGGGCGCGCTCGACCGGGCGGATCACGACCCGCTCGACCGCGACCCCGCCGAAGAACGAGAGCGCGACCGTGAGGAAGAAGGCGCCCCAGTAGCCCAGGCCGTGGTGGACGAGCGACCAGGCGATGAAGGTCGAGAACATCGCCATCTCGCCCTGAGCGAAGTTGACCACGCCCGTCGAGCGGTAGATCAGCACGAGCGCGACGGCGAGCGTCGCCCAGACGCCGCCGGAGGAGAGGCCGATCACGATCTGCTGCGCGAGCTGCGTCCAGTCGAAGGCGAGGAGCACGTCAGTACCCGAGGTACGACTTGCGGACGGATTCGTCGCGCCGGAGGGCCGCGCTCTCGCCCTCGACCGCGACCTTGCCGACCTCGAGCACGTACGCGCGTGCGGACGCCTCGAGCGCGAGGGCGGCGTTCTGCTCGACCACGAGCACGGCCAGGCCCTCGCGCTCGTTCAGCTCGCCGACAATCCGGAAGATCTCCGCGACCACGAGCGGCGCGAGCCCGAGCGACGGCTCGTCGAGCAGCAGCAGCCGCGGCCGCAGCATCAGCGCCCGGGCGAGCGCGAGCATCTGCTGCTCGCCACCGCTGAGCGTGCCGGCGCGCTGGTCACGCCGCTCCTCGAGGCGAGGGAAGTAGCCGAGCACGCGCTCCTCGTCCTCCTTGATCGCCGCCCGGTCACGGCGCGTGTAGGCGCCGAGGCGGAGGTTCTCGTGCACGGTCAGGTCGGTGAGCGTTCCCCGACCTTCCGGCACGTGCGCGATCCCGGCGCGGGCCGTCGCCTCGGGTGAGCTGCGGGCGATGCTCTGCCCGGCAAAGGCGATCCGGCCGCTGCGCCGGACGGCTCCCGAGATGGCGCGAAGCGTCGTCGTCTTGCCGGCGCCGTTCGCGCCGAGCACGGCGACCGCCTCGCCCTCGCCGACGCTGAGCGAGACCCCGTGCAGCGCGGTAACCGGCCCGTAGCGGGCCGTCACGTCCTCCAGTTCCAACAGCGCGTCAGGCAACGGCGGTCGTCCCCAGGTAGGCCTCGATCACCTTCGGGTCGCTCTGCACCTCGGCCGGCGTGCCGCTCGCGATCAGCCGGCCGAAGTCGAGTACGTGCACACGCTCGGCAACGCCCATCACGAGGCCCATGTGGTGCTCGACCAAGAGCAGCGTCAGCTCGAAATCGCTACGAAGTTGGCGGATCAGCTCGGCGAGCTCGCCGACCTCGTCGTGGTTCAGCCCGCCGGCCGGCTCGTCCAGCAGCAGCAGCCGCGGCCCGGCGGCGAGGGCGCGCGCGAGCTCGACCCGCTTGCGCGTCCCGTACGAGAGCTCGGCCGCCGGCCGGTGCGCAAGCGGTGAGAGACCGACGTAGTCGAGCAGCTCGCGGGCGCTGCGGCCGCGGCGCGCGTGGCGACCGACCAGCACGTGCTCGAGCACCGTCATCGACTCGAACAGCTCGACGTTCTGGAAGGTGCGCGCGATCCCGAGGCGCACGACGCGGTGGGCCGGCGTGCGCAGCAGGCTCTCGCCGTCGTAGGCGATCTCGCCCTCGTCGGGCTTGTAGAGGCGCGTGATCAGGTTGAAGAGCGTCGTCTTGCCGGCGCCGTTGGGCCCGATCAGGCCAACGATCTCACCCTCTCCGACGTCCAGCGTGACGTCGTCGACCGCGACGACCCCGCCGAACCGCCGCGTCACGTGCTCGACCGAGAGCAGGGCCACGCGCGGATCGTAAGCCTCAGGTGACCGGCGTGTCAGGTGCGCGGCGTCGCGACCCGTAGGCGGTTTCCGTCGGGGTCTTCGAGGTCGCACTCTCGCCCCGCGAGGCCCGCCTCGTCGACCGGGATCCCGAACGCGGCCGACACTGCGTCGATGTCCTTGACGTTCAGGTGAACGAGGGTGTTCGGGCGCGCGTCGCCCTTGTGCTCCGAGAGGTAGATCCGAACCTGTCCGCGGGCGACGGAGACGAACCAGGGAAAGCCCGGCTCGAACTGATGCTCCCACTCCTTGCGGAAGCCGAGGCGCTCGTACCAGGCCACGGCTCGGGCGGCATCCTCGACGTAGAGCACCGGAATCACCTGCTCGTCCATCGCGTCCCAGCCTAAGCGACGGGCCCGAGCTCAGCCGCCTCGGTGACCGGCGCCTGGCAGGCGAAGCGCTCGCAGACGTAGACCGCCGGGCGGCCGTCGACAAGACCTTTGCCCTCGAGCAGCGGAATCCCCTCGGCGGGGCCGAAGGCGACGACCGCGTTGGGCTCGAACGGCGACAGCGCAGCCCGGGCGATCTCGCTCTCGGGAGGCCCGACGATCGCGATCTCCTTCGGGGTCGAGAGGTAGAGGTCGAGCGCGTTCAGCGACCAGGCGAACTCGGTCGGCCCGCGGCCGAGGCTCTCGCCGAGCAGGCGCAGCACGCCGACCGCTCGCCGCTCCAGCTCGTCGTCGCCCCAGATCCTCCCCAGGCGGAGGAGCACGTAGGCCAGCATCGAGTTGCCGGACGGGACCGGGTGGTCGTAGAGCTCCTTGCGCCGGGCGACGAGCTGCTCGCCCTCGGCCGGCGCGAGGAAGAAGCCGCCCCGCTGGTCGTCTGCGAACAGCTCGACCGCGAGCAGCGCCAGCCGTCGCGACTCTTCGAGCCAGCGCTGCTCGCCCGTCGCGACGTGGAGCTCGTAGAGCCCGTGCGCGACGTCGGCGTAGTCCTCGAGGAAGCCCGGCCCGCTCGCGTGGCCGTTGCGGATGCTGCGGACGAGCCGCCCCTCCCGCGACATCGGCCCGAGCAGGAACTCGCCGAGCGCGCGCGCCTCGTCGATCCAGTCGGCCCGCTCGAGCCGCCGGCCCGCCTCGGCCAGCGCCGCCAGCGCAAGGCCGTTCCAGGACGCGATCGCCTTGTCGTCGAGCCCAGGCTGCGGACGGCCGGCCCGAATCTCCAGCAAGCGAGCCCGCGTAGCCGGGTCGAGGGAGCCGCGCAGCACGAAGCGGCCGTCCTCGAACGGCTCGAACAGCTCCTCGGGCGCGCCTTCGCCCGGCGCCCAGGTGTACGTCAGCCCCTCGACGCCGTCGGTGTCCGCGTCCTGCGAGGAGGCGAAGCCACCGCCCGGCAGGCGCAGGTCGCGAAGCAGGTACTCGACCGTCTCCTCGACCACTTCGCGGTAACGCGCGCGGCCGGTCACGAGCCACCCGTGCAGGTACGCGGCGACGAGCAGCGCGTTGTCGTAGAGCATCTTCTCGAAGTGCGGCACGAGCCAGCGCTCGTCCACCGAGTAGCGGTGGAAGCCGCCGCCGACGAGGTCGTACATCCCTCCCGCGGCCATCGCGTCGAGCGTCGGCGCCGCCAGCTCCGCCTCTCCGCGCCGCAGCAGCAGCTCGAGCGCCGAGGCCGGCGGGAACTTCGGCGCCCGCGCGCCGAAGCCGCCCCACTCCGGGTCGTGCAGCTCGTCCAGCCGCCGCACCGCGGCCAGGAGCAGCGACTCCGTCAGCGGCTCCGCCGACGGCTCGGCCGAGGCTGCCTGCCGGAGCGCGTCGACGAGCACCTCGGTCCGCTGCGTCACCTCCGAGCGGCGCTCGCGGTAAAGGTCCGAGACCGCCACCAGCACCTGCGGGAACGACGGCAGCCCGTGCCTGGGCGCCGGCGGGAAGTAGGTGCCGCCGAGGAACGGCTCGCCCTCGGGCGTCAGGAAGACGGTCAGCGGCCAGCCGCCGCTGCCGGTCAGCGCGACCACCGCGTCCATGTAGATCCCGTCCACGTCCGGGCGCTCCTCGCGGTCAACCTTGATGTTCACGAAGCGCTCGTTCATCAACGCCGCGATCTCCGGGTCCTCGAACGACTCGTGCGCCATGACGTGGCACCAGTGGCAGGCCGCGTAGCCGACCGAGAGCAGCACCGGCACGTCCCGGCGCGCGGCCTCCTCGAACGCCGCGTCCGACCACTCCCACCAGTCGACGGGGTTGTCGGCATGCTGGAGCAGGTACGGGCTCGTGGCGCCGGCGAGACGGTTCGGCATGGGCCCAGCCTGTCAAAGACCGCCTGCCGGGACGCCGTCAGCTGCGGACGGATGGGTCTCCGGGCTCGTCGCCGCTCGTCGGAACGGCCGAGGGTGTCGTCTGTGCGGCGGTGGCGTCCGACGAATCCGGTGTCGCACGGTCCTGGGTGCCGTCGGGCTCGTCGAAGGAGGCCGGCACCTTCCGGAGCTGCTTGTTCATGGAACGAACGAGCAAGATCGTCGCGAGGAAGAGCAGCACAAGGACGACGAGAGCGACGGGCGAGGCCTTGCCGAACTCCTCGCCCTTTCCGGGCGGGGGAGCCGGATCCTGCGCCAGCACCGCCACGACCTGCCCCACCGGCCCACCGAGATCGACCAGCACGGCCGCCTCCTTCCCTGCGTCGACTCCAAGTCTAGGTAACGGGATCGCTCAGCTCGCCCGGCGCTCCCGGGCAGCCACCTCGATCCCGGCGAACAGGTCGTCTTCCGGCAGCGGCGACTCCACCAGCGAGCGGACCAGTTCGTAGTCCTCCGTCGGCCAGACCTCGCGCTGCAGGTCTTCCGGAACGTGGAACCACCGGCTCGTCGGGTCGATCTGCGTGGCGTGGGCGCGCAGGGCCTCGTCACGGACCGGGAACCAGTCGGCGCACTGCACGCGGGTCGTCACGCGGGCCCCTGGGTCAGGAACGTCGGCCGACCAGTTCGCCAGCCACTCCCCGTACGGCGACTCGAGCCCACGCTCCAGCAGCGCGGCATGGAAGGCCTCCATGCGGGCGCGGGAGAACCCGTGGGAGTAGTAGAGCTTGAGCGGCTGCCACGGCTCGCCCGCGTCCGGGTACCGGTCCGGGTCGCCCGCGGCGTCGAACGCCGCGACGGAGATCTCGTGGCACCGGATGTGATCCGGATGTGGGTAGCCGCCGCGCTCGTCGTAGGTGACCAGGACGTGCGGGCGCAGCTCGCGGATCACCGCGACCAGGCGGCCGACCTGCTCGTCGATGTCGCCGAGTGCGAAGCAGCCCTCGGGCAGCGGCGGCGGGGGATCGCCCTCGGGGAGGCCGGAGTCGACGTATCCCAGCCAGCGGTGCGACACGCCGAGGATCTCGGCGGCGCGGGCCATCTCGGCGCGGCGTACGGCGGGCATGTCGTCGAGGACACCCGGCCGGTCCATCGCGGGGTTGAGGATGCTGCCGCGCTCGCCGCCGGTACAGGTGACGACGGCGACCTCGCGCCCCTCGTTGGCGTAGCGGGCGCACGTCGCGGCGCCCTTGCTGGACTCGTCGTCGGGGTGGGCGTGCACGGTCGTCATGCGCAGGGGCCCCCCGTCAAGGGAGCCACCCGCGGTGCGGAGGAGTTCGGAGGTCGACATCGGGTGCCGCGGTCCTTCCAGTGCTCTGTCTGAGGGTGTGCGTCTCAGGGTGTGCGTCTCAGGGTGCGGAGGCTTTCCAGCCTCGCTGGCGTTCGTCCGGGATCGTGGCAGAGACCCCCGACAGTTCCGTCTGTCCCACTGCAACAGTGCGACGCGCGCGAGCCTTCCCGGCTCCGTTGCCGGTCCCTTCAGTCGTCGTTGACCAGCGGGAACAGTGAGTGCGGAACTCTTTTCGACCCTGAACCGTTCGCCGAAAGAGCACGACGCGGCGATTGCACCGTGTTACGGTGAGGTACACACGGCCCGCAGGCGGGTCGTGTTTTTCCTTACTCGGGCCCCGGGGCGGACGCCGACTCCGGGCAACGACACGTACCACCGCGTCGGGCTAGCCGTCCCGACGGACCCGCACGGGCCCGCGGGTGCACGACCGGATCGCTGGAGGAGTGATGACCGTGGACACGCAGGTGACCTGGCTGACCCAGGAGGCCTACGACCGGCTCAAGCACGAGCTCGACGAGCTGATCGCGAACCGCACCGTCATCGCCGCGGAGATCAACGCCCGACGCGAGGAGGGCGACCTCAAGGAGAACGGCGGCTATCACGCCGCCCGCGAGGAGCAGGGCCAGCAGGAGGCCCGGATCCGGCAGCTCCAGGAACTGCTGCGCACCGCCCAGGTCGGCGTCGCCCCCACGGCGTCGGACACCGCGTCCCCCGGCATGGTGCTCACCATCCACTACGACGACGACCCCAACGACGTCGAGAAGCTCCTGCTCGGCTCGCGCGAGGAGGGGGCACACGGGGACCTGCAGGTCATCTCGCCGAACTCGCCGCTGGGTGCCGCCCTGCTGGGCGCCCGCGTGGGCGAGACCCGCGAGTACCGGCTGCCGGACGGCGGCAGCATGAAGGTCACCCTGGTGTCCGCAGAGCCGTTCAGCGGCTGAGTCCGCCCGTCGGGGCCCTGAGTAACGTGCTCCTCAGGGCCCCGACGCGTGCACCGCCCCGATGGGGCCGTGGCCTGCCGCGTGCAGCGCCTCGGACAGGTCGGCGATGTGCTGGTGACCGCGCGTCTCCAGGCTCACCGAGACATCGACCTCACCGAGGTGCAGCGCCCCCGAGATGCGCGAGTGCGTCACGTCCAGCACGTTCGCCCCCTGCTCCCCGATCAGCGTCAGCAGCGCCGCAAGCGCGCCAGGGCGGTCGGCGATCCGGAGGCGCAGCTCGACATGGCGGGCGGCCACGGCCATCCCGTGCCGGATCATGTGGCCCAGCACCACTGGATCGATGTTGCCGCCGGAGAGCACAGCGACCGCCGGTGTCGCGAACCGCCGCGGGTGCTCCAGCAGCGCGGCCACTGCCGCCGCGCCCGCCGGTTCGACGATCAGTTTCGCCCGCTCCAGGCAGTGCAGCAGTGCCCGCGAGAGCGCATCGTCGTCCACGGTGAGGATCTCGTCGACGAGAGCGGTGACCTGCGGGAACGTCACATCGCCCGGCCTGCCGACCGCGATGCCGTCCGCGAGGGTGCGCATGACGGGCAGCGCCGTCGGCGCGTGTGCGATCAGCGACGGCGGCCATGCGGCCGCACCCTCGGCCTGCACGCCCACCACCCGCACCCCGTCCGGCAGCGCCGCCGCGACGCCGCCGAGCAGGCCGCCGCCCCCGGTCGGGACCAGCACCGTCGCCACGTCCGGGCACTGCTCGACGATCTCGAGCCCGACGGTGCCCTGGCCGGCGATCACGTCGACGTGGTCGAACGGGTGCACGAGCACCGCGCCGGTGCGCTCGGCGAACGCACGCGCCTCGACGAGGCTCTCGTCGACGGTCGCGCCGACCAGATGCACGGCTGCGCCGTAGCCACGCGTCGCCCCGACCTTGGGCAGCGCC
>DATIOF010000178.1:0-5192 GCA_035473395.1 Gaiellaceae bacterium
GTGCCGTCGGCGGTGTTCATCAGGGTCACGGCCTTGTTCTTGGTCAGCGTGACCGTGGGCGCGCCGTTCTCGAGCGAGCCGCCGGCGATCGAGATCTTCGCCCCCTTCTTCGTCAGCGAGACGAGCTTGAAGTAGGGGTTCGACGCGGGGAAGGTTCCGCCGGTCTGGACGGACTCGGGAGACCCGTTCACGGAGATCACCGCAGTAGTCAGCGGCGTCTTGGGCGTGGGCGCGGCAGGAGCCGCGGCCGGCGGTGACGGCTGCGCAGAGCCGCCCGAGCCACCAGAGCCGCCCACCACCACGCCTGTAGGCCCGGTGGCGCCTGCCGATCCAGAGCTCGGGAGCGCTCCGCTAGAGCCCGTGGTGCCTTTCAGGTTGATCTGCTGGATGAACGGATCCTTCGACCGGAACAGCCCGAACGCGAGCAGCTGGCCGGATTGCGGCGCCGGAACGCCTTCGGGGTCAGTGATGCCGTCCCCTCCGGGCGCGGCTGCAGCCGGCGCGGCGTTGCCGCCGCTCAGCGAGGGCGCGCTGATCGGCGCCGGGGTCGAGCCCGGGGTCGTGGTCGCGGGCGGCGGGGTCGACGAGCTCTGATCCGCCGGGTGCATCATCTTCAGCGTCCGCGGGACCTGAAAGGCGAGCACCGCCAGCAGGATCACGCCACCGACGCCGGCGTAGATCTTCTGGCGCTTGGCCTTTGCCTTGGGATCGATCTTCTTCGCCATGCCTAGGTCCCTGCCGGAGCGGCCGACGCGCTCGCGCCGGTCGGGGTCGTGGGCGGTGTCACGCCGGTCGATCCGGTCGCGCCGGTCGCCCCGGTGGCGCCGGCCGGAGGCGCCACGGTCGGAGCCGTGCCCGTGCCGTAGACGAACGCGTCGATCACGAGGTGCGCACGGATCTGCGGGAAGCCGGGAGGCGGAGGCGCCTCGGCGAACTCGACCTGGTCGATCGCGAAGAGACGGCCGGTCGCGTCGAGCGTGCCGTGCCGCACGTCGACGAGATTCCGCAGCCGGTAGAGGAAGTCGGACAGGTCGTAGAAGTTGCCCTGAAACTCGACGGTGATCGGGATCGCGAGGTAGCCGGAGATCGGCGTCGCCGTGGCGGACGGCGTGATCTGCTCGAAGGTGATCCCGCTGTCCTCGGCGACCTGGTTCAGCTCGAGCAGGATCCCGGCCATGTCGACCTGATCCGGCATGGCCTTCGTCAGCCGGTAGAGGTCCGCCACGCGAATCTGGGCGCCCTTCTTCGCCTCGAGCGTGAGGGCGCGGGCGGCGTCGATCGCGCTGTTGGTGTCCGCGATCTGGCGGTCGAGTTCGGCCGCCTTGGCGTGCTGGGGCCGGATCAGCATCATGTACCCGCCCACGCCGGCGAGCAGGAAGCCGACCACGATCAGCGCGATCAGCGCGGGCTGCGGGAGGCCGCTTCTCTTCACTGTCCGCCTCCCGGCCTTCGAACGTCGGCCACGATCACGAAGTGCACGGCCTGGGCAGTCCCGACTTTCGTCAGGGTGCTCTGCTGGAGCTGCACGTTGACGAGGTCGGGCACAACGGCCAGCCGGCTCAGCAAGCGCGCGACCGCGGGATGCGAGTAGGTGTAGCCGTCGATCGTGAACCCGGTTGCCGCGACCGTGGCGCCGGCGGCTGCCGGAGCCGGGGCGGCCGCCGACGACGAGGGCACGGGCGCGTTCGCCGAGATCGTCGCCAGCCAGACGTCGTTCGGCAGCACCAGCGAAAGCTCACGGAAGACCCGGTCCCAGGCGACCCGGCGCGAAAGCGCTGCGGAGAGCGCGCTGACGCGAGCCTGCTTGTCGGCAGCGAGCGCGGTCTGCGTCTTGACGCGGCTCGCGTCAGGGGTCGGGATCGCGCGCAGCTCGTCCTGGAGCGTCGCGAGCTCGGCCTGCTTGTCCTTCACCTTGCCGCTGCCCGAGAGGAACATCGCGGAGAGGATCGCCGCGAGCAGCACGGCGAGCACGACCGGCACGAGCACGATCCACTGCGTCTTCTGCGGGCCTCCGCGGCGCGCGTCGTCTCGTGGCAGGAGGTTGATCGCACGCACGTCTAGTCCTCGATCCCGAGGCCGATGGCGACCGCGAGGGAGCCGAGCTGCTCGTCGGTCTCGCGCAGCTTCTTGCCGAGCTTCACGCGCAACAGCGGGTCGCCCACCTCGACGCGGACGCCGATCAGGCGCTGCAGCTCGTCGGCGACCCCGCCCAGGTGCGCGGTGCCGCCCGTGATCACGATCTCGCCGATGCCGAGAGATCCGGGCTGGTTCTGGTAGAACTGGAGCGAGGAGACGAGCTCGCGCGCAAACGTCTGCAACTGGCGCCGAACCGCCTCGCGAGCGCGATCCGCCTGATCCTGAGTCAGCCCTTCCGGAACATTCGCGGTAGCGAGTGAGAGCTCTCGCTTGAACGGCTCCGCCTCGGACGGCGCGCAGTCGAGCTCGCGGGCCATCGCCACGTCGAGCGTCGAGCCGCCCCAGTCGAGCACGCGCGTGAACTCGCAGACGCGGCCGTCGGAGACGGCAAAGGTCGAGCGGTCGTGGCCGACCGAGACGACGACGAGCGCAGCGTCGGAGGGCGGTGCGTCCTGTGGCAGCGGATCGCCGAGCGCGCGCAGCAAAGCGAACGCCTCGAGGTCGATCCCCGCCAGCCGCACACCGGCCTTCTTGCAGGCGGCGACGTAGCGGTCGATCAGCTCGCGATAGGCGACCACTAGCAGGATCCGGCGTACGAGCTGCCCCTCGTCGTCCGTCCGCTCGCCGAGGACGTGGTAGTCGAGCACGGCCTCCTCGATCGGGATCGGCAGGGCCTCCTGGGCGCGGAAGCGGATCGCGTTCTCGAGCTGCTTGGGGTCGGCGATGCCGGCGATCTCGAAGATGCGGACGCCGATGCGGTTGTTGGCGATGCCGAGCCGCACGCCCTGGCGCGGAAGCTTGTGCTTGCGGAAGAACGCCTTCAGCGCCTCGGCGAGAAGCTCCGGCTCGCGCAGCTCGCCGCCGACCACGATTCCGTGGTCGAGGCGCTCGCGCGCGACCTGGACGAGCTCCGGGTGACCGTTGTTCACGATCCGGGCGGCCGCGAGCTGCGAGCCGCCGATCTTGAGGCCGACGAGGCGCTTCGCGCGCTTGCCCGACGACGCCGCGCTCTTCTGGCGCCTGAGACGGGGCTTGCGCGGCTCCTTGGCCTGCGGCGACTCGGCTTCGACCTGCACGACCGGCTCCTTGGCGGCCTTCTTGCGGCCGAACGGGAGCGAGATCTCCTTCTTCAGGCCGGCGGCCTTGGGCTTGGGCTCTTTCGGGGTCTTCTCCCGCTTCGCCTTGGGCTCGCTCGGAGTCTTGGGCTGCTTCGGCTTGCGCCGGAACGAAATCTCCTTCTTCAGCAGCGACTTCTCGGGCTCGGGCTCGGGCGTGACGGGCTCGGGCTCGGGCGTGGCGGGCTCAGGCTCAGGCTCGGGCTCGAGTGCGATGGGCTCAGGGTCGAGGTCGGCCTCGGGCTGAGGCTCGGGCCGCGCAGGCGTGTGCCGCAGCTCCTTGGTCTCCTCGTCGGGCTGCTCAGGCCGCATGTCGTCGTTCCACTCCATCGCTAGCCCTCCGCCACCCGCAGGCCGGCAGCGGGCGCGACGCCCGCGGCCTGCGCCGAAACGGCGAAGCCGGCGCGCTCGAGCAGGCCTACGAGCTGCTCGGGCCGGCTGGAGCGCGAGAGCGCGACCTCGAACGAGATCACGCCGCGCAGGGTCAGGTCGGCGAGGGACTGCTCCATCGTCTGCATGCCCTTGGCGGTGCCGGTCTGCATGACCGAGTAGACCTGCTCGACCTTCGCCTGGCGGATCAGGTTCCGCACTGCGTCGTCAGGAAAAAGAATCTCGAGGGCGGGCACACGGCCCGTGCCGTCGGCGGTCGGGAGCAGCGCCTGCGTCACAACGCCCTCGAGCGTGGCGGCAAGCTGAATCCTGATCTGGTCCTGCTGCCCGGCCGGGAAAGCGTCGATCACGCGGTCGATCGTCCCGGGCGCGCTCTGGGTGTGCAGGGTGGCAAACACGAGGTGGCCGGTCTCGGCCGCGGTCAGCGCGGTCGAGATCGTCTCGAGGTCGCGCATCTCGCCGAGGAGGATCACGTCGGGGTCCTGGCGGAGCGCGGCGCGGAGCGCCTCGGCGAAGCTGGTCGCGTCGACGCCGATCTCGCGCTGGTTGACGACGCAGCGCTTGTGGCGGTGGACGAACTCGATCGGGTCCTCGATCGTGAGGATGTGCTCGGCCCGCTTGCGGTTGATCTCGTCGATCAGGGCCGCGAGCGTGGTCGATTTACCGGAGCCGGTCGGGCCGGTGACGAGCACGAGCCCGCGGGGGCGCTCGGTCAGCTCGTGGAGCGCCGACGGGATTCCGAGCTCCTCGAGCGTCTTGATCTCCGTCGGGATCAGGCGGAAGGCCGCGCCGAGCGCTTCCCGCTGCCAGTACACATTCACGCGGAAGCGCGCGAGGCCGGGAATCGAGTGCGCGAGGTCGATCTGCCGGCTGACCTCCAGGTGCTTCTGCTGCTCGGTGGAGAGGATCCGGTACAGGAGCTGCTGCGTGACCTCCGGGGTCAGCGGAGGGATTTCCTGCAGGGGCTCGAGCTTGCCGCGCACGCGCACCGCCGGGTGCGCGCCGACAGCCACGTGCAGATCCGACGCGTTCCGCGCCACCATCTGCTCGAGCAGATCGTCGACCGAATACAAGGTGTCCGCCATTGCCGCTGCGCTCGCTATCGGCACGGCCAGTCACTGACTTGAGGGTCTTCGGCGAGTGATGCGCGGGTGATGCCGCTTCCCCTTTTTGGGGGGTGTGCCTGCGAGGCAACACGCGCCGATAGAGGGCGCAGGCCATCTGCGCACCCCTCAAGGAGGAACAAGCATGCTTGCACGGCTTACACAGCGACTGCGGCGCGACGAGGGTTTCACCCTCATCGAGCTCCTGGTCGTGATCATCATCCTCGGGATCCTGCTTGCGATCGCGATCCCCTCGTACCTGAGCTTCCGCACGCGGGCGAACAAGTCCGCGGCGCAGGCCAACGTCCGCGCTGCAGTGCCGGGCATGGAGGCGTTCAACGCCGACCACGCCACGGGCTACACGGGCGCGACGCTGACGAAGCTGCAGGGCTCGTACGACGCCGGGATCAAGAACATCAAGATCTCGGTCGCCAACTCGACGACGTAC
>DATIOF010000179.1:0-6804 GCA_035473395.1 Gaiellaceae bacterium
GGTGAGGCCGCTCGCGGCGAGCCGATCCTCGAACGCGCTCCAGAGCCGTCGAGCGGTCGAACGCAGGTTCCGGAAGCCCGGCGAGTCGAATCCGCTGCCGTGGCCCAGCGCCTTCCGCACCTCGTGGTACTCCCAGGGCGAGAGGCGCTCGAGCATGTGCAGCGCCTCGGTCACGATCACGATGCAGTGGTTGGCGCGCCCGAGCAGCCGCAAGGCGCGACGGATCTCGCCCTCGCCGATCAGCACGATCGCCTCGTCGATCTCGAAGCACGCGAGCTTCAGCCACAGCTCGGACGACTGGTGCACGGTCTGGAACAGGCGCTCGTCCCGGTGCACCATCTCGTCGGGCGTCTTCTGCAGCGCGAGCAGCTCGTCGGTGCGCAGGTAGCGCTCGTAGTCGCTCGCGCCCTCGCCGGGGAGGAGCGGCTGGCTGTAGTCCTCGGCGCCGGGCGTCACGCGGCCAGCATACGACCCGTAGGCTCTGGCGGTGGAGCGCCGGCCGCTCGGAGAAACAGGCCTCGAGGTGTCGCGGATCGTGCTCGGCTGCGGCAACTTCGGCGGCATCGGCTCGGCGCCGGGGCTCTTCGGCCAGGGCGAGAGCCGCGAGGAGGCGTTCGCACTGATGGACGCCGCCTGGGCGGCCGGCATCAACGTCTTCGACACCGCGGCGTCGTACGGCGGCGGCCGCAGCGAGAGCTGGGTCGGGGCCTGGCGGAGCGAGCGCCAGGAGCCGGTGCTGCTGAGCACCAAAGTCTTCTGGTCGGTCACCGGCGATCCCGACGACCGCGGCCTCGGCCACGAGCGCATCCTGCGCGAGCTCGACGGCAGCCTCGGCCGCCTGGGCGTCGAGCGAGTCGACCTCTACCTCACCCACGAGCCCGACGAGGACACGCCGATCGAGGAGACGCTGCGCGCGCTCGACGGGGTCGTCCGGGCAGGGAAGGCCGGCGCGATCGGCGCCAGCAACCTCGACGGCGCGGGCCTCGAGGAGGCGCTCGAGACGAGCACGCGCCTCGGGCTTGCCCGCTTCGGCTGGGTCCAGAACGAGTACAGCCTGCTGCGCCGCGAGGCCGAGACGGAGATCCTGCCGATCTGTGCGCGCGAGGGGCTCGGCTTCACGCCGTTCAGCCCGCTCGCCGGTGGGTGGCTGACCGGGAAGTACCGACGCGGCGAGGCGTACCCTTCGGGCTCGCGGATGACGCTGCGCCCGGATCCCTACGCAGACCTGGTGAACGAGGCGACGTTCGACGGCCTCGAAGCCTTTGCCGCGGCCGCCGCCGACCTCGGCGTCGAGCCGTCGACCCTGGCGGTGGCCTGGGTGCTCGGCAACCCGCAGGTGACCGCGGTGGTCGTCGGCCCGCGGCGCCCGGAGCAGCTTGCGACCGCCATCGCCGCGACCGAGCTCGAGCTGACGCCGGGCCAACGCGACGAGCTCGCCGGGTTGTTCGCATGAGCGAGCTGCTCGTCCTCAACCACGACGAGGTGAAGCGGCTCCTGCCGATGGCCGAATGCGTCGACCTGATGGAGCGCGTGCTCGCCGACCTGGCGCGAGGCTCGGTCTGGCAGCCGCTCCGGTTCGTGATCCGGCCGCCCGAGGAGCCGAGCCTGATGGGGCTGATGCCCGCGCACCGCTCTGCGCCGGCCGCCTCCTACGGGCTCAAGGTCATCTGCATCTTCCCGAGCAACGCGGAGCGTGGGCTCGACCTGCACCAGGGCGGCGTTCTGCTCTTCGACGGCGAGACCGGCGAGCTGCGCGCGCTCCTTGACGCCTCGGCCGTGACCGCGATCCGGACGGCCGCGGTGTCGGGCGTCGCGACCCGCCTACTGGCCCGCAAGGACGCGAGGCGCCTGGCGATCCTCGGCGCGGGCGTGCAGGCGCACTCCCACCTGGAGGCAATGGCGGTCGCGCGCGAGTTCGAGGAGGCTCGTGTCTGGAGCCGGACGCCGGAGCGTACGGCCGCGCTCGCTGCCGGCGCACAAGCGCCGTTCCCGGTGGAGGCAGTCGAGACGGCGGAGGAGGCGCTGCGCGGAGCGGACGTGGTCGTCACCGCGACCACCGCGACCGAGCCGATCGTCCGGCGCGAGTGGCTGTCCCCCGGAGCGCACGTCAACGCCGTGGGCTCGTCTATTCCGACAACCCGCGAGCTCGACGCCGACACGGTGGCGGCAGCGGCGCTGTTCGCGGATGCGCGCGAGTCGATGGTGAACGAGGGCGGCGACTACCTGTTCGCGGTGCGCGAGGCGGGCATCGGCCCCGACCACATCCGCGCCGAGCTCGGCGAGGTGCTGATCGGCGAGAAGGACGGCCGCCGCTCGGACGACGAGCTGACCGTCTTCAAGTCGCTCGGCCTGGCCGCCGAAGACCTCGCCGCCGCCGAGCACGTGTACGCGCGGGCGCAGGCCGAGGGCGCCGGCACGGCCGTCCCGTTTTGATCCCGATCGACGAGATCCGCGCCGCCCGCGAGCGGCTGGCCGGCCGGATCGTGCGCACTCCGCTCGTGCGGCTCGAGCTGCCTGACCAGCCTGGCGCCGTCTACCTGAAGCTCGAGAACCTGCAGCCGATCGGCTCGTTCAAGCTGCGCGGCGCGTTGAACGCGATCCTGCAGGCCGACGACGAGGAGCTGCGCGGCGGCGTCGTCACCGCTAGCGCCGGGAACATGGGCCAGGGCGTGGCCTGGGCTGCCCGTGAGCTCGGCCTCTCGTGCACCGTCGTCGTGCCGGATCACGCGCCCGAGACGAAGCTCGCCGCGATCGAGCGGCTCGGCGGCACCGTTGTGAAGGTCTCGTACGAGCGCTGGTGGCAGGCGATCTCGGAGTCGGCGTTCCCCGAGGCCGAGGGCGCCTTCATCCATCCGGTCCAGGACGAGTGCGTGATGGCCGGGAACGGGACGATCGGTCTCGAGATCCTCGACGACCTGCCGGATCCCGACCGCGTGCTCGTTCCCTTCGGCGGTGGCGGTCTCAGCGTCGGGATCGCGAGCGCCGTCAAGGCGGTGCGGCCGGCGACCGAGGTCTACGCGGTCGAGCCCGAGACCGGAGCTCCGCTGACCGCGGCGTTCGAGCACGGCGAGCCGCAACCGTTCGAGTACCGGGTCTCGTTCGTGGACGGCTCGGGCTCCCCGGCGGTGCTGCCTGCGATGTGGACGCGCGCGCAGGCCGTGCTCGACGGCGCGTTTGCGGTCTCACTCGACGAGACCGCTGCCGCAGTCCGGCTGCTCGCGGAGCGCGCCCGCGTGGTCGCGGAAGGCGCCGGCGCGCTGGCGCTTGCGGCTGCGCTGCGCCACCGCTGGGACGAGAACATGGTGTGCATCGTCTCCGGCGGGAACATCGACGCCGGGAAGCTCGCGCAGATCCTCTCGGGCGAGACGCCCTAACAGGGGCCGGTGGCCGGGACGCCGCCGGGGCCGGTGAGGTGCGCGGTCGCGTTCTGGATGCAGTACGTGCTCGCATCCGCACGGACGAGCGTCACGCCGAAGCCGGCCAACGACGTGCCCGCGTAGGTGCCGTTCAGTGAGTGCTGCTGCTCGAGCTGCGTCTCGGCCTGCTGGAAGGCAATCCCGCTCGCGGCCGCCTGCGCCTGGTCGACGGCCTGCGTCTGCTGCTGGCGGCTCTTCGCCGATTGCTGCGAGGTCAGCATGAAGCCGATCACGAGCACGATCAGTAGCAGCGAGACGGATCCGAACGCGCGGGCCACGGTGCCTTGATCGGCACGAAGGCCCGGAAGCTCAAGTGGGCCGGGTCGCCACGAACGAGAGCACCGTCACGCCGAGCTCCTCGGGCGGGAACTTGCGGAACCGCGGCGCGAGCGGCAGCGATTCGAGTTCCCGCAGCCCGGCCTCGCTCGGCCCGGACGGCTGCTCGACCACGAGCTCGAAGCCCGCGTCGCGCACGAGCTGCAGGTACTCGGGCGAGCGCAGCCGGTTCTGGTGGTGGAGCGGCGAATTGACGAGGCTCCACGCGCGGTCGGAGTAGCGCAGGAAGTTGTACTTCGAGAGCGAGCGGTCGAAGTAGGCGTAGTGGTCCTGCAGGTCGATCCGGCAGCTGAACGCGCCGCCGGGTCGCAAGAGGCGGTGGCACTCGCGGAAGATCTCGGCGAGCTCTGTCCCCGGGATGTGCTCGCAGGTGTCCGTGCTCGAGACGAAGTCGATCGACTCGGCCGGCAGGCCGGTGCCGCGCGCGTCGCAGGGAGCGAGGTAGCGGATGCCGAAGCGCTCCTCGAGCTCGTCCAGTCGGGAGATCGGCCCACCGGGTGATCGCAGCTCGCGGCCGGCGATCTCCGCCAGCTCGCCGCCGAGCCGCTCGAACGCGGCGAGCGAGTCGTTCACCAGCTCGACCCGCGCGCTCGGGCGGATGTCCACGAGCACTTGCTTGCCGACCCCGAGCAGCCCGTACGCGAGTGGGATCGCGAGGTCCCAGCCGGCGCCGAACTCGTAGAAGGTCGCCTCCGAAGCCGGCACGCCCGCCCCGTGCTCCTCGTAGGCGCGCAGGTGCTGCACCGCGCGCGAGAACTTCTGCCGCAACGCGCCGTCCCCGGCCGGCAGCGAGTGCAGGACGCGACGCTGGAAGACGTAGTTCAGGCGCTCGCCCTGCGGGAGGGCGCCCATCCCCTTCTGTACCGCTGCCTTCGCCAGCCACCGCATCGGCCGCCGAGCATAGTGCTCCGCCTGGTGATAAGCGGTTCTAATGGCTGAGATTAGGGTACGATGCGGGCCGTGGCCGATCGGGTCTCTTTTGACGTGCTTGTGGTCGGCAGCGGTGCCTCCGGCCTCGCGGCTGCGTTGTCGGCCGAGCGCGCGGGCGCGCGCGTCGCGCTCGTGACGAAGGGCGCGCTGCAGTCGTGCAACTCGGCCAAGGCGCAGGGCGGCATCCAGGCCGCCTTCGGCGACGACGACTCCCCCGAGCAACACGCCGAGGACGTCTGGCAAAGCTCGCACGAGACGGCCGACCGCCGGCTCGTCGAAGTGCTGACGGCCGAGGCGCCGGGCGCCATCCACTGGCTGGAGGAGCAGGGCGTCGAATTCACGCGCGAGAACGGCGGCTACCGCCTGGCGCGCTGCGGCGGCGCAACGCGCAAGCGGCTGCTGCAGGTGGGCGACCGGACGGGCCACGCGATCACCAGCGGGCTGCGTGACGCCTACAGCGCCTCCGGCGGCGAGTCGTTCCTGAACAGTCCGCTCGTCTCGCTCGAGCAACAGGAGAACGGCTGGGTCGCGACCTGCCGCCGGAAGAACGGCGACGAGCTCGTGATCGACGCCGGCGCCGTCGTGCTGGCTGCCGGCGGCCGCTGCTACCGCGAGGCCGAGGCGCGCGGCGAGCTCTCGACGAATCACCCCGGCGCGACCGGCGAGGTGACGCGCCTGGCGCTCGAGCTCGGCGCCGAGAGCCGCGACCTCGACGCGCTCCAGTACCACCCGAACGGTGGCGCCTGGCCGCCGACGATGCAGGGCTACTCGATCCCCGAGACCACCCGTGCTTACGGCGCGACGCTCCTGAACGGCGAGGGCGAGGAGTTCACCGACCCGCTCGGCCCGCGCGACGCGGTCTCGCAGGCGATCTTCGACGAGGTCGAGGCCGGCCGCGGCGTCGAGACGCCGGACGGCCGACCTGCGGTGCTGCTCGACACGACGCGTGTTCCCGAAGCCGACGCCGAGATCTCGCTGCCGTACATGCTCCGCCGCTACCGTTCCGCCGGGATCGACCCGCTGCGGGAGGCGATCCTCACCTACCCCGTCCTGCACTACCAGAACGGAGGCCTCGTGATCGACGAGCACGGCGAAACGACGCTGCCCGGTTTGTACGCCTGCGGCGAGATTGCGGGCGGCACCCACGGGCGCAACCGGATGATGGGCAACTCGCTGCTCGAGTGCACCGTCTTCGGCCGCCGGGCCGGACAGGCCGCCGCGGAGGCCGCATGAGTACCGTCGCCGTCGATCTCCGCCAGACCGTCGAGGACGCGGCGGCGCACCTCTACGTCTGGGCGCTGAAGGACATCCCGCAGGACCTGCGCGACGCGCTCGTGGCCGCGCAGGGGCGCGAGACCTCGGTCCCGGGGCAGCGCGTCCTCAACACGATCGTCAAGAACGTCCAGGTCGCCGACGACCGGGACAACCTCGTCTGCCAGGACACCGGCATCGCCGTCTACACCTGCCGGGTCGGCGAGCACTTTCCCCTGCACCCGGCCAAGATCTACGAGGCGCTGTATGCCGGCACCGAGCGCGCGACGCTGGAGCATCCACTGCGCTCGAACGCCGTCCACACGATCACGCGCGAGAACACCGGCGCCAACGTCGGCTACCGCCTGCCGATCGTGCACTGGGAGTTCATCTCCGACTGGGACGGCCTCGACGTGAAGTGCGTGCCGAAGGGCTCGGGCTCCGAGAACATGAGCTTCCTGAAGATGTGCGTCCCCGCCGACGGCGTGAAGGGGATCAAGGAGTTCGTGCTCTCGTCGATCGTCGACGCCGGCGGCAAGCCGTGCCCGCCGGGGATCGTCGGCGTCGGGATCGGCGGCTCCGCCGACTACGCGATGCACCTCGCCAAGGAGGCGATCGCGCGGCCGGTGGACACGCGGAACCCGGACCCCCTCGTCGCGCAGCTCGAGGTCGAGCGCGCGCTCGCCGCCGGCGTCGGCATCGAAAAGAAGATGATCTCGACCTGAGCGCAGAGCGCGCTACGGCGCGCGCCCGGCCCGCTGCTCCTCCTCCGCGAAGGCAGCCACCCCGGCGCGCACCTGGCGCATCGCGTCCACCGCGGCCGGAACTCCGCAGTAGATCGCGGTCTGGAGGACGACCTCCGTGATCTCGC
>DATIOF010000180.1:0-29038 GCA_035473395.1 Gaiellaceae bacterium
CAGGTCGATCCGCCGACCTCGCAGCACGCGCTCCGCCAGGCGCGCCGCCTGGTCAAGAACCTGATTGGCGAGCGGAAGCCTTACCGCTACCGGATGCTCGGCCAGGTGGCCACGCTCGGCCGCTACAAGGGCATCGCCGACGTGGTTGGGCTCCGCTTCACCGGCTTCCCTGGCTGGTTCATCACGCGGTCGTACCACCTCTACCAGTTGCCCCTCTTCTCACGGAAGCTGCGCGTCGTCACCGACTGGACGACCTCACTCTTCTTCCGCCGGGACATCGTCGAGCTCTCCATGCTCGGCCACCCGAAACGACTCGATGCGTAAGGAGCTCGCGCGCTCCTACGCGTTCATGGCCCGCGGGGACATGGGCGGCACCCGCGTGGTCGAGTCGCCGGTCGGGCGAGCGGTCTACACCGACGAGCTGCCGCGAAGGCTGGACGGCAACTACCTCTGGGTCGACCGCGCGTCGGATGCGGAGGAGCTGGTCGCTGAGGCCGCCCGGCTCGAGCGCCGGCTGATCTTCGTCCCGGACCCGGAGCTCGGCGACGCCCTCGCGCCATGGTTCAAGGAGCACGGCTGGCGGGTCGAGCGCCACGTCGTGATGGCGCAGCTACGGGAGCCGGAGCGCCAGGCCGACCTCTCGCTCGTCCGCGAGGTCTCGGAGCACGACCTGCGCGAGGCGCGCAAGCGCGTGCTTGCCGACCAGCCGTGGGCGACGCCGGAGGTGCTCGACCAGATCTTCGCCGCCAAGGCGCTGATCGGCGAGCGCGTCCGCACCCGCTTCTTCGCGGTCGAGCTCGACGGTGAGGTGGTCAGCTACACCGACCTCTACCTCGACGGAGGCGACGCGCAGGTCGAGGACGTCGGCACGGTGCCAGAGCACCGGAACGAGGGCCGCGCGACGGCCGTCGTGCTGGGCGCGATCGCCGAGGCGCGCCGTGCCGGCGCGGAGTTCGTCTTCCTCGTCGCCGACGCCAACGACTGGCCGAAGCTGCTCTACGGCCGGCTCGGCTTCGACGAGGTCGGCCACTACACGAAGTTCTTCACTCCGCCCGCCACGTGAGCACGGCGCTCTCCGTCAGCGCGCTCGAGAAGCGCTACGGCTCGACCACCGCGCTCGCGGGGGTCGACCTCGAAGTCGGCGAAGGAGAGCTCGTCGGCCTGCTCGGCCCCAACGGAGCCGGCAAGTCCACGCTGGTCAAGATCGCCTGCGGGCTCGTTCGCCCCACCCGCGGACGCGCCGAGGTTTGCGGCGCCCGCGCCGGCTCGCTCGAGGCCCGGCGGCAGATGGGCTACCTCGCCGAGCTGTTTCGCTTCCCCGGGTGGTACTCGGCGGACGAGCTGCTCGCGTTGCACCAGCGGCTCTCCGGCTCCGGCGGCGGTGCGGCCGAGCGCGGCGAGCTGCTCGAGCTCGTCGGTCTCGCAGACGCGCGTGACCGGCGGATCGAGGCGATGTCGAAGGGAATGCAGCAGCGGCTCGGCATCGCTCAGGCACTCGTCGGATCACCGCCGCTGCTCCTGCTGGACGAGCCGACGAGCGCGCTCGACCCGGTCGGCAGGCGCACCGTGCGACAGCTGCTCGAGGAGTTGCAGAGCCGCGGCACCTCGGTGCTGCTCAACTCGCACCTGCTGAGCGAGGTCGAGCTCGTCTGTGACCGCGTCGTGATCCTGCTCCGCGGAAAGGTGGTCAGCGAGGGCTCGCCCGCCGAGCTCAGTCGCGGGCGCGGCATCGAGATCGAGACGGACCAGGGGACGCAGATCCACGAGGGCACACGCGAGGACGTGCCGCGCCTCGTCTCCGAGCTGGTCGCCGCCGGTCGCCAGGTCTACGGCGTGCGGGTCCTGACCTCAACGCTCGAGGACACCTACCTCGAGGCGGTGGGCGGGGAGACCTCGTGAGAGCGATCCCGATCATCGCCGCCTACGCCTTGCGCGAGGCGCTACGCCGCAAGGTCTTCGCGGTCGTCCTGCTGCTGACCGCCGGCTTCCTCTTCCTCTACTGGCTCGCGAACCACTACCTCTTCGCCGACGTCAACAACCTCGGCTCGCCGTCGCCCGCGATCGAGCCTCGGACCTTTGCCGGCGCGTTCATGGTCGGGCTGGCGATGTTCTCGACGCTCTTCCTCGGCGTCGTCCTGGCGATCTTCCTGACGCTCGGGGCGGTGCGTGGCGACGCCGAGCGCGGGCTCCTCCAGCCGCTGCTCGTCCGCCCGGTGGCGCGACCGACGCTGCTGTTCGCGCGCTGGCTCGGCGCGATCGCGGTCTGCACGCCGTACGTGATCGCGGTCTACGCAACGGCCGTCGTGATCACCGGCGTCGCCGGCGACTGGTGGCCCGACCACTCCGTCGTGCCGGCGATCGAGCTCGCCGCCGGCGTCGCGATCGTGGCGGCGCTGTCGCTGCTGGGCTCGGTCTTCCTCACCGCGACGGCGAACGGGATCGCGATCTTCATGCTCTTCGGAGCCGGCCTCGTCTCTGGGCTGCTCGGCTCGATCGGTCACGCGCTCAACTCGCACCGCCTGGAGCACTGGGCGACGATCATCGCGTGGGCCGCGCCGTTCGAGGCGCTCTACCAGGACGGGCTACGCGAGATCACCGCCAACACGATCGGCTTGACCGGCTACCTGATCCAGCTCGGGCCCTTCGGCGGCGCCAATACCGGCGGTGTGCCTGTCCGGCTGTGGGCCTGTGCCTACCTGGTGATCGTCGGGCTTATCGCCGCGTTCGCGTTCTCGCGTCGAGACCTTTGATCACCAGGCGCTCTTGCGCAGGCTCTTGGCGAACGCGACGCGCTTCTTCTTCTCCTCAGCGCGCAGGCGGGAGTCCTGTTTTGCCGCCAGCCGCCGCAGCTCGCGTTGCAGCGTGCGGTAGCTCTCCAGCCGCTCGCGCGGGAGACGGCCCTCGTCGATCGCCTCCTGTACGGCGCAGCCGGGCTCCTGCTCGTGCGCGCAGTCGTTGAAGCGGCAGCCCGCGGCCAGCTCGTCCACGTCGGCGAAGGCCTGCTCGATCCCCTCGTCGGCGTCCCAGAGCTGGACCTCGCGCAAACCGGGCGTGTCCACCAGCAGCGCGCCGCCCGGAAGCCGGATGAGCTGGCGGGCAACCGTCGTGTGCCGGCCGGTGCCGTCCTCGGCGAGCGCCTTCGTCGCCTGCGCTTCGTGCCCGAGCAGGCGGTTGGCGAGCGTCGACTTTCCGACGCCGGAGGAGCCGAGCAGCGCCACCGTCTTCGCCGGCCCGAGGTATGGGGCGAGCTCGTCGAGCCCCTCGCCGGTGACGTTGCTGATCACGTGCGCCGGCGCGCCGAGTGCGACCTGCTCGGCCTGGAGCAGCAACGCGAGCGGGTCGTCGCAGAGGTCGGCCTTCGTCAGCACGAGCGCAGGCGTCGCGCCGCTCTCCCAGGCCAGCGTCAGGTACCGCTCGATCCTGGTCGGGCTGAAGTCGTCGTCGAGCGCGGTGACGACGAAGACCGTGTCGATGTTCGCGGCGAGCACCTGTGCCTCGGTCGCAGCGAGGTTGACCTTGCGCTCGAACGCCGAGCGCCGCGGCAGCACGGCTTGGATGACCGCGTCGCGCAGGGCAACCCAGTCGCCGACGGCGGGCAGGTCGGCACCCGAGGATGCCTCGTGGCGCAGGCGGCCGGCGAGGTGCGCGCGCAACTCACCGGCCTCGGTGAGCACGTCGTACTCGCCGCGGTGCTGCGCGGAGATGCGTCCCGCGATGCAATTGTCGTGTGGCTCGAGCGCGGCCGCGAAGCCGTCGTCCCAGCCGAGGTCTTGCAAGTTCAAACGAGCTCCTTTCAGGAATGGGTCGAGACCGGACACGTGCCCGAGGCCTCGGGGAGCTCGCTTCGAAAAGGCGTGCTGCGGCTAGCCGGGAGCCTCAGGCTCTGCGACCGGAGAGTGCAATCGACGTCATGTCGCACCTCCTTTGCCGAAAACAAAGAACGCGGAGAGCCTAGCAGCCGCTTCGGGCAGGCTTCTCGCGGAGACGGTGCGCGGCGAGCGTTACGGGGTCGACGCGATAGACGCCCGGGCCGAAGATTTCCGTGTTCCCGCGCCAAACAGGCTCCGTCAGACGCACGAGTCCCTGACCGTCCGCGGTCCAGCCGACCACGGTCGAGTCATGCCCGCGGAAGATCGCCCGGACCCTGCCGCCGGCAGCCGAGACGAAGTACGTCGACTGCGCCTCGCACTCGCCCGACCACTGCCCGAGCAGGGTCTTCCGGTCGAGGGCCGCCACGACCCGCCGCCACCAGCCCGGGCGGCCCGGCACCGGTCCGGAGACCTTTGTCCAACCAGATCCGCTTCGCCGCACGATCGTGGACTTCTCACCGGTCTGGAGGAAGACCGTGCACGCTCTGAAGCCGCGCGAGACGTGTGTGCACTTGTGGCGCGGTCCAGCCGCCCCGATCGAGCCGGCGCAGACCGCCGCCAAGAGCACGGCCGAGAGGGCGAGAGCGATGCGCATCCAGGAAGTGTCTCACCCGCGCGTAACGGCTACCGCAATTTGTTCAGCGCGGCGCTCAACGACTGCTTCGTCTTGAGCACCCCTTCGTACAGATCGCCGTGCTTCGCCACGCGGTCGCGCACCACGTCCATCGTGAACGCACCCGGGTCGAGCGACTCGTCGACCTCGTCCCAGCGCAGCGGGGTCGAGACCGGCGCACCCTCCTTCGGCCGCACCGAGTAGACCGAGGCGATCGTCTTGCCCTCGCCGTTCTGGTTCGCGTCGATCAGGACGCCCTTGCGCTTCGACTTCGTCCATTCGGTCGTGACGAGGCCGCGGTGCGTCGAGGCGAGCGCGCCGGCGACGATCTCGGCGAACTGGCGCGTGTCCTCGTAGGTGTGCCTGCGCGTGATCGGGACGAGGACGTGGATCCCATCGGCGCCGCTCGTCTTGGGGAACGACTCGAGCCCGAACGCGTCGAGCGCCTCCTTGACGAGCAGCGCAACCTGCACGGTCTCGGCAAAGCCGACGTCCGGCGACGGATCGAGGTCGAAGAGCACGAAGTCGGGGCGCTCGAGGTTGTCCACCCGCGAGTACCACGTGTTCAGGTCGATGCAGCCCATGTTCACCATCCAGAGCAGCGCGAGCTCGTCGTTCACGAGCGGCGCCTGGATCTTGCGGCGCTGCCGCGGCTTCTCGCGCGTCGAGACCTCGAGCTCGACCCTCGGGATCCAGTCGGGCATCCCCGCCGGCGCGTCCTTCTGGAAGAAGAACTTGCCCTGCCAGCCGTCGGGAAAGCGCTTCAGTGTGAACGGCCGCTCGCGAATGTGCGAGACCAGCACCGGCGCCACGTCGCGGTAGTAGGCGAGCAGGTCGCCCTTGGTGATCCCCTCCTCCGGCCAGAACGGCTTGTCGAGGTTCGAGAGCCGCAGCACCCGTTTGCCCTTGCCGATCACCTCCGGGATCGGTTGCGCCGTCTCGCGCCGCACCTCGCTCGCGTCCTTGTCGTCGCGGAGGCCCAGGTAGACGGGCGCGCGCAGGCGGTTGTCGTGCGTGAACTCGGCGAACGAGGTCTCCGCGACGAGCTTCGGCTCGACCCAGACGACCTCGCCCTTGCGGATGCGCGGCATCTTCGGCGGGCTCGGGAACGGCGAGGTCTTGCGCTCGAGCGGCCGCAGCTTCTTCAGCAGGCGCTCCTGCTCCGCGTCGTCGAAGCCGGTCCCGACGTTGCCGACCCACTCCAGCCCCTCGGCCCCGTTCGCCGCCAGCACCAGCGAGCCGAACGACCACTCACGGCGGCCCTTGCCCTTCGTGTAGCCGACGACCACGAACTCCTGCTCGCCGTGCGTCTTGAACTTGAGCCAGTCGCGTGAGCGCTTGCCGGGCAGGTACTTCGAGTCGAGCCGCTTGCCCATGATCCCCTCGAGCCGCCGCTCCTGCGCCGCTTCGTAAAGCGCGGGCCCGTCGGCGAAGCCGTCGGAGAACTGCACCGTCCGGTTGCGGCCGTCGAGCAGCTTGCGCAGCCGCTTGCGCCGCTCTGACAGCGGCAGGTCGACCACCGGCTCGCCGTCCACCTCGAGCAGGTCGAACACGTAGTAGACGATCGGCGTGCCCGGCTTGCCCTGCTGCATCGCGGAGAAGCTCGGCCGGCCCTCGTCGTCGAGCGCACAGACCTCGCCGTCGACCACGCAGTCCGGCGTCTTCAGCGCCTTGGCCAGCTCCTTGGCGACGTTGGCGAAGCGCTCCGTGTAGTCCTGGTCCTTGCGCGTGCGCAGCTCGGCCCCGCCGCCGGCGACGCGCGCGACGATCCGGTAGCCGTCCCACTTGATCTCGAACTCCCAACCCCCGCCGATCGGGATCTGCTTCGGGTCGGAGAGCGTGGCGAGCATCGCCGCGTACTTGCGCCTCGGGCCCCCGGCCGGGGCGGCGCCGTCGTCCTGCTTGCGCAGCAGGAGCCAGTTCTGCTCCTTGCCGTCGAGGTGCGCAGGAACGAGCGTCCAGAGCCCCTCGAGCTTCTTGCCGTGCAGGCGGACCGTCAGGCCGCCGTCGCGTTTCTCCTCGACCAGCTCGTAGGTGCCGGAGTCCCAGATCTCGACCGTGCCGGCGCCGTACTGGCCCTTCGGGATCTCGCCCTCGAAGCTCCCGTAGTCGAGCGGGTGGTCCTCGACGTGCACGGCCAGGTGGCGCTCACCTACCTCGAGGGGGATGCCTTTCGGGACGGCCCAGCTCGCGAGCGCGCCGTCGCGCTCGAGGCGGAAGTCGTAGTGGAGCCGCCGAGCGTCGTGGCGCTGGACGACGAAGACCGGCTGCTTGCCCTTGCGCTTGCCCGTGAACGGCTCGGGCGTCTGCTTGCGGTCGCGCTTCCGTTCGTATTCGCGCAGGCTCACAACGCCTTTCTAGCGCATTCAGCGTTTGCACCTGCGGCCGGCAGCAAATACACTTCGCAACTCGGGGTCGCACGTCTTACAAAGCTTCTCCACCTAACGGGGGGTTAGGGTCGAGGCCGGCTACAAGCCGGCCTCGACATGTGTACGGCCGGGGGATAAGCCTGTGGAAGGTGTGGAAAAGGGCCGCTCAGCCCACGGTTTCTAGCGGGTTGCGGGCACCTGGCCGATTGTGCGGAATCGCACACGCCGCTGGCGACGGAGGTCGTCGCCGGACTGGCCGTCGAGCAACTCGAGCGAGTCGGCCAGCGCGTCGCCGAGCAGTCGCGCAGCCTCGTCGGCGTCCGTGTGGGCGCCCTCGGCCGGCTCCGGCACGATGGCGTCAATCACGCCGAGCTCGAGGCAGTGCGCCGCGTCCGGCTTGAACGCTGCGGCCGCCTTACGCGCCTCGCCGGCGTCGCGCCAGAGGATCGCGGCGCAGCCCTCGGGCGAGATGACCGTGTAGATCGCGTTCTCCTGCATCAGCACCCGGTCGGCGAGCGCCGTGGCGATCGCGCCGCCGGAGCCGCCCTCGCCGATCACGCAGGCGACGACGGGCACGCGCAGCCTGGCGAGCTCCGCCTGCGAGCGAGCGATCGCGCCGCCCTGCCCGTGCTGCTCGGCGGTCACCCCGGGGTAGGCGCCCGGGATGTCGATCAGGCTGAGGATCGGGAAGCCGTGCCGCCCCGCGAGCTCCATCGCGCGCATCGCTTTGCCGTAGCCCTCCGGGTAGGCCATGCCGAAGTTGCGCCGCGTCCGCTCCTTGACGTCTCGGCCCTTCTGGTTGCCGAGCAGCACGATCGTGCGGCCGCGGAAGCGCCCGAGACCGGCGACGAGCGCGGCGTCGTCGCCGTGATGGTGGTCGCCGTGGAGCTCGAACCAGTCGTCGAACAGCCGCTCCACGTAGTCGAGCGTGTAGGGCCGGTCAGGGTGCCGCGCCAGCTCGACGGAGCGCCAGATCTCCTCGTCGCTCGGCTCTGCGACGATCCGGTCGAGCTGCTTCTGCAGCCGCTCGAGCTCACCCGAGAGCTTGGCGCCGCGCAGGAGCGGCAGGCTCCGCAGGCGCGAGAGCTGCTCCCGCAGCCTCAGCTCGGCTTCACCGGCCATTGGCGAACAGCCTCAGCAGTCGCGCGACGGTGCCGCGCAGCTCGGGTCGGGGGACGATCGCGTCGATGTGGCCGTGGCGGTAGTTGGCCTCGGCGAGACCGAAGTCGTCGGGCAGCTTCTCTCGAGTCGTCTGCTGGACGACCCGCGGGCCGGTGAACGAGAGCAGCGCGCCCGGCTCGGCCACGAGCACGTCGCCGAGGCTCGCGAAGCTGGCAAGCACGCCGGCGGTGGTCGGGTGGGCCATCACGCTGATCAGCGTCCCGCCCGCGTCGTGCAGGTCCTCGACCGCGCAGACGGTCTTCGGCAGCTGCATCAGTGAGAGGATCCCCTCCTGCATGCGCGCGCCTCCGGTAGTGGTCACCGAGACGAGCGGCACGCCACGCTCGGCCGCACCCTCGCAGGCGCGGGCGAACTTCTCGCCGACGACCCGGCCCATCGAGCCGCCCATGAAGCCGAACTCCATCACCGCGAGCTGGCACGGCTGCTGCTCGATCGCGGCGCGGCCGATCATCATCGCCTCGCCCAGCCCGGTCGAGAGCTCGGCCTCGGAAAGCCGCTCGGTGTAGGGACGGAGGTCGAAGAACTCGAGCGGATCGTCGGAGCGCAGGTCGGCCGCCTCCTCGACGAAGCTGTCCTCGTCGGTCAGCTGGAGGATGCGTTCGCGCGCGTGCACCGGGAAGTGGTAGCCGCACTGCGCGCAGACGTGGAGCGCCGCCGCGAGCTCGTCGTCGCGGTAGTGCGAGCCGCAGCGCGGGCATGTGTTCGGGTGCGGCTTGCCACCGTCCGCGACGGGCGCGTGGCTGTGCTCGATGGAGACGTCGATGCGTTCGGACACGAACTTGCGAGTTTAGACCCGACGCCCTGGCCGGGAGTTACAGCCCCAGGGCGAGCGCCAGGCGCGTCAGCGGCTCGACATTCTCCTGCTCCGCGGCCAGGCCGCTGAACCCTGCGCCGAGCACGGACGCGCGCTCGCGCACCTGCAGCAGCAGGGCTTCGACCTCGGTGAGCGTCAGTCCGCCGGGCTCGGGCATGAACGGGTGAATCTCGTCCGGCTCGAGCGAGTCGACGTCGAGCGCCACGTACGCGCCCTCGGTTCCCTCGAGTGCCTGCTCGAGCTCGTCGGCCTGGGTGCGCAGGCCGATCGACGCGACGAACTCGCGCTCGGGCAAGTCGAGGCTCCGCGCCCCGAGCAGGATCGTGTCCGCCGGATCGACCGCGCCCGAGTCGAGGATCATCCGCAGCGGCATGCCCCAGAGGTTCCCGGACGGCGAGCTCTCGGGCGTGTTCAGGTCGCCGTGCGCGTCGAGCCAGACCAGCGCGATCCGGCCGTTGCGGGCGGCCAGCGCCTCGACGGCGCCGATGTGCGCGCAGCAGCAGCCGCCCAGAACGAGCGGCCGCTCCGGCAGGTCGATCGCCACGGCCAGCGTCTGCTCGTCGAGCGTCTCCTCCTCGACGACCGCGGCCTCCGGGTACGGCAACGGCAGCCGCGCGGCCTCGGCCATCGACTCGCCGCCTTCGCCCCAGGCCTGAGGGACGCGCACCATGCCCGCGCCGTACTCGCGCCCGCAGGAGTGGCACTCATAGCCCGGCCCGATCGCGACCGCGGTGAAGGTGCGGCAGTCCGGACAACGGGCGCGGAGGCGGCTCACAGGATCTTCTCGTAGGTGTCGCTTCGCCGGACTTGACGCATGCCGGCGCGCTCGTAGAGGCGAACCGCCCCGGTCGTGCTTTCGCCGTCCACGCCGAGCCCGACCCTCGTCGCGCCGCGGTCGCGGAAGTCACGGAACGAGTGCTGCAGCAGTGCGGTCCCGAGCCCGCGCTTGCGCCAGCGCGGCCGCACGCCGAGCACCTGGATCCACCCGAACTGCGGATCGCCCGAGAAGTCCCACCCGTTGAGGGAGACCGCGGCGAGCTCGTCCCCGTCCTCGACGAGCCACCAGAGGGACGGGTCGTAGCGGTGCGTGTTGGTCGAGTAGCTTCGCCAGACCTCGAGCGGCTGCCGGCGGAAGTCCCAGTGGTCGGCAAAGGCGTCCATGTGGGCCTCGTAGACGCGCTCCTCCTCGCCGGGCTCGGCGTTCCTCGGCGTGAGCCCGTTCGGCCAGACCGGTTCCGGAAGCTCCCCGTCGAGCTCGATCCTCATCTGGAAGAAGTGGCGGATGGGAGCCCAGCCGGCGGCCTCGAAGGCTTCCCGAAGCGCCGGCTCGTGACCCTGGACGAACCCGCGCAGAATCGGGGTCTTCGTTATCTCGCGCCCGCGCGCCTCCGCTGCCTCGAGCAGCACCGGTGCAACGTCGGCCTCGAGCGTCCGTGCATCGACGGAAAGATGGCCGCTCTCCTCGGAGGTGATGTCGAGGTATCCGACCACCTGGCCGTCACGCTCGGCGAGCTGCATCCAGATGTTCGGCATGTCGAACCAGCTGCGAATCTCGGCCTCGGCCATCGCCGGCTCACCGAACGCCGCGAGCGCGTGCTCGTCGAACAGGTGCTTGATCGCTCCGGTGTCCTCGGGTGCCGCAGCTCGCAACTGGACGCTCACGCGACCTCCTCGAGCGTGTCGGCGAGCCGCGAGAGGTCGGGCAGCTCACGCGTCGGCTGCGGGCCCGGTGTCTCGCCAAGACGGTTGATCCAGATCGAGGGCAGGCCGAGCTCGTTGGCGGGCGCCACATCGTGGAAGAGGCTCGCTGCGACGTGGACATCCGGGAGGCGGCCGACCTGGTCTTCGAAGGCCCGCCAGTGCTCCAGCGCCGGCTTGTACGAGCCGATCTCCGAGGCGACGATCGCCAGCTCGAACGGCACACCGAGCTGCGCCAGCGACGCCTCGATGTAGTCACGGTCGGTGTTGGAGAGGACCGCAAGCTTCCAGCCACGGCCGCGGGCCGCCATCAGCGCGGCCGGGACCTCGGTGAACGGCTGCCAGGACGGCAGCGACTGGGCCAGCGCGTCCTCCTCCTCATGCGACGCGCCGAGACCGCGCATCGCCTCGGTCAGCACCTCGCGATAGGAGCGCGTCCCATCGGCCTCGAGCATCGGCTCGAGCACGTGGTAGCGGACGAGCAGGGCGTCC
The DNA here is from genome assembly GCA_035473395.1 of Gaiellaceae bacterium. GTDB lineage: Bacteria > Actinomycetota > Thermoleophilia > Gaiellales > Gaiellaceae > AC-32. The sequence continues at coordinate 11,038 of DATIOF010000180.1, forward strand.
GCCTGCTCCTCGCCGAAGACGCGCGCCAGCTGGCCGCGGATGCCGCCGTTCCAGTCGATCAGGGTGCCGTAGCAGTCGAACGTCGCCCACCGGTCGGACATCGTCACGAGCTTAGCCACAGCCGGGTGAGTAGCATCGGGCACGATGCGAATCGGGGTGGCGCTCTCGCTGGTCCTGCTGCTGAGCGCCTGCGGCTCGTCGAGCTCGATGCCCGAGACACCGCTCCACGTGTCGACGTTCAAGCTGCAGAGCAAGCTGCTCGGCAAGCAGCTCGACCAGGTGCTCGTCACGCCGAAGGGGGGCGGCAAAGGCCGCCCGCTGCTCGTCTTCCTGCACGGCTACGGCGGCACGCCGGCGGACACGCTCAGCCCGGTGCTCGTGACGGCCTTGCGCCGACTGGGAGACCGCGCCCCGGTCGTCGTGCTTCCGGACGGGCTGCTGGGCTGGTGGCACGATCGCGCCGAGGGACGCTGGGGCTCGTACGTCCTTGACGAGGTGATTCCGGCCGCGCTCGCTCGCACCCGCGCCGACCCGCACCGTGTCGCGGTCGGCGGCATCTCGATGGGCGGCTTCGGCGCGCTCAACCTCGGCCGGCACCGGGATCGCTTCTGCGCCGTTGGCGGGCACTCGCCGGCGGTCTTCGAGCGCGGCAACGACGCGATCTCGTTCGGCTTCGACAACGCCACCGACTTCGCGCACAACGACCTGCTCGGCATCGCCCGCACGCGCGCGCCCTACGACGCCCCGGTCTGGATCGACGTTGGCGGCCAGGACGAGCTGCGGCAGGCCGACGCGCTGCTCGCCCGCGAGCTACGAGCCCGCGGCGCGGACGTCAGCTTCCACGTCTGGCCCGGAAACCACGACGGCGACTACTGGAACCGGCACTTCGACGAGTACATGAAGTTCTATGTCGAAGCCTGCAACTAGGCCGTGGGTGTTCCCAGCGTGCAGCGGAGCCGAAGGCGGAGTCTGAGCGGGTTAGGCCGTAGGCCGTCTTAGTCCTCGAAGCGGCGGAACACGACGGTGGCGTTGTGACCGCCGAAGCCGAACGAGTTCGAGACCGCGGTGCGGACGTCCGCCTCGCGCGACTCGTTCGGGATGTAGTCGAGGTCGCACTCCGGATCCGGCTCTTCGTAGTTGATCGTCGGCGGCAGCACGCCGCGGTCGATCGCCAGGATCGAGAACATCGCCTCGACCGCACCCGCGGCGCCGAGGCAGTGGCCGGTAGCGCCCTTGGTCGAGGAGACCGGCGTCTTGCGTGCGTTCTCCTCGCCGAGCGCGAGCTTGATCACGCGCGTCTCGGCCGAGTCGCCGAGCGGCGTCGAGGTGCCGTGCGCGTTGATGTAGTCGATCTCGTCCGGCTCGACCGAGGCGTCGCCGAACGCCATCGTCATCGCGCGCGCCGGGTTGATTCCCGAAGGGTCGGGCTCGGTGATGTGGCGCGCGTCGGAGGAGACGCCGTAGCCGAGCAGCTCGGCGTAGATCTTCGCGCCGCGCGCCCGCGCGTGCTCGAGCTCCTCGAGCACCACGACCGCACCGGCCTCGCCCATCACGAAGCCGTCGCGGCCGGAGTCGAACGGCCGGCTCGCCGCCTCGGGGTCGTCGTTGCGCCGCGAGAGGGCGCGCATCGCGCTGAAGCCGGCGATCCCCACCTCGGTCACGGGCGCCTCGGTGCCGCCGCAGAGCATCACGTCGGCGCGGCCGAGCCGGATCGCGTCGAGGCCGTCGCCGATCGCCATGTTCGAGGCCGCGCAGGCGGTGCATTGCGAGCTCAGCGGGCCCTGGGTGCCGAGCTGCATCGAGACCCAGGCGGCGCCCATGTTCGGGATGATCTCCGGGATCGAGAACGGATTCACGCGGTCAGGCCCGCGCGAGAGCAGCTCGCTGTGGCAGTCCTGAAAGGCCTTCAGGCCGCCGATCCCGGTCGCGATCGCCGCGCCGACACGGTCGGACTCGGACTCGATCGCGAGACCGGCGTCGGCCTCGGCCTGGCGCGCGGCGGCGACGATCAGGTGCGCAAAGCGGTCCATGCGGCGCGCTTGCTTGCGGTCGATGTACTCGGTCGGGTCGAAGTGCTTCACCTCGCAGGCGAAGTGCACGGCGTAGTCGCTCGAGTCGAACTGCGTGATCGCGCCCGCGCCCGAGCGCCCGGAGACCAGGCCGTCCCAGGTGCTCTCGACGTCCCGGCCGAGCGGGGTCACTGCGCCCAGGCCGGTGATCACGACCCTGCGCCGTCCGTTGAGGCTGCCGTTGTTCGTCATCTACATCCCTAGCCCGCCGTCGACGAGCAGCACTTCGCCCGTGATGAAGGCGGCCTCGTCGGAGCAGAGGAAGCGTACCGCCCCGGCGATGTCCTCCGGCTCGCCGAGACGGCCGAGCGGCGTGTTGGTCAGCATCGCCTGCTGCGCCTCCTCGGGGAGCACGTCGGTCAGGCGCGTGTTCACGTAGCCGGGAGCCACCACGTTCGCGCGCACGCCACGGCTGCCGAGCTCGCGAGCGAGCGACTTGGTGAAACCGATGATCCCGGCCTTCGAGGCGCCGTAGTTGGTCTGGCCCCAGTTGCCGTGGACGCCGACGATCGAGGAGACGTTGACGATCGAGCCGGCGCGCTTCTTCATCATCCCGCGGGTGACGGCGCGGCAGGTGTAGAAGACCGACGAGAGGTTGGTCTCGAGCACGTCGCGCCAGTCCTCGTCGGACATCCGCGCGAGCAGCCCGTCGCGGGTCAGACCGGCGTTGTTCACGAGGATGTCGAGGTCACCGGCCTCCTCGACCAGGCGCTTCGCCTCGTGTGGGTCAGAGACGTCGGCCTGGACGGCCCGGCCGCCGGCCTCCTTCGCCACCGCCTCGGCCTCCTCGGCGCCCGAGCGGTAGCCGACCACGACCTGCGCGCCGCCGCGGGCGAGCTCGAGCGCGATCGCCCGGCCGATCCCGCGAGAGCCGCCGGTGACAAGAGCGGTCTTGCCCTGAAGCGAACAGAAGTCGGTCAACGCGGTTTGTTGCTTTGTAGCGTGAAGCGGAGGGGCGAAGCCCCGGAGTCTGCGCGGGTCCTGTTAAGCAGTTTCCAGCGTCTCCCGCAACTTCTCGAGCGAGGCGAGGTCGCCCACCGGGATCGCCTTCACGCTGCGGTCGATCCTCTTCAGTAAACCGGTCAGGACGTTGCCCGGACCCACCTCGACGAAGACCTTCACGCCCTGGCGCATCAGCTCGCGCGCGGCCTGCGTGAACTTGACCGGCGCGGTCAGCTGCTCGACGAGCAGCGCGGCCATCCGCTGGGCGGGCTCGATCTTCGCCGTCACGGTCGACATGAACGGCGCGATCGGGTCCGAGAACTTGGCGCGCTCCAGCGCCGGACGCAGGTGCTCGGCCGCCCGGGCCACGAGCGGGCTGTGGAACGCGCCCGAGACGCGGAGCTTGACCGTGCGGCGGGCGCCCTGGAGCTCGGCCTCGCTGCAGCACTCGTCCACCGACGGGCTCTGGCCCGAGATGACGATCTGGCCGGGGCAGTTGTAGTTCGCCGGCCACACGTTGGCGATCTTGGCGCACAAGGCCTCGACCACCTCGTCGGCCAGCCCGAGGATGGCCGCCATCGAGCCGGGGTTCTCGCGCGCCGCCTCGGCCATCGCCAGCCCGCGCTCGCGCACGAGTCGGATCGCGTCGTCGTTCGAGAGCGCGCCGGACGCGGCGAGCGCTGCGAACTCACCGACCGAGTGGCCCACGACGACGTTCGGCTCGAAGCCGTTCTCGCGCAGCGCGGCCAGCACGGCCAGGCTCGTGGCGACGAGCGCCGGCTGCTGCACCTCCGTGTGCACGAGCTCCTCTTCGGGCGCCTCGAAGCAGAGGCGGATGAGATCGAGGCCCGAGGCCTCGCTCGCGCGCTCGTACACCTCCATCGCGGCAGGCACGGCCAGGGCGATCTCGCGGCCCATGCCCGCCTCGAGCGAGCCCTGGCCGGGGAAGCAAAATGCGATTTTCGGGGCGCTCATCCGTTTCCTCCTGCTGTCCATTCGATCAAACCGGAGCCCCACGTGAGCCCGGCACCCATTCCGGTCATCAATACGAGACGGCCCGCCTGGAGCCTGCCGTCGGCCTTCGCATCCACGAGCGCCAGCGGAATCGAGCCTGACGAGGTGTTGCCGTAGCGGTCGACGTCGATCACCGTCTTTTCCTCCGGAATCCCGAGCTTCTGTCGCGCATGCTCGATGATGCGTACGTTCGCCTGGTGCGGAACGTAGACGTCGACGTCTTCGATCGTGCGCCCGCACTCGGCCAGCACGGCCTCCGCAGAGCTGACCAATACCCGCGTGGCGAACTTGAACACCTCGCGGCCGTTCATCTGGACGAAGTGGAGGTGCTCGGCGACCGTTTCCTCGCTGGCCGGGGTGCGCGAGCCGCCGGCGGGCAGGTAGAGCTGCGGACCGCCCGAGCCGTCGGCGCCGAGCTCGAAGCCGAGGAAGCCGCCGTCGGCGACCCGCTCGAGCACGACCGCGCCCGCGCCGTCGCCGAACAGCACCGCGGTCGAGCGATCGCCCCAGTCCAGGATCTTCGAGAGCACGTCGCCGCCGACGATCAGCGCTTTGTTGGCGAGACCGCCGGCGAGCATCCCGTAGCCCTGCGCGACCGCGTACATGAAGCCGGTGCAGCCGGCCGAGAGGTCATACGCCGCGGCCTGGGTCGCACCGAGCTGGTCGGCCAGGATCGCCGCCGTCGAGGGAAAGGCCATGTCGGGGGTGACGGTGGCGACGATGATCAGGTCGACCTCCGACCCTTCGAGGCCCGCGTCGGCGAGCGCCTGGCGCGCGGCCGGCAGGCAGAGGTCCGAGAGCGCCTGCTCCGGCTCGGCGATGCGCCGCTCGCGAATGCCGGTGCGCTCGCGGATCCACTCGTCGTTCGTGTCCATCATCGTCGCGAGGTCGTCGTTGGTCAGCACCTTGTCGGGCACGTACGAGCCGAGCCCGGTGATCGAGATCGCGACGCCGTTGGCCGAGCCGATCACGTCTGCTCCACTGCGAAGGTCAGCGTCCCGCGAGCCGCCAACTCGTCGCCGACATGGGCCGTTGCCTTGCCCTTCCCGATCGGCCCGCGCACGGCCTCGATCCGGCACTCATAGACGAGCTCGTCGCCCGGCTCGACGATCCGCTTGAAGCGCACGTCGTCGATCCCGGCGAAGAGCGCGAGCCGGCCGCGGTTCTCCTCCTGCGAGAGCACGGCCACGGCGCCGGTCTGCGCCATCCCCTCGACGATCAGCACGCCGGGCATCACGGGCCGGCCGGGAAAGTGGCCGGCGAGGTACCACTCGTCGGCGCGCACGGTCTTGCGCGCGACCACGCGCTCGCCGGGCTCGAGCTCGAGCACCTCGTCGATCAGGAGGAACGGCTCCCGGTGAGGCAGGATCGCCTCGATCTCTGTGCGTGTCAGGACGGTCACGCGACGTCCGTCAGCCGTGCGCGCAGGCCGGCGCGGGCTCGGTGCGCGTAGCACTTCGCCGTCCCGACCGGCATCCCCGAACGGGCCGAGATCTCCGCGAACGAGAAGCCGAGCGCGTCCTTCAGCACGACCACGCTTGCCTGCTCCCGGGAGAGCTCTGCGAGCTCGTGGCGCAGCTCCTCACGCAGCTCAGAGAGCGCCGTCTCGCGGACGGGATCCCCTTCGGCCGCGACGCGCCCGTCCTCGTGCAGCGGCTCGCAACGACGGCCGCACTGCCGCTCGGCGACGTCGAGGCAGGTGTTGACCACCAGCCGGTGCAGCCAGGTCGCGAACTGCGAGTCGCCCCGGAACTGCCGCAGCCGGACGCAGAGCTTGGCCAGCGCCTCCTGTGCGGCGTCGCGCGCATCCTCGGGATCGGCGAGCACGTGCGCGGCCAGCTTCTCAACCCGCGGGGCATGCCGCTCCACGAGCGTGGCGAGCGCCTTCGCGTCGCCGTCTTTCGCGCGCTTGACCAGGATCGGATCACTGAGCCTCTCGTAGACGAGCGGCCGCTGGGGCCGCGGGTCCTGCCGAATCTGACGGCGCTTACGCAGAGGAGGTTGCACGGGCGGCCGTAGTGTATTTCGCCGTGACCGACTCGCTGTCGCCGGAGGCCGTCGGGCCGCTGCTGCGCGGCCGCTTCGGCAACCCCTACGAGCACGTGGTCTCGACGCCTTCGACGCAGCTGCTGCTGCCGCCCGAGGCGCCCGAAGGGGCGCTGGTCACGGCTGACGAGCAGACGGCCGGACGCGGGCGGCTCGGCCGTCGCTGGCTGGCGCCCGCGGGAACGAGCCTGCTCTGCTCGCTGCAGCTGCGGCCGGCGGTCGAGTCCGAGCGACTGCCTGAGCTGACGGGCGTGGCGGCGCTCGCCTGCCTGGAGGCGATCGCGGCTTTGACCGGGCTCGAGCCCGTGCTGAAGTTTCCAAACGACGTGCTCGTCGACGAGCGCAAGGTGGCGGGTGTCCTGGCCGAGGCCCGTGAGGAGCGCGTCGTGCTCGGGATCGGCGTGAACGTCAACGTGACTGCCGAGGAGCTGCCGCAGGAGGTCGACCGCCCCGCGACCTCGCTGCTCGTCGAGACCGGCCGCGAGGTCGACCGCGCCGAGCTGCTGGCCGACCTGCTCGAGCGACTCGAGCGCCGGTACGACGCCTGGCTCAGCGCCGCGCGCTGACGACCCGGCTCTTGTTTCCGGCCGCGTCGATCTCGTAAGCCGTCAGCCCGCGCACGGCACTGGCGTGCGGCGCGCGCACCAGCCCCGCCCTTGTGACGGCGAGCTTCCGCCAACGCCCGTTCACCGCCACGACCAGCGTGCCCGGCTCGGAGAGCCGAACGGTCGCCGAGCGCAGCGAGACCAGCCGGATCGTGGGCGCCTTTCGGTCGATCCGAACGACCACTGTCTGGGTCACCGTCAGCAGCGAGTCGGTCGCGTTCACCTCGACCGAGTAGCGACCGTCCGGCAGCTTGCTCCCGTCCCAGGCGAGCTGCTGCGACCCGGGCGCGAAATCGGCCGTGAAGGGCGTGGCGACGACCTGCGGCCCGCGCAGGACGCGCACCTCGACATGCGCCGGGTTGAGCAGCGTGAAGCCGAGCCCGAGCGGCTTGAGCCGCGGCGAGAAGGCCGGCGCGCTGGCCGTCGTCGCCGCAAGCGTTCGGTCGACCCAGAAGCGGGTCGAGGTCTGCACCTGCTTCGCGCCAGCGACGGCGGTCAGGGTCAGCCGGTACCAGCCGTCCGGGAACGCGTCCGGGGCCCAGCTGAGCTGCTGCTTGCCGGCCGCACGGGCGCCGTCGAAGATCGTCGCCACCGGCTGGTCGAGCGAGTTCGTGACCTTCGCGGTCACGGTCGCCGCTGCCGTGAGCACGAAGCTGACCTCGGCCTCGTCGCCGCGCCCGTCGCCGTTCGGCGTAACGATCGCCGGCGCGAGCTTGAGCTTCTGCAGCGCGAGCGGCACCGGCGCGCTGCCGATCGAGCCGGTCGCGGGCCGCATCTGCGGCGCGGTGATCGACCACGCGTAGTGCTGCGCGGCGGCGGCGGTCGCATCCCACGTCCAGTCGACCTTCGTGCCGGTTCCGGTGCCACTTGCAACGGTCGCGCCCGCGTCGTCGCGGACGGTCACCGTCCACGCGACGGCGCTCGAAAGCCGAGCCGTGAATCGGACCGGCCCGCCGATCGTGCCGACCACGGCCGGCGCGTACAGCTTCGGCAAGCCCATCTGCGAGACGGCCGTCCGCAGCGACGGCAGCTGCGCATAGAGGCTCGTCCCCGGGCAGCTGGTCGGGTAGACGTCGCGGTGGGCGGAGATCGCGTTCAGCGTCAGCGCGGTTCCCGCCGCGTAACGCGGGTTCCCGGCCGAGACGCGCACCACCTTCGACAGCGGGTCGATATGCGCCAGGTCCAGCCGCCAGGCGATCAGCGAGACGAGCGCGGCCCGCGCGGCCGGCGAGATCGAGGTCGAGGAGTAATCGCCGATCAGCGAGATCCCGACCGAGCCGCTGTTGAAGCCCTGGGCGTGGGCGCCGACCACCGGCCTCGTGATCCCGCCGTACCGGCCTTCGAAGATCTGGCCGTATTTGTCGACGAGGAAGTTGTAGCCGATGTCGTTCCAGCCGTTGCCCTGCACGTGGTAGAGCTCGATCGCCCGCACGATCGAGGCGGACTGTGCCTTCGAGTAGGAGTTCGAGCCGGCCGTGTGGTGGACGATCGCGAGGTGGATCCCGTCGGCGTAGTACGGGCCCGCGCGGCGGATCGACTCGTCGGCGTGCCAGTCGGCGCGCGTGATGATCGGCGGCGCGCCCGCCAGCTCCGGCCGCTTGCCTCCGACCGGTAGCCGCGGGCTGCGGACGAGGAACGCGCGCACGCGGGAGACGCGGCCGAGAGTCCGGTACTGGATCGCATCGGCAGCCCCGGTCCACTGCGGCTCGCTCACGCGCCAGCCCCGCAGCGCGCGCAGCTCGCGGCTGCCGCGATCGGGAAGCGCGTCCTCGTCGCTCGAGAGCAGCCAGCGACTCCAGTGCCCGGCCAGGCTGCGCGTGCGGTACTCGACGCGTCCGGCCCCGCGCCAGTGCAAGCCGACCAGCTCGAAGTTCCCGGTCGCGAGCGTGCGAACGGAAGCCTGCGGCTGGAGGTCTCGCTGCTGGACGAGCCCGGCGCCGAGCGCGGTACCGGGAAACGCAGCGGCGAGGACGGCTGCGACGACAAACGGCCTCATCGAGAAGGACCCGCTTCGAGGGAAGCAGAGACCTTCCTCGCCCGCAAGGAAAACCGCTGCTCGTCGGTAGAATCTTTACAAGCGTGATGCGGCCCTTCATCCGGGGGTTCCTGGCCTCAGTGGTCGTTGCTCTCGCCGTTCCCGCCCTCGCCTTCGCAGCACCGCCGCGCGTCCTCGCGATCCACTACTCGCTCGAGGTCAACCCGGTCACCTCCAGCTATCTCGACCACCAGCTCCAGCGCGCGCAGGACGACCACTACGACGCGGCCGTGGTCGTGATCGACACCCCGGGCGGCCTCTCGGAGTCGATGCGGAAGATCGTCAAGAAGGAGATCGGCCTCAAGATCCCGGTGATCGTCTATGTCTCCCCGAGCGGCGCCCGCGCGGCGTCTGCCGGGGTCTGGATCACCGAGGCCGCCGACGTCGCTGCAATGGCGCCGGCGACCAACATCGGCTCGTCGACGCCGATCGACTCGAGCGGCCAGAACCTCGGCTCCGACCTGCGGCGCAAGGTGATCAACGACGCGGTCGCCTCGCTCACGAGCCTGATGAAGTTCCACCACCGCAACGCCGCCTGGGCGGCCGAGGCGGTGCGGAAGGCCTCCAACCTGGACGAGCAGCAGGCGAAGCAGATGAACGTGGTCGACGTGCTCGCGCCCACGCTGCCCGCGCTGCTGAACAAGATCGACGGACACACGACGGCCGGCAAGCACTACGTCCTCCACACCGCCGGCGCAAAGATCGACGAGGTCAGCCCCGGCTTCTTCACGAGCCTGCTGAACACGTTGATCGACCCGAACCTGATCCCGCTGCTCTTCCTCGCCGGGATCGCCGGGATCGGCTTCGAGATCTTCCATCCCGGGGTGGTGCTGCCCGGCGCGCTGGGCGCCGTCTCGCTGCTGCTCGCGCTGTTCGGGTTCTCGGTGCTGCCGATCAGCTGGGCCGGCTTCGCGCTGCTGCTCCTCGGCGTCGGGCTGCTCGTGATCGACGCGCACGTGGTCACCCACGGTGCGCTCACGGTCGCGGGCCTGATCAGCCTCGTGGTCGGCTCACTGCTGCTCTTCCACAACGCGCCCTCGCCCTACGACCACGTGAACGTGCCGGTGCTCACCGCGTTCGCGGTCGGCCTCGGCCTGATCTGGGTGTTCGCCCTCACGAAGGCGGTGCAGGTGCGCCGTAGCCCGGTCACGGTCGGGCCGCAGACGATGGTCGGCGAGCTCGGCGAGGCCCGCCGCGACGACATGGTTTTCGTCCACGGCGAGCTCTGGCGCGCGCGGCCCGCCGGCGACGAGCCGCTCCGTCCCGGCCAGCGCGTGCGGGTCGCGAGCGTCGGGCCTGAGTTGACGCTCATCGTCGAGCCCGTGGCCGAGTAGGATCACGTCGATGGCAGCGGCTCTGATCCTCGTCGCGATTCTGCTCTTCCTCGTCGTGCTCTTCCTGGTCTCGGCGATCAAGGTGGCCCGCGAGTACGAGCGCGGGATCGTCTTCCGCCTCGGCCGGCTGCTCCCCGCGCCGAAAGGGCCTGGCCTCTTCCTGCTGATCCCGATCGTCGACCGGATGGTCAAGGTCGACCTGCGCACGATCACGCTCAACATCCCGCCGCAAGAGGTGATCACCAAGGACAACGTCCCGGTGCGAGTGAACGCCGTTGCGTACTTCCGGATCGTCGACCCGGCGAACGCGATCGTCCAGGTGGAGAACTTCATGGTCGCGACCTCGCAGATCGCCCAGACGACCCTGCGATCGGTGCTCGGCCAGCACCTGCTCGACGAGCTGCTCTCCGAGCGCGACAAGATCAACTCGATCCTGCAGGAGATCATCGACGAGGCGACCGCGCCGTGGGGCATCAAGGTGTCGATCGTCGAGGTCAAGGACGTCGAGATCCCGTCCGGCATGCAGCGCGCGATGGCCCGGCAGGCGGAGGCCGAGCGCGAGCGGCGCGCCAAGGTGATCGCGGCCGAGGGCGAGTTCCAGGCCTCCGAGCGGCTCAAGGACGCGGCGCTCGTGATCGAGGACCACCCGATCGGCCTGCAGCTGCGCTACCTCCAGACGCTCGTCGAGCTCGGCTCCTCGCAGTCGACGACGATCGTCTTCCCCGCGCCGATCGACTTGCTGACGCCGTTCCTCGAACGGCTCAAGGGCCCGAACTCCTGAGCACTGAGCTTCGGGTCGACCCGCTCTCGGGCCGGCTCGTCGTCGTCGCGGCGGGACGCTCGAGCCGACCGGGCGCCGATGCCGCGGAGCTCGAGCCGGTCACCGACGAACGGCTCGCGTCGTGCCCGTTCTGCGAGGGCCGCGAGGACCGGACCCCGCCCGAGCTGCTCGCGCTTCCTCGCGACCGGGCGCCGGACACCCCCGGGTGGCAGGTGCGCGTGGTGCCCAACAAGTACCCGGCCTTCGAGCACCAGGAGGTGGTCGTCAACGCGCCGCAGCACGTGCGCTCGATCGCCGAGCTCGACCTCGCGCAGCTCGAGCTGGTGGCCGAGGCCTGGCGACTGCGCGCCGAGTCGGCGCGGGAGCAGGGCAAGGTGCTCTTCGCCGGCATCAACGAGGGCCACGCCGCGGGCGCGAGCCTGCAGCATTCGCACTCGCAGCTCGTCCGGCTCGAGGCCGAGCCGCCGGTCGCCCACGTCGAGCGTGGCGCGGGCTGCCCACTCTGCGACCTACTCCAGGCCGAGCTCGCCGACGGCTCACGGGTAGTCGAGCAGCGCGACGGGCTCGTGCTGCTCTGCCCGTATGCGGGGCGAGCCCCGTACGAGTGCCTGGTCGCGCCGCTCGAGCACGAGCCGGACGGCTACGGGCCGCTGCTAGGGGCCGGGCTCGACCTGGCCGCCGAGGTGTTGCGCCGGCTCGCCGAGGACGCGCCGAGGCCGATGAACCTCTGGCTCCACGAGTCGGGCCACTGGCATCTGGAGCTGCTGCCGCGGCTGACCGTCTTCGCCGCGCTCGAGCTCGGCGCGGGCTACTTCGTCAACACGATCCCGCCAGAAACAGCGGCCGACGAGCTGCGCCGCTAGTCCGCGGCTGCGGCGCGGTTCGTGTCGCGGAAGCGACGGGCGGCTTCGATCGCCGCGCCGAGGTTCAGGCCCTTGTCCTTGGCCTGCTTGATCAGCATCACGGTCTCGAGCGCGTCGATGTCGTAGATGCGCTGCTTGTTCCCCTTGGTTGGGATCTGAGCCTTGTTCGTCCAGTAGTCGAGCTGCATCTTCGAGATGCCGGCGATCTGGCACACCTGGCCCAGATAGAGCTCGACCTTGTCGAGGTGGTCGGCCAGATCGATCGGCTCGAGGAAATCTGGTGCCTTGTCGTAGGCCATCGTCTGCTCCTGCGGAGGGGATTCTCTGTTGAAAGTTATAGCGACCTGCTTCCAGTTATGGAAGAGCCACCGGCGAACTTACTCGTTCTTACCGGTATCTGCAGCAGGTGCCGGCTCAACTGCCGGCTCGAGCGAGGGGTCGGGCTCCTCGTCCGACTCGGCCACGAGCGCGATGCTGGAGACCTGCTCGTCGCCCCGCAGGCGCATCACGATCACGCCCTGCGTCGAGCGGCCGAGCCGCTTGATCTCGTCCACCGGCATCCGGATCACCGTGCCGCCGTTCGAGATCAGCATCACCTGGTAGCCCTCCCGCACCGGCATCGCGCCGGCGAGCTGGCCGCGGGCCTCCGTCAGCTGGACGGTCTTGACGCCGAGGCCGCCGCGCCCCTTGACCGGATAGTCGGCCATGCGGGTGCGCTTGCCGTAGCCCTGCTCGGTGACGACGAGCATGTCGAGCTCGTCGTCGGCGATCCCGGCCGAGATGACCTCGTCGCCCTTGCGCAGGCCCATCCCCTTGACGCCTGAGGTGGCGCGTCCCATCGAGCGGACCTGGTCCTCGTGGAAGCGAATCGCCTGGCCCTTGCGCGAGACGAGGATGATGTCCTCGCCGCCGTTCGAGTGGAGCACGTCCACGAGCGCGTCGTCCTCGCGCAGCTTGATCGCGATGATCCCGTCGGCCTTGAGCGGGGTGTTGTACTCCTCGAAGCGCGTCTTCTTGACGATTCCGTTCTTCGTCGCCAGCACGAGGTACTCGGCCTCCTTGAACTCGCGCGTGGCGATCACGGCCTTCACCTGCTCGCCCTGGGCGAAGGGCAGCAGGTTGATGATCGCGCGGCCCTTCGACTGCCGCGTGCCGAGCGGAAGCTCGTGCACCTTGAGGCGGTAGACCTTGCCGACCGTCGTGAAGAAGAGCAGGTAGTCGTGCGTCGACGCGACGAACAGGTGCTCGATGTAGTCCTCGTCCTTCAGGTCCATGCCCATCACGCCGATCCCGCCGCGGCGCTGCTCGCGGTAGGTGGTGACCGGTAGCCGCTTGACATAGCCGGAGCGGGTGATCGCGATCACCATGTCCTCTTCCGCGATCAGGTCCTCGAGGTCGAGCTCGCCCTCGGCGGCCACGATCTCGGTGCGGCGGTCGTCGCCCTTGCCATAGACCTGCTTGAGCTCGAGCAGCTCCTCGCGGATCAGGCCGTCGATCTTCGCCTCGTCGCCGAGGATCGTGCGCAGCTCGGAGATCCGCTCCTGCAGGTCGGCGAACTCGTCCTCGATCCGCTTGCGCTCGAGGCCGGTCAGGCGCTGGAGCCGCAGGTCGAGGATCGCCTGGGCCTGGATCTCGGACAGCTCGAAGGTCTCCATCAGGCCGACGCGCGCGGCGTCCGGGTCGGCGGAGGCGCGGATCAGCGAGATGACGGCGTCGAGGTTGTCGAGCGCGGTCAGGTAGCCCTGCAGGACGTGCGCGCGGGCCTCGGCCTTGCGCAGCTCGAACTTCGAGCGGCGGGTGACGACCTCGCGCTGGAAGTCGAGGTAGTGGAAGAGCAGGTCGCGGAGCGGCAGCGTCCGCGGGACGCCCTCGACGAGCGCGACGGCGTTGTAGCCGAAGGTCGTCTGCAGCGAGGTGTGCTTGAAGAGCTTGTTCTGGACAACCTGCGGGATCGCGTCGCGCTTGAGCTCGATCTGGATCCGCATTCCCGACTTGTCCGACAGGTCCTTGACGTCGTGCACCTCGGAGATGACCTTGTCGTTGACGAGGTCGGCGATCTTCTTGATCACGCCCTCGTCGCCGCCCTTGCGGACGCCGTAGGGCAGCTCGCTGACGATGATCGCGGTGCGACCGCCGCGCAGCTCCTCGATGTGGGTGCGCGCGCGCTGGACGATGCGGCCGCGGCCCGAGCGGTAGGCCTCGCGGATCCCCTCGCGGCCGAGGACGATCCCGCCGGACGGGAAGTCCGGGCCCTTGATGTGCTTCGTCAGCCGGTCGACGTCGATTGTCGGCTCGTCGATCATCGCCACGAGCGCGTCCACGACCTCGCCCAGGTTGTGCGGCGGCATGTTGGTCGCCATCCCGACCGCGATCCCGGCCGAGCCGTTCAGCAGCAGGTTCGGCAGCCGGGCCGGCAGCACCTCGGGCTCTCGGCGCGACTCGTCGTAGTTCGGCTTGAAGTCGACGGTGTCCGCGTCGATGTCGCGCAACATCTCGGTGGCGAGGCGCGCGAGCCGGCACTCGGTGTAGCGCATCGCGGCGGCCGGGTAGCCGTCGATGTTCCCGAAGTTGCCCTGGCCGTCGACGAGCGGGTAGCGCATCGAGAACGGCTGTGCGAGCCGCACGAGGGTGTCGTAGATCGACTGGTCGCCGTGCGGGTGGTAGGAGCCCATCACGTCACCGACGACGCGGGCGCACTTGAGGCGCGCGCGGTTGGGCTGCAGGCCTGCCTCGTGCATTGCGTAGAGCACGCGCCGGTGCACCGGCTTGAGGCCGTCGCGCACGTCCGGGAGCGCCCGCGCGACGATCACGCTCATCGCGTAGTCGAGGAAGCTCGAGCGCATCTCCTGCTCGAGCTCGCGCGGCTCGATGCGGCCTGGGCCGAGCGGTTCTACAGTCGCCATCTAGACGTCGAGGAAGCGAACGTCCTTGGCGTTCTGCTCGATGAACTCTCGCCGGGGTTCGACCTGGTCGCCCATCAGCATCGAAAAGACCTGGTCGGCGGCGGCCGCGTCGTCGACCTCGACCCGGATCAGCATCCGCCGGGTCGGGTCCATCGTCGTCTGCGCGAGCTCCTCGGGATCCATCTCGCCGAGGCCCTTGAAGCGCCGCACCGACAATCCTTCCTTGCCGAGCTCGAGCGCGTCGTCGCGCAGCGACTCGAAGGTCACGGCGTGCCGCGTCTTCTTACCGAGCTCGAGCTCGAAGGGCGGTGCGCCGACGATCTCGACCAGCCGCGCGTAGGTCTTGCGCAGGTTGGCGTACACCGGCGAGGCCAGCAGCTCGGCGGGCACCACGATGTGGACCGCGGCGCTCGTCTCGCGCTCGGTCACCTTGATCCTCGCGCCATCGGCGTCGCTCTCGACAACGGCCACCTCGTAGCCGTTCGGCTCGAGCGCGGACAGCGCTCCTTCGATCTCGGCGGCCATCGCTGCGTCGGTCTCGACCAGCCGGTGCTCGATCACGAAGTTGGCCGGCCCGCTGCCGAAGTCGGCGCGCAGCCGCGAGGCCCAGCCCTCGAACTCGTGCAGCGCGCGGCTGAAGCGCTGGTAGCGCGCCTCGCTCAGCTTCTGCGTGTCGCCCGACCGGTCCGTCACCTCGATGTCCTTCACGCGCTCGCGGACGAGCAGCTCCTCGAAGTGCGACTCCTTCTCGACGTACTGCTCGCGCCCGCCGACCTTGACCGCGTACAGCGGCGGCACCGCGATGTAGACGAAGCCGCCGTCCACGAGCTCCGGCATCTGCCGGTAGAGGAAGGTCAGGATCAGCGTGCGGATGTGCGAGCCGTCCACGTCGGCGTCGGTCATCACGATCACGCGGTGGTAACGGAGCTTCTCGAGGTCGAACTCGTCGCCGATGCCCGTCCCGATCGCGGTGATCATCGACTGGATCTCGGTGTTCGAGAGCACCTTGTTGATCCGGTTCTTCTCGGAGTTGATCACCTTGCCGCGCAGGGGCAGGATCGCCTGGAAGGTGCGGTCGCGGGCGTCGACGGCCGAGCCGCCGGCGGAGTTGCCCTCCACGAGGAACAGCTCGGCCGAGGCGGGGTCGCTGATCTGGCAGTCGGCCAGCTTGCCCGGCAGCGACGAGCTCTCCAGCGCGCTCTTGCGCCGCGTCAGCTCACGCGCCTTGCGCGCCGCCTGCCGGGCGCGCGCCGCCGAGATCGCCTTGTCGATGATCCGCTTCGCGTCGCTCGGGTTCTCCTCGAAGTACTCGGCCAGCCGCTGGTTGACGGTCTGCTCGACCAGCCCGCGCACCCAGGGGTTGCCGAGCTTCGTCTTCGTCTGGCCCTCGAACTGCGGGTCGCGCAGCTTGACCGAGAGCACCGCGGCCAGGCCCTCGCGAACGTCCTCGCCCTCGAGGTTGTCCTCCTTCTCCTTGAGCAGGCCCTTCGCGCGGGCGTAGTCGTTCAGCGTGCGCGTCAGGGCGCCCTTGAAGCCGGACAGGTGCGAGCCGCCCTCGGTGGTGTTGATGTTGTTCGCGAACGAGAAGACCGACTCCTGGTAGGAGGCGTTCCACTGCATCGCCAGCTCGACCTGGCCGTCGCCGTTGTCGCCCTCGAAGTAGACGATGCTCTTGTGGACCGGGTCCTTCAACTTGTTCACGTAGGCGACGAAGTCGCGAATCCCGCCCTCGTAGTGGAACTCGTGCTTGACGTCGCCGGCACGCTCGTCGTAGAGGACGATCCGCAGGCCCTTGGTCAGGAAGGCCGTCTCGCGAAGACGCTGGACGAGCGTCTCGCTCGACCACTCGAGCTCCTCGAAGACGTCGCCGTCGGGGAGGAAGGTGATCGTCGTGCCCGTGTCCTTCGCAACGCCGATCGTCTGCAGGTCGGTCGTGGGCTCGCCGCGGGCGAACTCCTGGCGGTAGATCTTCCCGTTGCGGTGCACTTCGACGTGCAGCCACTCCGAGAGCGCGTTCACGACAGAGACACCGACGCCGTGCAGGCCGCCGGAGACCTTGTAACCCTCTCCGCCGAACTTGCCTCCGGCGTGCAGCTTCGTCAGCACGACCGTCACGGCCGGCAGGCCCTGCTCGGGCATGACGTCGACGGGGATGCCGGAGCCGTTGTCGACGACCGTCACCGAGGCGTCCGGGTGGATGGTCATCTCGATCGTGTCGGCGCGGCCGGCGAGGGCCTCGTCGACCGCGTTGTCGACCACCTCGTAGGCGAGCTGATGGAGCCCGCGCGGGCCCGTCGAGCCGATGTACATGCCCGGCCGCAGCCGGACCGGCTCAAGGCCCTCGAGGACGGTGATGTCTTTTGCTGAATATGTAGCCTTAGTCATGAAAAAAGCCCTGCAACTTCCGCATTTCCGGGCAGGTGTAAGTCTAGCAGGCCGAGCGGCCGTCAGCGGCGGTTGCGAGGCTCATCCGCGCAGCTTTTTCTACCGATTTGCGGAGATCTTCTGAGTCGATCGCAGCGGCCCACTCGTGCGCCTCGCGCGCCTGCTCCAGCGTGGGCTCCGGCAGCGGCCTTTTCGTCCGCTCCGAGACCGGGGCGGGAAGCTCCGGGAGCGGCCCAGGAGCGAAGCGCAGGCGGGCCGGCGCGGCCTCCGGTACCGCCTCGCGCAGCCGCCCTGCGATCTCGCTCTCGAGCTGCTGCAGCTCGAAGGCCCAGGTCGACGATGCGGTGTTCACGAGCAGCGTGCCGTCACGGGCGAGCCGGGCCGGCCACGCGTTCGCGGCCACGGTCTCGCCGACGGCAGCCGGCCAGCCGGCCACGAGCTCGGTCATCAGCCCCGCCCCGCCGCCGAAGCGGGAGAGCTCGCGCTTGACCTCGCCTCCGAGCCGCTCGATCACGTGACCTCGCTCGTGCCGTCGTCGCGCTGGGCGACCTCGAGCGTCTGAGCGGGCTCGCCCGGCAACGCGCTGCGGCTGGCGCTGGTGATCAGCGCCTGGCCGGAGGCGCGAACGCGGTCGGCGAGGATCCGCCGGCGGTCGGGGTCGAGCTCGGAGAGGACGTCGTCGAGCAGGAGCAGCGGGCGCGTGCCGCGGCGCTCCTCGAGCAGCTCGGCCTCGCCCAGCAGCAGCGCGAGCACGGCGAGGCGCTGCTCGCCCTGGGAGCCGAACGTGCGCAGGTCGCGGTCGGCCGAGAGCACTCCGAGATCGTCGAGATGCGGCCCCGCGCCCGTCGTGCCGCGCTCGAGGTCGCGGTCGAGACGCCGCTCAAGGTCCTCGACGCTCGGCGGCTCGCCGTCGTAGCGCAGCTCGGCCTGCGGGAGCCCCAGCTCCCCGGCCCGCTCGGCGAAGCCCGGCTGCAGCGCGGCGACCGTCTCGTGTCGCCCGGCGACGAGCTCTCCGGCGAGCGAG
>DATIOF010000181.1:0-3383 GCA_035473395.1 Gaiellaceae bacterium
GTGCCGTCCTCGGGCGTCTGGTAGCGCGAGAAGAAGTCGTGCTGGAAGCCGCCGGGGTACGGCGGCGGTGTGTCGATGAAGCTCGTGGCCGATCGCGTCGGGGCGCTGCCGGCGGGCGTGTAGTTCGACGCGACGCGAACCAGGATCGGCAGATGGGGAGCCGTCGCATCGTCGGCCTTGAGGGCCAGCTTGACGAGCAGGAAGTGATAGAGGTAGACGCCGTCGTCGAGGTCGGGCTGCATGTTCGTCTGGAACCCGTTCTTCCAGGTCGCACCGCCGTCGACGGAGTACGCGACGTTGAGCGCCGGGCAGGCGGCCGTGCTCAGCGCGGATGCGCCGCCTTCAGGCTTGCCCCAGCAGGCGCCCGTGGTCGAGCCGCCGTAGATGCCACACCGGTTGCTGCCGGTGGCCGGGCAGCCGGGAGATCCCGGCGGCACCGCGGCATTGCCCTGGGCCGCGCTCGACTTGGCCTCGACCGACAGCCAGGTGCCGGACAGGCTCTGGTAGTAGTCGGCCCGGGTGATCTTGATCGTCTCCGTGCCCGAGAGGGGTCGCTTGGTGGCGACGCCCCTCCCGAGCTTCGCGGCCCGGATGGCGGCGTGCTCCATGCGCATCCTCTGCGTCATCTCGAGCCGCGCCTTCTCCGCGTCGGCGGAGGTCTGCACGATCGAGCCCGGCCGGAAGCCGAGCTTGGCGAGGTAGTCGCGCTGCGCGGCGGTGACGACGGCGTACGCCCACATCGTCCCGTCCTTGTTCTTGTCCAGCGACTCGCCGAGGTCGACGCCCAGCTGGTTGAGGCGGCTCATGTCGCCCTGGTCCGAGACCAGGAAGCGCTGATAGGCCCAAGGCTGGCCAGCCTCGGAAATCGGATACCCGGCCGCGGCGGACGGGTTGCTGACGGCCACGCTGCCCGCGCCGGATGCGCGCGCGAAGGAGCCTGCCGTGATGACGAGGAGGCCCGCCAGGACAACCAGCATGACAGCCCGACCCCTTCCCCCCGTCCGTCTGGGACTGATGCGCATTGCTCTCCCCTCGCCTTAAAAATGCCCATCGAGCGGACATTCCTGCCGCCACCCGATGCCCTCGGACCGGAGTCCTGGGACTCCGCCCAGCGCAAGTCTCCCGCGGTGCACGGACTGCGTCAAGGCCCGGGCCCGGGACCGGCTCCTTTAGATCCGCAGGCGGTACGTTCGGCGAATCACCCGCCGGCCTGGCGCCGCCGGGACGACGACGCGGGCCGTGACCACTCCGTTCGCGCTCCTGGGCAGGCGGAACTCGAGCAGACCGCGGGTGTGGGGGCGCAGCTCCCGAGCACCTGCTCCGACGGTCGCGAGGCGACGGCTCGACCGCAGCAAGGTCGCGCGAACGCGGAGAAGCCGCTCCGTCACGTTCCCGGAATCGACCACTGCCAGCTCGAGCGTTCGCCGACCTCCGCGCCGCACCACGCGCAACCGGCCCAGCTCCACCCGCCTGATCACCGCGCCAGGCGCGCGCACGACCACCACGACGCCGAGCCGCAGCCGAACGGAGACGCGCGCTCGGGCGAGTGGACGTGCACTCAGGACGACGAGCGCATCGTGGTCTCCGGGCTCCGCCCCGCGCGGAAGCTTCGCCGAGACGAGGAGCTTCCCGGCTGCGTGCGGGGCCAGCCTCAAGTGCGCCGGTCGCAACCTCAGCCAGCCTGCTGCCGAGCGCGACACGCGTCGCTTGACGATGCGAGGCCTGCCGCGCAGGTCGAGCGCAAAGCCGGCCGAGGCGACCGTCACCGCGACGGCCTTCCTGCCAGGGTTCCTGAGGCGCACCGTGGCGAGACCGCTGCCGTGGAACACGAGCCGGGCCGGCGCCGCCGTCAATCCCAGAGCCTCCGGCGGCCTGCCGGCGCCCGCCGCAGCAGGCGCCAGCGCCAGCGCGAGCGCGAACGGACCGAGGAGCGTCCGGCTCATCGCCCGATGACGGTGAACGTCACCGCAGCCGTGTACCGGCCGGGCGGGACGAAGGGCAGCGGCGAGGTGAACCCAACGTTCGTCGCCCAGGCGTCGCCGGTCGCGGCGCTTGGAGCGGTTGTCGTCCCGATCAGCAGGTCGGCCGCGGGTGCGATCGGCAACGCCGCCATCGCGCCGCCTGCCAACTGACCGCCGAGCTGGCCGCCCGGGGGTGGAAGCGCCGAAAGCCCCAGCGGGAGATCGGCGGGCAGGAATGCCGAGCGGTGAACCGTCAGCGCGTATCCGGTCGCGTGGTTGCTCAGGACGGTCACGCACTCCGAGACAGGTGCGCGAGTCTCACCGGTGGCCGCGTGGCCGAAGCTGATGCTCGGCCGCTCCAACGCAATCGAGAGCACCGAGTCGACGTCGATGTCCACCGGGGCGACCTGCGAAGGCCCACCGCCCGGCGGAGGTGGTGAGGCCGAGCAGGGCGTGGCCGAGGCGGCCGAGTTTCGCGGGGACGGCGCCGCGGCGGAGAAGTCACTCGAGTTGGCGTCGGTGTCCGTGCAGCCGTCGCTCGCACGGAACGCGGCGGTCGTGTTGCCGATCGCCGGCGCCGCTCCGGGCCCCTCGTAGTCGGTTGCGGAGCCGTATCCGACAAGGTCGGCCACGAGCGGATCCGCCGAGCAGCTCCCGCCGCAGGCCAGCGGCGTGGCTGCGCGAACCAGTGCGACCTTGCCGGCCGAGACGGCCAGGTTCGACGTTCCCGTGGCGTCCGGCATCGGCAGCGCGCCGCCGACCGCCCCCGACGCAAGCTGGAGGAGGTACCGACCACCCGGCTGCACCGACCCGGCAAGCGGGGTCGCCTGCCAGGTGGTTCCCGACCCGGACGCGTACTGCACCGACCAGCCGCCGAGGTCGGTGGGGGTGCTCCCGCGGTTGAACAGCTCGACGAAGTCGTTGCTGTACGGCGCGTTCGCGTTGCCGCCGCCGGCGAAGACCTGGCTGACGACCATCGTCGGCGAGGCGCTCCAGGCGGCCGGAGCGCTCACCAGCGCGGTGAGCAGTGCGAGGAACGTGAACCCACGGAACCGAGGCATCGGCAGCTCCAATCGGACGAGGAAGATTGTGCTTCCGTCCTACCGGTGGCCCATGGCTCGCTGGCGTAGGCGTCGCACTCTCGACACAGAGGCTGCACGGACTCGACACGGCCGCAGCGGCCGCGCGGCCTTCGTCAGACGGGTGCCTGCGACCCGGAGCGCGACTCTGCAAGCGTGACGCCGATCGCGGCCAGGGCGACCGCGACCAGGAAGCGCACCAGCCAGCTCGCGTCGAAGAAGTCTCCGAGCACGCCGCCGAGCAGGCTCGCGGCGATGCCGATCAACGACGTCGTCAGCAGGCCGATCTGCTGCCTGCCCGGCAGGACGAGGCGTGCGAGCCCGCCGACGATCAGCCCCGTCA
>DATIOF010000182.1:0-2552 GCA_035473395.1 Gaiellaceae bacterium
GCGGCGATCACCACCACGAGGAGCCCGGCGTTCGTGTCCACGGCCTTCGCAGCGGCCGTGGCGATGCCGACGAACGCGACCGCGAGGACGAAGAAGAGCGCGCCGAGCGCGGGCCTGGGTGGCGGCGGAGCCATGCCGGGATGCTAGAGCGGCCGCGGCTACAATCGAGCCGCAACCCTAGGGGCGTAGCTCAATTGGCAGAGCACCGGTCTCCAAAACCGGGGGTTGCAGGTTCGAGTCCTGCCGCCCCTGTTTCGAAGCGCGCCGAGTGCACGGTAGTTCCGCCTCTAGATGTTTCGGCTGGGCCTTCCGAAGGGATGCGAGCCAGTGCACTCGTTCTTCAAGCGAACGGAGGGACCATGGCGGTTGATCGTGGCAGGCGCGGGGGTCTCCTGGGCGGCATTGGCCTCGGCGGGATCCTCGTGATCGTGGGCATCATCGTGGCCCTTGTCTGGAGCCTCGTGCTCGGCATCATCATCGCGCTGATCGGGCTCATCGCCTTCGGCGGCTTCGTGAAAGGCAAGTGGTACTGAGCATGCAAGAGTGATCGGGCCGCCTTAACTGGCGACCCGATCACGAATCTTCAGTGCAGCCAGGGAGCGAGCAGCTGCTCGATGTCGCGGCAGCCGCGCGGGCTCTCGAGCCGGCCGCGGACGCGCTTGTCCTCGACGACGACGATCGTCGGGACCTCCTTGACGCCGAAGCGCTCGGCCAGCTCCGCATTCTCGGCGACGTCCACGTTCAGCAGCTGGAACGAGTTGTGGTTGCCGCGCCGCTGAAGCACCTGCGACAGGTACCCCTCGACCCGTCGCGAGCGGCCGGAGGCCTTCGAGCAGAAGAACACCAGTCGCGGCCGCACAGGCCTTGCTTGCTCGACCTTGCTCTCTGGATTGGCTGACATCTCGGGGCCCCTTGAAATCGGACGCTCGCTAGACGGCGCCGAGCACGTACCGCCGGTCATCGATCTCGACGTCCGTCGGCGCGCGGCCACCCTCACCAAGCCAGCTCTCGAGCAGGTTGAGCACCGCGCCGAGCGTCTCGTCCGGGTTCTTCTCGACCTCGATCCGAACCTGCTGCCGAGCCTGCTCGAACTCCACGTCCGCGGAGTCCACCTCTCGGCGAAGGCGCTGCACCAGATCCTCGGCCTGTTCTGCGTCGACGACGGTCACCCGTACGACCATCCTCCAACCTCCGTCTTGCCCTGTCCCGATTCCCGACGGCCGGTCTCTACGCCCTTTGCGACGCTGAGCCCGGGTGAGGATTGTAGCTCCGAAGGACGTAGAGTTCACCCGGTGACCGTGCTCAGCTCGCACGTCGAATCGTCCGACGCATTCGAGGAACGCCGCGCGCAGATGGAAGCGCTGGTCGCAGAGCTCCGCGAGCGGAGCGCAATCGTCACCCGCGGCGGCGGCGAGAAGGCGCTCGAGAAGCACCGTTCGCGCGGCAAGCGGACGGCCCGCGAGCGGATCGACCGGCTGCTCGACCCGAACACCGCCTTCCTCGAGCTCTCGGCGCTGGCGGCCTGGGACGTGTACGAGGGACAGGCCCCCGGCGCGGGGATCGTGACCGGGATCGGGACGATCGAGGGCCGCGAGTGCGTGCTCGTCGCCAACGACGCGACTGTCAAGGGCGGCACGTACTTCCCGCTGACGGTGAAGAAGCACCTGCGCGCGCAGGAGATCGCCGAGCAGAACCGGCTGCCGTGCATCTACCTCGTCGACTCGGGCGGCGCCTTCCTGCCGCTGCAGGCCGAGGTGTTCCCCGACCGCGACCACTTCGGGCGAATCTTCTACAACCAGGCGCGCCTCTCGGCCGCGGGCATCCCGCAGATCGCCTCGGTGATGGGCTCGTGCACGGCGGGCGGCGCCTATGTGCCGGCGATGAGCGACGAGACGATCATCGTCAAGGGCACGGGCACGATCTTCATCGGCGGCCCGCCGCTCGTAAAGGCGGCGACCGGCCAGGATGTGACCGCCGAGGAGCTCGGCGGCGCCGACGTCCACGCGCGGCTCTCGGGCGTCGCCGACCACTACGCGACCTCCGACGAGCATGCCCTCGCGCTGGTGCGCGAGATCGTCCGCAACCTCAGCACGGCGCCGAAGGACCCGCCCTGGAACGTCGCGCCCGCCGAGGAGCCCGCGGCCGACCCGGCCGAGCTCTACGGCCTGATCCCGACCGATTTCCGCCACCAGGTCGATCCGCGCGAGCTGATCGCGCGGATCGTCGACGGCTCGCGCTTCCACGAGTTCAAGGGGCTCTACGGCGAGACCCTCGTCTGCGGCTTCGCGCGCATCTGGGGGCACCCGGTCGGCATCGTGGCCAACAACGGCATCCTCTTCTCGTCTTCCTCGCTCAAGGGCGCGCACTTCATCGAGCTGTGCAACCAGCGCGGCGTGCCACTGGTGTTCCTGCAGAACATCAGCGGTTTCATGGTCGGTTTCCGACGAGGAGCTGGACGCGATGCTGGCGAGCGAACGCGCGTCGAACGCCGATGTCCAGGAAGCCCGTGCGCCGGCCGATCGCGTCGAGCCCGGGCGAACGTGGGTGACACG
>DATIOF010000183.1:0-10056 GCA_035473395.1 Gaiellaceae bacterium
GGCGCGGTCAGCGGCTCGATCGTCTCGAGCAGCTCGATCACGGAGCCCGGCCAGCCGTGGGTCATGATCAGCGGCAGCGCCTCCTCGTGCTCGGAGCGCACGTGGATGAAGTGGATCTCGATCCCGTCGATCTCGGTCACGTACTGCGGCAGGGCGTTCAGCCGCTCGGCGACCCGCCCGAAGTCGTACTCGTTCGACCAGTAGTCGGCGAGCGCTTTCAAGGTCGCCAGCTGCACGCCCTGCGAGCGGTCGTCGACCAGCTCCTTGCTCGGCCAGCGCGTCGCCGCGATGCGGCGCCGCAGGTCGTCGATCTGCTCCTCATCGAGCTCGACGTGGAAGGGGCGGATGTCGGTGGCGGTCTCGGCGGTGGTGCTCATTGCGACTCCCTTCAGCGCAGCGTCGTGAACGCGGCGCGTAGCTCGTTGGCAAAGATCTCGGGCTCCTCCCAGGCGGCGAAGTGGCCACCCTTGTCGACCTCGTTGAAATAGACGACGTTCGGGTAGCTCGCGTCGACCCAGCTGCGCGGCGTCCGCCAGATCTCACCGGGGAACGTCGTGAAGGCGAACGGGATCGTCGGCGCCGGCAGCGGCTGCTCCTTCGCCGCCGGTGCATCGGCGCCGTAGGCCTCCCAGTACGACCGCGCGGTGGAGGCGCCGGTGCCGGTCAGCCAGTAGAGCGTGACGTTGTCGAGGATGTGGTCGCGGGTGAGGTTGCCCGACGGCTGGCCGTCGACGAACGCGTGGGCGATCTTGTAGTAGGCGTCGGTGTCGTGGTCGATCATCCAGGCGGCCAGGGCGACAGGCGAGTCGAGGAGGGCGTAGCCGATCGTCTGTGGGCGGGTGGCCATCTCGACGAAGTAGCCGTTGCCGGATTGCTGGAACGTCGCGATCTGCGCAGCCGCGGCGCGCTCTTCGTCGGTGTCCGTGGGCATCGTGCCGCCGAGCGCCGGGACGAGCAGGTTCGTGTGGATGCCGATCAGGCCCTCCGGTCCCTGGCGGCCCATCGCGTCGGTGACACCGGCGCCCACGTCCCCGCCCTGGGCCACGTAGCGGGTGTAGTCGAGGCGGAGCATCAGCTCGGCCCAGGCTCGCGCGGTCCGGCCCAGGTCCCAGCCGATCTCGACCGGCTCGGCCGAGAAGCCGTACCCCGGCAGGGAGGGCACGACGAGGTGGAAGGCGTCCTCGGCGCTGCCGCCGTGCGCGGTCGGGTCGGTCAGCGGGCCGATCGCGTCGAGCAGCTCGATCACCGATCCAGGCCAGCCGTGGGTCATGACCAGCGGCAGCGCGTCCTCGTGCTCCGAGCGCACGTGGATGAAGTGGATGGTCTCGCCGTCGATCTCGGTTGTGAACTGCGGCACCGCGTTAAGCCGCTCCGCGACGCGGCCGAAGTCGTACTCGTTCGTCCAGTAGTCGGCGAGCGCCTTCAGCGTCGCCAGCTGCACGCCCTGCGAGCGGTCGTCGACCAGCTCCTTGTTCGGCCAGCGCGTCGCCGCGATGCGCCGGCGCAGGTCGTCCAGCTCCTGCTCGCCAACGTCGACGTTGAACGGGGTGATCTCCGTTGTCGTCGGTGCCTCTGCGCCCATCGCGACCTCCCCAGGTCCGTGGCTATGGCCCCGCGTCGAATATACGCCTCGATCGGCCGCGCGCGCCTCATCCAAATGGGAGGACGTTGGTGTTCCCGGCGGGCTAGAACGGAGCGGCGCCGGAGTCGAACCGACCGAGCCGTGGGCTGCACGACCGCACTGGTTTTGAAGACCAGCTGGGCCACCGGGCCCATGCCGCTCCGCTCACGAGCCTAGCGGGAGAGCCCGAGGGGGAGCCGGGGCGGCGGCTCCCCCTCGGGGCTGTCAGCAGGGGTTCTCGGCCTTGATCGCGTCGATCGAGGCGAAGAGCTGGTCCCGCTGCGCGGTCGTGACCTTGCGGGGCACGAACGATGCGATTTGCGACTTCAGCGCGTCGAGGCCCGCACAGGGGCTGTCGCCGTTCCTCGTCGTCTTGGAGATCTTGGTGATCGAGTTCTGGAGCTGCGTGGTGACGCCGCTGCTCAGGCCCATGCCGCCGATCGTGGTCGAAAGTGCCGACAGGTCGGTCAGCACCTGCGGGTTGTAGCGGGCCGAGCCCGGGACGAGCGGGATGCGGTAGGTGCCGCGACCGAAGGTCCCGACGTAGAGCTTCCCCGAGCTCGCCTGGATCTTCAAGTCCTCCGTGGCCGTGTTCGGCAGGTTGTCGCCGAGCTTCGTCCAGACCTTGTTGTCGTGCTGCATGAAGAAGACGCCCAGGTCGGTGGCCGCGTAGACCGTGTCGTTCGGCCGGTCGTAGGCGAGGAAGTTCACGGGCGCGTTCGGCAGGTTGCCGCTGATGTTCTTCAGCTTGAGCGTGTGCCCGTTGCTCGTCGTCTCGTAGACGTTCGCCGAGTGATAGCCCTCGCGGAAGCCGCCGAACGACGCGTACGCGTGGGCGGCGTCGACCGGGTCGACGATCACGGACGTCACCCAGCGGGCAGGTGCAGGGGCGAACGGGTTCGGGAACTGCTGCCAAGAGGTCCCGAGCGTCGAGGTCTTCCAGAGGCGCCCGTTGTCGGTGCCCGCGTAAACCGTGTTCGGGTCGGACCTGGCGACGCCGATCGTCGATACCGACGGGAACTGGCCCGCGTAGAGCGGGTTGTTCGTCGTCGAGTCGTCCGGCGGCGCGGGCCCGGTCAGCAGGTCGGGCGCGGCGATCTGCGTCCAGGTGGAGCCCCGGTTGGTCGAGCGCGAGAGGTTGTTGCAGCCGATGAAGAGCGTCGCGCCGTTGGACGGGTCCTGCACGAGCGGCGCGTCGGTCGTGCAGCGGAGGCCGCTGCCGCGCGAGCCGAAGCCGAGGCTTTGCGTTCCCGGTACGCCGTTCTTGACGACTGTCGCCCCGGACGCGTGTGCGAAGGCGAGCGCCGGCGCGAAGCTGACGCCGGTGCCTCCCGCGCCGGCGGTGCCCACGGTCGTGATTGTCACCGTCTCGGGGTTCGCGCCGGTGGAGTCGATGGTCAGCGTCCCGCCGACGGCGAGGCCGGTGACGCTGGCGAGCTTGACGTTCGTCGCGCCGACCACGGTCGCTGCCGAGAGCGTGGTCGTCGTCGACCCGAGGTCATGGACGCCGCTGCAGCCGGCGTTCTGGCTGCACGAGTAATAGTAGGTGTCGTCGGTCGTGTCGACCACGACGTAGTGGCCGTCGCCGCCGCCGTAGGAAGTCCAGTTCGCGGCGACCGGGTCGGCCACCGCGTCGTTCACGTTCGTCCAGCTGCGGTTGGAGCCGTTGTCCTGCAGGCCGATCGCGATCCGGTTCGGCCGCGTCTGCGAGACGGCCACGTGGTACTCCTGCAGCCACGGCATGTTCGTGCCGTGGATCCAGCCGCTGTCGCCGTTCGCGTCCGAGCGGTACATGCCGCCGTCGTTCCCGAGGTAGACGCGGTTCGGGACGTTCGGGTCCCAGGCCATCCCGTGCTGGTCGGCGTGCGGGCCGCCGACGTTCGCCCACGTCGTGCCGCTGTCGGACGAGCGACGGAGGCTGACGTCGGTCTTGAACAGGTGAGCCTTGTTCACCGGGTCGACGTACAGCCGGCCGAACCACCACTCGAAGCGGGGGTTGCCGCCGGCGTGGCCGCCCGCGACGAAGGTCGGGCCGCCGTCCGCGAGCGAGCGGTCGCCGTTGTCGGAGAGGAAGAAGCCCTTGTCGTTGCCGAGCGACTCGCCGGTGACCAGGTAGACGCGCGTGTGGTCACTCGGGGCGATCACGACGCCCATCCGGCCGAGCGTCGGCGAGACGTCCAGGCCGCTGCCCGACGCGTCGTAGCTCGGCAGCGGGCCGGAGACGTGCGAGTTGCCGATGCGCTCCCAGGCCACGTTCGATGCCTTCCGCGTCATCGCGTTGTCGCTGACGTACAGGCCCGAGCCGATCCCGCCGTAGGGCCGAAGGTACGAGTTGCGGTGGTGGTCCCAGAGGATCGCGTAGACCCGGTTCGGGTTGGTCGGGTCGATCGCGACGTCGACCGCGCCGGTCCACGGCGCGGCCCCGAGGTTCGGCGTGAGGACGCGGATCCAGTGCGCGCCGCCGTCGGTCGTTCGGTAGAGGCCGCGCTTGCCGCCGGTCGAGTAGATGTCGCCTGTCGCCGCGACGAGGACGCGGTTGGGGTTGGTCGGGTCGACCGCGATCCGGCCGATCATCGAGGCGTTCGCGAGCCCCATGTTGTGCCAGGTGACGCCGCCGTCGGTCGACTTGTAGACACCGTCGCCGCGGTAGGTGATGCCGCCGCCGGAGGCGTTCGCCTCACCGGTGCCGGCCCAGAGCGTGCCGTCGGAGCCGCGCGCGAGCGAGCCGATCGCCTGGGGGTAGTCGTTCGGCCAGGCCGGCGTGTAGGTGAGGCCGGCATCGGTGCTCTTCCAGACGCCCCCACCTGCGGCCGCGATGTAGATCGTGTTGGCGTGGGCCGGGTCGACCACGACGTCGGTCACGCGTCCGCCGATGTTGTTGGCGCCGACGTACTCCCAGGAGCCGCCGGCCGAGGGGATCGCAGCGGCCTGAGCGGCTGCGCGGCGGCGGATGGCAAAGCCGAGGGTCTTGCGCCCGGCGAGCGCGCGGGCGGCTTGGTTGTCAGGCGTCTTGCCGGCCTGTTCGGACTCGCCTGCCGGCGTGACGGAGGGCTGCCACGCGCCTGCGCGCTGTCCGGATGCGCGGCCGAGCGCGGCGACGAGCGCGATCAACGCCAGCGCCGTAAGGAGCACCACCACGCTCCGCCGAGTCGTCGAAGCTCCCCCGCTTGGCGGCTTCCTCGTCCCTCGCATCTCGAATCCCCCTTGGTCCGTGCGTGTCGGACGACACTAAAACGCCGAGGCAGGCGTGTCTAGTGGGGCGAGCGGAGGCGCCGCTCGTCGCCGACGCGCAGGGTCAACCCGTCGGCGTCGTAGCGCTCGAGCAGCAGCTGCGCGGTGCGGCGCGAGACGCCGAGCGCGTCGCGAAAGCCGGCGAGCGTGATCGGCGACAGGGCGTGCAGCGCCTCGCGGCCACGCTCGTAGAGGGCAGCCGAGACCGCGAAGCCGTCGCCGACGCGTTTCAGCGTGCCGCGGTCCTCGAGGAAGCCGGCGAGGGTGCGGTCGTCGACCCGCACGAGGTCCTCCGTGGCGAGACGGGACTCGAGCTCCGCCGCCGCGGCACCCTGGTCGCCGAGTTGCGGCGCGGCGCCCGGCGCGTAGGCCTTGCCGTCGCGGCGCTCGACGTGCAGCAGCTGCAGGACGGCCGGCGCCCAGGGCTCGTGCGGCAGCAGCTCGCCGAGCGGGATGCCTGGGTCGAGCGGCGACGAGCTAGCTCGCTCGGCGAGCCGTTCGCGGACGGCGTTGCGCTGCTTCGCGAGCCACTCGGGCGCGAAGAACCAGTCGCCCGCGCTCTCGACCGCGGCGAGGCCCTGCGCGAGCTCGGCCGGATCGAGTAGGCCACGCGCCTGCAGCTCCGCTCCGGTCACCGGCTCGCGCACGATCGCGCGGACGATCGACTCCGGGTCACCGCGCTCGAGCAGCTCCAGCCGCTGCGGGTCGAAGCGCCGCGGTGGCGAGGGGTCGAGCACGACGCCGCCGCCGACGGTCGTCTCGGTGCGCAGAACGACGCGGTCGCCGCGGGCGGCGACGACCGGCTCGCGCAGCCGCAGCTGGGCGTAGCGGCCCTCGCGCACGACCCGCGCGGGGACGTCGCTCGTCCCGATGTGGACGGTGACCGCGGCCGGCACCGGCTCGAGCTCCTCGAGGACGACGTCGAGCCGCCAGCTGACCGGGTAGGCGTCCGGCTCGACGAGCACGTCGCCGCGCTGGAGCTGTGAGCGCGAGATTCCGGGCAGGTTGACCGCGACGCGCTGTCCCGCCGCCGCGTGCTCGACCTGAACATCGTGCACCTGGACGCTGCGGGCGCGGGTTCGCAGTCCGGAGGGCTCGACGCGGAGCTCGTCCCCGGTCGCGATCGAGCCCGAGCGCAACGTCCCCGTGACGACGGTGCCCGCGCCCGGGATCGTGAACGCGCGGTCGACGTAGAGCCGGGCCTGGGCTGCGCTCGAGCGGGCGGGCACGGCGGCGGCGACCCGCGCGAGTGCCTCCCGCAGCTCGTCGAGGCCGGCGCCGGTCTTGGCACTGACCGCGACCACCTCCGCGCCCGGGACGAGCTCGCGTGCCTCCGCGAGCGCCAGCTCGAGCGTCTCGGCGTCCACGGCGTCGGCCTTCGTGACCGCGACCACGCCGCGCTCGATCCCGAGCAGCCGCAAGATCGCGAGGTGCTCGAGCGTCTGCGGCCGGGCGCCCTCGCCGGCATCGATCACGAGCAGGAAGAGGTCGATCCCGGTCGCGCCGGCGACCATCGTCCGGACGAAGCGCTCGTGCCCGGGCACGTCGACGAGCGAGAGCTGCGTCCCGTCGGGTAGCTCGAGCGGCGCGTAGCCGAGCGCGATCGAGATCCCGCGCTCGCGCTCCTCGGGCAGCCGGTCGGTGTCCTTGCCGGTGAGCGCGCGGACGAGCCAGGTCTTGCCGTGGTCGATGTGCCCCGCGGTCCCGACGGTCAGCGCCATCTAGCGCGCCGCGAGCACGGCGGCGGCAACCTCGTCGGCCTCGCCGTCGCCGAGCGTGCGGCAGTCGAGCAGCAGGCGGCCGTCGCGGACGACGCCGACGACCGGCGGGTCGCCCGTGCGGAGCGGCTCGGCGAGCGACTCCTCCACCGCGCAGGCGTAGCTCGGGAGCTCCGCGAGCGGCAGCGCGCCCCCGCCGACGCGGCCGACCGTCTCCTCGACCTCGCCGCTGACCGCGGCGGCCAGCCGCTCGGCCCGCGCGCGCACGCCCTCGAGCGGCTCGTTCAGCATTCGGAGCACCGGGATTTCGCGCAGCGCGCGCTCGGGCTCGAGGTAGAGCGCGAGCGTCCCCTCCAGCGCTGCCAGCGTCAGCTTGTCCGCCCGTAGCGCACGCTGGAGCGGGTGCCGCCGCAGCCGTTCGACGAGCTCGGCGCGGCCGATCACGATCCCCGCCTGCGGGCCGCCGAGCAGCTTGTCGCCCGAGAAGCAGACGAGGTCGGAGCCCGCGGCCAGGCTCTCGCGCGCGGACGGCTCGCCCTCGAGGTGATCGAGCACACCGGAGCCGAGGTCATCCACGAGCGGCAGGCCGTGCCGCCCGGCGACCGCGGCCAGCTCGGCCACCGACGGCTGCTCGGTGAAGCCGACGACCCGGAAGTTCGACTGGTGCACGCGCAGCAGCACGGCCGTCTCTGGGCCGATCGCGCGCTCGTAGTCGGCCGTGCGCGTGCGGTTCGTCGTGCCGACCTCGTGCAGCCGTGCGCCGGAGCGGGCGAGCACGTCCGGGATCCGGAAGCCGTCGCCGATCTCGATCAGCTCGCCCCGCGAGACGAGCACCTCACGGCCCTCGGCCAGGGCCGCCAGCGCGAGCAGCACCGCAGCAGCGTTGTTGTTCACGACGAGTGCGCCCTCGGCGCCGGTCAGACGGCGCAGGATTCCGGCCACGTGGTCCTGCCGCGAGCCGCGTCCGCCGGCCCGCAGGTCGTACTCGAGGTTCGAGTAGCCGCGCCCGATCTCGACCGCGCGCTCGAGTGCAGCATCCGGCAGCGGCGCCCGTCCGAGGTTCGTGTGCACGATCACACCCGTGGCATTCAGCGTGCGCCGCAGCGCGGGCGCCCGGGCCGATGCGAGCTCGCCCAGCGTCCGCTCGACCAGGTCGCCGGGGTCGTGGCCGGCCTTTATCTCTTCACGCGCGCGCGCGAGGGCGGCGCGAGCGGCCTCGACCGCCAGCGCAGGCGGCTCGGAGGCGAAGCGCTCATCCCGAGCGAGCTCGTCTACGGAGGGCAGATCGCGGAGCTTCATCGGCGATGAGTCTAAGTACACTCGTGCGGGGTCGATGGTGGCGGGAACGGTCAGCAAAGGCACGGCGCTCTGCGCCTGCCTCGTCGCGCTCGTCTTCGTCTCGACGAGCGGCGCGGCCGCACGCGTCGGGATCGGGAGGATGACCGTCGTCCCAACCCGCGTCACCGCCGGCACGACCGACAACGAGCTCAGCTTCGCCTTCACCGCGGATTCGGCGCCGCTCAGGGGCACGACCCTCGTCGACGTCCCGCGCGGCTGGTCGAAACCGCAGCAGACCGACCCCGCGGCTCCCGGCTACGTCGAGCTGCAGTCGGCCGGCTGCGTCGGCACCCGCATCGCCGGGATCTCGAGCCGGCGGATCGTGATCGCTACCCAGTGCCCGCGCCGGCATCTCTTCCGGCTGCTCTACCACAAGGCCGCCGCGCCGCTGCTCTCGGCCGACGGCTTCGTCTTCCTGACGCAGACCCGCCAGGCCAACGCCCCCAAGAAGGCGCCGTTTCGGCCGCTCGGCCCGCTGAAGCAGCCGGTGGTCAAGGTGCGCGGCGCCGCTCAGGCCGGGCTCTTCATCACGATCACGTCGGTTGCGACGGTCGGCGTCCCCTTCGGCGCGACCGTGCGCGCGGTCGACCAGTTCGGCAACAACGCCCCCGAGTACCTCGGAACGGTCACGCTCACGAGCAGCGACCCGACGGCGACGATGCCGGCCCCGTACGCCTACCAGACGAAGGACGTGGGCCAGCACACGTTCACGGGGATCGTGATGCGCACCGTCGGTTCGCAGACCGTGACCGCGACCGACTCGAACGGCTTCACGGTCCAGAGCCCGCCCATCACGGTCTCCGCCAGCTGACTACGCCTCGAGCGGCATCGACGCGCGGCGTCGCTCGTAGAACTCGAGCTGCATCGCGACCGCGCGCACCGGATCGTCGGTGAGCTCGAGCAGGTCGAGATCCTCGGGCGAGATCAGCCCGTCGGCCTGCAGCCGACCCTTGATCCAGTCGAGCAGCGGCCGCCAATACTCCGAGCCAAAGAGGATGACCGGGAAGTGCAGCACCTTGCCGGTCTGGATCAGGGTCAGCGCCTCGAACAGCTCGTCGAGCGTGCCGAAGCCGCCCGGGAAGATGACGAAGCCTTCGGCGGCCTTCACGAACATCGTCTTGCGCGCGTAGAAGTGCTTGAACGTCAGCGCGATGTCGAGGTACGGGTTGAGGGCCTGCTCGTGCGGCAGCTCGATGCCGAAGCCGACCGAGAGCCCGCCGGCGTCGCGCGCGCCGCGGTTCGCGGCCTCCATCACGCCCGGGCCGCCGCCGGTGACGACCGCGAAGCCGGCTTCCCCCAGCAGCCGGCCGACCTCGCGCGCCTCGGCGTATTCGGGATTGTCCTCCGTGATCCGCGCCGAGCCGAAGACCGTGATCGCCGGCCGGTCGATCCGCTCGACGGCCCGGAACCCTTCGAGGAACTCCTGGCCGATGCGCTCGGCGTCGCGGACGATGTCGCCGTCGCGACGTTCGAGCAGGCGTCGGTCTTCCATCAGTAGTGAATCCGGTGCTGCGTCACGTGTGTGCCCCACATGCCGAGGGCTAGCAGCACCGCGAGGCCCACGTAGAGCGTGAGGATCAGCGTCGCGCGCCCGCGACCGGCGCCGGGGAGCAGCACGGCCGTGCCGCCGGCCTCCAGCGGCACCATCGGCTCGGCCTTGGCGAGCCGGTAGGCGCGCCAGATCGCGCCGCCGTCGAGGATCCCGATCGGGATCAGGTTGAAGAGGTTGAGGAAGAAGCCCGCGTAGGCGAGCGCGTGGAAGAGCGACGAGCCGGTGTACGAGCCAATCCCCCAGCAAGCGAGGGAGGCGAGCCCGCCCGCCGCCGGCCCGGCGAGCGCCAGGTAGGCGTTGTTGAGCGGGTTCAGCGGCGAGTTCTTGATCGCCACGTAGGCGCCGAGGAACGGGATGAAGCGCGGGATTGAGACGTCGAGGCCCTGCCGTTTCGCCTCGACGAAGTGGCCGAGCTCGTGGATGAGGATCAGCGCCACGAAACCGACGCCGAACTTCCAGCCCCAGATCAGCGCGTACGCGCCGATCGAGATGAAGAGCCCGAAGAACTTGAAGACGAAGAAGCCGAACTTGACGATCAGGCCGATGACGACCGCGATCGGCCCCCAGATCTTCCGCGCCACGCTCTTCCAGCCCGG
>DATIOF010000184.1:0-2422 GCA_035473395.1 Gaiellaceae bacterium
GCTGGAGATCCTGCTGAACCGCGGCGAGGTCGCGATCTCGGGCCGCGTCGGACGCGAGCGGCTCTGGGACCTGCCCGAGCGGGTCTACCCGGCGGTTGCAGTTCCTTCGGTCGAGGAGGCCGAGCGCGCCAAGGACGAGCGGCGGCTCGCCGCGCTCGGGATCGCCCGCGCGAAGGCCCGAGCGATGCCGATGGAGCCGATCCACGTCGGCGAGGCCGGCGAGCCGGCGGTGGTCGAAGGGGTCAAGGGCGAGTGGCGGGTCGACCCGGCCCAGCTGGGCGAGAAGCTCGAGGGGCGCACGGCCTTCCTGTCGCCCTTCGACCGCCTGATCCACGACCGGACGCGCACCGAGGAGCTGTTCGACTTCGAGTACACGCTCGAGATGTACAAGCCGGCGGCCAAGCGGCGCTGGGGCTACTTCGCGCTGCCGATCCTGCACGGCGACCGTCTGGTCGGGAAGCTCGACGCGACCGCCGACCGCAAGGCCTCCGTCCTGCGCGTCAACGCGGTTCACGAGGACGTCAAGTTCACGCGCGCGATGGAAAAGGGCGTGCGGGCCGAGCTCGAGGACCTGGCCGCCTGGCTCGCGCTGGATACGATCGAGGCGTGACCGACTACGCCGTCTCCAGCCTGGGTGAGATCGACGAGATCAGCGACGGCCGCGTTCCGTGGCGGCCGGTGCGCCACCACCTCGGGATCACGTCCTTCGGCGTCAATGCCTTCACCGGCTCCAAGGCCGGCGA
The DNA here is from genome assembly GCA_035473395.1 of Gaiellaceae bacterium. GTDB lineage: Bacteria > Actinomycetota > Thermoleophilia > Gaiellales > Gaiellaceae > AC-32. The sequence continues at coordinate 744 of DATIOF010000184.1, forward strand.
CCGCCTGATCAACGAGCACGACGAGGCCGGCGAGCACGAGGAGCTGTACCTCGTGCACCAGGGCCGCGCGCGCTTCGAGATCGACGGCCAGGAGGTCGACGCACCGACCGGCACGCTCGTCTACGCCAAGCCGGGCGTGAAGCGGACGGCGTTCGCCGAGGAGCCGGAGACCACGTTGCTCGCGATCGGGGGCGAGCCTGGCAAAGCGTACGAGCCCCACGGCTGGGAGGTCTGGTCGCAGCTGCAGCCGCTCTTCCAGGCCGGCGAGTACGAGCAGGTGGCCGACCGCGGCCGCGAGCTGCTCGAGGGCCATCCGGAGTACGCGGGCGTCTTCTACAACGTCGCGTGCGCCGAGGCGCTCGCCGGCCGCGGCGACGATGCGATCGAGCACCTGCGCCAGGCGATCGAACGCTCGGAGCAGTTCCGAGAGCTCGCCAGGGACGACGCCGACTTCGATTCGATCCGCGAAGAGCCCGCCTTCCAAGAGCTGGTCGGCTAGTCGAGCGGCGGGGGAACCGGCGGGTCCCCCCGTGCTCAATCGGGGTGCCCAGATTTGAACTGGGGACCTCTCCGACCCGAACGGAGCGCGCTACCAGGCTGCGCCACACCCCGAGCAGGCCACAGGTTAGCGGCTGAGGAACCCCGCGATCGCGTCGGCGCACGCCTCTGGGCGCTCGCCGATCAGCAGATGGCCGCAGTCCGCGATCACTCGCAGCGGCGCGTGCAGACGCCGGGCGTACTCGAACGCGTCGCCGATCGGAAGCTGGTTGTCGCGAGCGCCCCAGAGCACCAGGGCCGGACAACGAACGCGGTCGAGATCGAGGCGCAGGTCGTCGCGAACGAGCGCCCGCGACGCACTGAGGGTGTCCGTGTGCCAGGCAGGCCCCTCGAGGAACGCCTCGACGACGGCGGGCGCCAACGCCGGCGGGTCAGAGGCGCCCCAGCGGCCGAAGACGAGCTGTTTGAGCAGGGCCGATTGGGCCACGCGGCCTCGGTGCGGTGCGATCTTCCGCGCCGGCTTGAGGATTCCCGTGATCGTCAGCGCGTAACGGGCGCTGCGCGTGGCCGACGAGATCCCGGCGGCCGCGGCCAGGACGAGCGAGCTCACCGCCTCCGGCCGTCGAATCGCGAGCCGCAGGGCGATCGCGCCGCCAAGGGAGTGCCCGACGACCGCGGCCGGCGCGGTGCCTTCGTGCTCGAGCAAGAGGCCGAGCTGGTCGGCGTACGGGTTGAGGGAGGGCGCCGCCGGAAGCGGGGGCGACCCGCCGTGGCCGGGCAGCTCGGGGACGATCAGCCGTTTCCCCGGCAGCAACAGCGGCGCGAGCGCGCGCCAGTTGGCGGCTGCACCCCCGAGCCCGTGGACGAGCACGAGCGCATCGCCCTCGCCGGCGACGAGGTAGCGCATGCGGCTGCCGCGCGCTTCGAGAAACCGTTCCTCGAACCCGGGGAGACTCGTGGCCTTTGCGTCCGTCACCAAGGCCGATTATTCTTCGAGACGATGGATCGTTCGGGGAGGCAGGACCCCTGATTCCTGCCGGACACCAGAGAGGTTTGGTCGGCTAGCCCGTCTGCGCTGAGAGCGCGGCGGGCTTTTTGTTTCCCACGGAAGGAGCGAGATGGCGAACCACCTGACGCCAGAGGAGCTGTCCAAGGAGCTCGGGATCGACCGGATGGAAGTG
>DATIOF010000185.1:0-10173 GCA_035473395.1 Gaiellaceae bacterium
CCCGCCGTCGAACGTCACGCTCTGCAGGGCGGAGTCGGACGCAGCCAGCCCGAGCGGCCCGATCGGAGTGTCGACGACGGTTTGCGCCATCTCATGAATGTAGAACGCAGGCCGGAGGCGCCGCGTGAGATCGCGCCTACAATGACCCGGCTTGCCCTCTTAGCTCAGTTGGTAGAGCACCTCCATGGTAAGGAGGGGGTCTCCGGTTCGAGTCCGGAAGAGGGCTTGGAGGCGACCGGAGCAGCGAGTAGGGTCGATGCGTGCTCCGAGCGGCCGGCGTCATCGTCCTCGCGATGCTCGCGGGGGCGGCGCCTGCGAACGCCGGGCCGCCGGGCGTCACGATCTCCGCGAGTGCGACCTCGGGTGCGGCGCCACTCACGGTGACGTTCCAGGCGAGCGGCGACGCCGCCTCGTACCACTGGGACCTCGGCAACGGCCAGACGGCGGACGGGCCGACGGCCGGCGCGACCTACGGCCCAGGCCTGTGGACCGTGACGGTGACCGCGACGGCCGGCGACGGCACGACTGCGCAGGCGAGCGTCACCGTGCGCTCGGTGGCGGTCACGCTGCTGCCGGCGGCCGAGGCCCGCTACGGGAAACCCGCTGCCTTTCGGGGCAGAGTCGAGCCGGCGCTCGCCGGTGAGCCGGTGTCGCTCTACGTGGGCGGGCTCGAGGTGGCCACGGCGCTCGCGGAGGCCGACGGCACCTTTCGGCTGCGTCTCCCTCACGCTCGGACGCCCGGGCCCTACGAGGCGCGGACGCCGGTTGCGGCTTCGGCGCCGGTCGCGCTCGGGCTCCACCCGGTGTTGCGGGCGAGGTTCGTCGGCGCACGGGCCGTAGGCGGACGACTGGCCCTCACCGTGCGTGCCCTGCCCGCCGCGGCGGGCACGATCTCGGTCCGCCTTTACCGCGACGGCAAGCTCGTGCGCAAGACCCGTGTCGGCCCGGCAGCCAGGCTCGCCGTGGATACCGACCGCGTCGCCGGCTACCGCGCGATCGTTCGCGTCGAGCCCGCGAAGGGATGGCTGGGCGCGGTACGCATCGCACGCACCGAAGTCCTTTGCACCCGAGACGGGCCCGGCGACGGTCTCGTGTTCTACGGCGGTGGCGGCTACCAGCCGCTGCTGAGCTTCGCGGCGCTCAACCAGCTGGTACTGGAGCAGCGGTGCGGCGCCGTGCGGCGGCTCGCGTCCGCGCTGCTCTCTCAAGCTGTCCATAGCGGCGACGCGGTCTACTGGGACTACAACTTCCCCTTCCAGGGCGGGCCGGTGCCCTGGACGTCGGGCTTCGCGCAGGCAGTTGGCGCCCAGGCGCTCGCTCGCGCCGGTGTCATGCTCCGCGACCCGGCGCTCACCGCCGCCGCGGCTGCCTCCTTCCGAGGGCTCCACCACGGCCTGCTGATTCCGCTCGCGGGCGGGTCGTGGATCCGCGAATACGGGTTCACGGGCCAGGTGATCCTCAACGCCCAGCTGCAGTCGATCATCTCGCTCCAGTCCTACGCCGCGGTCGCCGACAGTGCTCCCGCGCGCAGCCTCGTGCGCGAGCTCGTCGTTGCGACCGTGAGACTCCTGCCCAGCTTCGACCTTGGCTGCTGGGCTCGCTATCAGCTCGGCGGAGGTGCCGCCAGCCTCCACTACCAGACCTACCACGTCGAGCTGCTCCGCCGGCTTGCCGCGACCCACCCGGAGCCGATCTGGCGAAGCACGTACCTGCGCTGGCGGCGCTGCCTGTCGCGCTCACCGTAGACCCGGGACAGCCGGCACCCGGCGCCGCGGTTGACCGGTGATGCGGTCGACCATCGCCGCCGCCGCAGCGAGCCCCGCATCGATCTGGTCGCGGCCGGGCTGGCCGAGCACGACCCCGGTGATCGTCGTCCGCCTGCCGTGGATCCAGCGGATGGCCCGAAATGCAAAGCAGCCGCCGGCCGCGGCGGTCGAGCCGGTCTTGACGCCGACGAACCCTTCGCGCCCGAGCAGGGTGTTCGTGTTGTGCACCGTTCCGGCGACCGGCAGCGCCGCGCTCGGTGTGGCGACGATCCTCGCGAACACGGGCAGGCGCATGGCCCGATCGACGATGCGCACCTGGTCGGCCGCGGTCGACACCGTCGCCCCGTCGTAGCCGCTCGGGTCGGTGTACCGCGTGTGCGTCATTCCGAGCGACCGCGCGGTGGCGTTCATCCGGGCAACGAACTGCGCCGCCGAGCCACTGTCCCAGCGCGCCAGCACGGCCGCGATGTTGTTCGCCGAGGGCAGCAGCAGTGCCTGCAGCGCTTGTCGTTCGGTCAATTGCTCACCGGCGGCCACCGGGACAAGCGACTCGTGCTGTCCGCCTCGGCGGTCGGTGTCGACGACATCGTCGTCGGTAATCGTGATCGTCGGGCCGTCCTCGCCGAACTGCAGCGGGTGGTCGCGGAGCACGAGATAGGCGGTCATCACCTTCGCGACGCTGGCGATCGGAGCCACGTGCTGGTTCGGGCCGGTCCGGACCTGCGACTCTCCCGCCTGGACGAAAGCAGCTTGGCCGTAGGCAGGCCACACGCTGCTGTGCAGCGCTTCCACGGGTGAAGCGGCCGTCGAGGACGAGGACGCCAGCAACCGTTGGCCGAGAGCGGCGATCGCCGCGATGGCCGCCAGGAGGCCGGCAACCCGGATCCAGCGAATCCGAACGCCGTGGCTCGTCGTTCGTACGTAGCTCATCCCTCCATTCAAGGCAGCGTGGTGTTGCAGGCACGTAAGGGGTTTTCGATATGCCGACGAGATGCGCCAGCTCGTAGCATCCGTGCATGCGGGTCTTGATCGTCGAGGACGAGCCCTACATGGCAGAAGCCATCCGCGCTGGCCTACGCCTCGAAGCGATCGCGGCAGACATCGCAGGTGACGGCGACAGCGCGCTCGAACTGCTGCACCTGAACGCCTATGACATCGCCGTCCTCGACCGGGACATTCCCGGACCCTCGGGCGACGAGATCGCCGAGCGCATCGTCGCCTCCGGCAGCGGCCTGCCGATTCTGATGCTCACCGCCGCCGACCGGCTCGACGACAAGGCCACCGGGTTCGAGCTCGGAGCCGACGACTACCTCACGAAGCCGTTCGAGCTGAGGGAGCTCGTACTCCGTCTCAGGGCGCTCGACCGCAGGCGCGCTCACAACCGGCCACCCGTCCGCGAGATCGCGGGTCTGCGGCTGGATCCGTTCCGCCGAGAGGTCTACCGCGACGGCCGCTACGTCGCGCTGACCCGGAAACAGTTCGCCGTACTGGAGGTCCTCGTCGCCTCGGAGGGCGGTGTCGTCAGCGCCGAAGAGCTACTGGAACGGGCATGGGACGAGAACGCAGACCCGTTCACGAACGCCGTGCGCATCACGGTCTCGGGACTGCGCAAACGCCTCGGCGAGCCCTGGGTCATCGCCACCGTGGCCGGAGCCGGATACCGCATCGACGCCCAACCAGAGGAACAGCGTGCCTAGAGCCCCGGGAATGAGCGTTCGCCTCAAGCTCACACTCAGCTACGCCGGCTTCCTCATGGTCGCGGGTGTCTTGATGCTCGGGGCGGTGTGGGCCGTCGTTCTGCGCTACATACCTGACGGGACGCTCTACCACATGCATCCCTCCTGGTCGTTCCTCTTCGACCGCTCCGATCCACTGCATGGCTTCGGCTCGATCGCCGCCATCGTGCTCGTGTTCTTGCTGGTGTTCGGTCTACTGGGAGGCTGGCTGCTCGCCGGCCGCATGCTCGCTCCGCTGGGCCGCGTCACCGACGCCACGCGCATGGCCGCGGCCGGATCGCTCTCGCACCGAATCCAGCTCGAAGGCCGCAACGACGAGTACCGCGAGCTCGCGGACGCCTTCGACACCATGCTTGCGCGCCTGGAAGCGCACATCGCCGAACAGCAGCGATTCGCGGCCAACGCGTCCCACGAGCTGCGGACCCCGCTGGCGATCACGCAGACGCTGCTCGAGGTCGCCCGCAACGATCCGAACGGCGACACGGGCGAGCTCGTCGCCCGTCTCCACGCCGTCAACAACCGAGCGATCGACCTCACCGAAGCGCTGCTCCTGCTCAGCCGCGCCGACCAGCGGTCCTTCACGCGCGAGCCCGTAGACCTGTCCCTCATCGCGGAAGAGGCCGCGGAGACGCTCCTCCCCCTGGCAGAAGAACGCCGTCTCGCGATCGAGAGCTCCGGCGACGCAACGCCGACCGTTGGCTCACACGCGCTCCTGTTGCAATTGAGCACGAACCTCGTGCACAACGCGATCGTCCACAACCTGCCTGAACAGGGCAGCGTCTGGGTGACCACCAGCGTTCACCCCAAGAGTGCGGTGCTTACCGTCGAGAACACCGGCCAGAAGCTCAGCCCACAGTTCGTCGCCAAACTTGCCGAGCCGTTCCTTCGCGGCACCGAACGCATACGCAGGGACCACGCAGGCGTCGGCCTCGGGCTGGCGATCGTCAAGAGCATCACCCAGGCGCATGACGGAACCCTTACCCTCACCCCCCGCTCCGCCGGCGGGCTCTGCGTCACCGTGCAACTACCCGCCGCGCCGGCAACCGGCGTGGCTGCTGAGCGGGGTTCCATGTAGCCCGTTCGCCTTGTAGGGTGGGCGATCGAGGCATCACTAGGGGAGTCGATCAAGGAGGATTTGATGAAGCGCTTCATGCGGCCGCGGCGCGCGCTGTGGCTTGGGGTCGGGCTCGTAGCGGCACTTGCGTCAGTCGCTGCGGTGGCCATCGCGGCGCAGCAACCCGCGGACCTGACGTTCACGCCGCAGAGCGAGCGGCAGATGCAGAACATCGACGTCGGTCGCGCGTGGGCCAAGAACTACTACGGCGCTCCGGGCGCAGCGACGGGAACCGGCGGAGCGTGGGACGCGGCGCTGAACCAGACCAGCAACTACGCGAACGAGGCGCGTTCGGTCGCGGCGAAGGGCGAGGGCTGGCTGAAGAAGAACCGCAAGGTCGCCAACCGGGCGATCGTGCTCGACGTCGACGACACGACGCTGACCACCTGGAACTACGAGCTCTACAGCAACTGGGACTTCAACGCGAGCACGAATGCCCAGTTCGTCGGGCTGACGGGCGCCACGTTCACCGGGAACGCGTTCCCCGCGACGCCGGGGATGGTCGATCTCGTCAATCAGGCCAAGGGCTATGGCTACGCGATCTTCTTCCTGACCGGCCGCGGCGACTCGCAGCACGCCGTGACGATCGCCAACCTGATCAACGACACGGCGGCCGGGTTCTCGAACATCGACAACGTGACGATCTCGGGGAAGACGATCCCGGAGGTCGACGCCAACTACCAGGCGCCGACGCCGATCAACACCGGCCACGGCGGCTTCACGGACGGCCTGTTCACCAAGCCGCCGGTCGGCTCGTACCCGGCCTACCTGAACCAGCCGCAGTTCTGCGGGCCGAACATCACGGCCGGCACGTCCTGCCCGACCATCCAGTACAAGTCGGGCACGCGGGCCTACATCGAGTCGCAGGGCTACCACATCGTCGCCAACTTCGGCGACCAGTTCAGCGATCTCCTGAACGGCTTCGCGGACAAGACGTTCAAGATGCCGAACCCGAACTACTACCTCCCGTAGCCGAGGAGTAGATCGAAGCGCCGCCGCTCCCCCTCGCGACACCGAGGGGGAGCGGCGCGCTTCAAGCCGCGAGCTTCTTCAGTACCGCGTCGACCCGCGCGAAGCCGCTCTTCGCCCCTTCCTCGACGCCGTACTGCATCGTCGTGTCGCGCTCTTCGGTCGTCTCGAAGCGCATCGTCTGCGTCAGCTTCGTCTGCTCGCCTAGCTCCTCGAACTCCAGCGTCTGCAGGTGGTTCTGGAACGTCTGCACGAGGCGTTCGGGCGGCGTGACCTCGCGGAACTCGCCCTCGACGACGCCGTGCGCGGTGCGGAAGCGGTAGGCGCCGCCCGGCCGGACGTCCATCGCTTCGACGACCGTGCCGTCGCCCCACCACTCGGGGATCAGCTGCGGATTAGTCCAGACGGAGAAGACGTGCTCGCGCGGTGCGTCGAAGACCCGCTCCACGCGGATCTCGAGCTCGTTCGGGGTGCTGACGGCCGTGTCGTTCAGCTCAGCTCACCGCCTGCGTGACGAGCTTCGCGATCTTGGTCTCGTCGGCCTTGGTCAGCTTCGTCAGGGCGTACGCGATCGGCCACATCGAGCCGTCGTCGAGCTTCGCGGTGTCGTTGAAGCCGAGCATCGCGTAGCGCTCCTTGAACTTCCCGGCGTCGCGAAAGAACACGACGACCTTGCCGTCCTTGTTCGCGTAGGCGGGCATGCCGTACCACGTCTTCGGCGTGAGGTCCGGCGCGCTCTTCTTGACGATCGCGTGGATTCGCTTGCCGAGGGCGCGATCGGCCGGCGACATTGACGCCAGCGCCGAGAGCACCGCTTCTTCTCCGTCGGCCTTGCTCTTCAGCTCCTTGGCCCGCGCTCGCATCGCGGCCTTTTCCTCGGCGCTGAATCCTCCCTGCTTCTTGGTCGGGCTCATCGTGCTCCTTTCGTGCGTTCGACGACCTGGGCGAAGCGGTCGAGCCGCTGCAGCCACGTGCTGATCCCCTCGAAGGCGTACGGCACGAGCATGCAGCGGCGGGCTCGGCCGACCTTCTCGGTGGTGACGAGCTCCGCCTCCTCGAGCAGCCGGATGTGCTTCCGCATTCCGGTCAGCGACATGCCAAACGGCTCAGCGAGCTCGCTGATCGTGGCGCTGCCGGCGCCGAGCCGTTCGAGCACGGCACGCCGGGTCGGGTCGCCCAGGGCGGTGAAGGCACGGTCGACGCTGGTCTGATACTGAACCATCAAGTTCAGTGTAGCAGCTATGCCTTTCGCAAGAGCTGTCGCTCGACGACGAGCGGGACGAGGAGGTCGCGGTAGCCGTGCTCGTCGAAGAGCACCGTCAGCTGATCGCCGTCGTAGCGCTGCACGGTTCCTTCGCCCCAGCGCTCGCTCGTGACCCGCTCGCCGACGGCGAACGGCTCCTGCGGCACCGACTCGCTGGGCGAAGCGAGGTCGTTGTCGCAGTTCCCGCACGGGGGCTCGTAGGCCTGGCCGAAGTAGGAGAGCAGGAACGACCGCCGGCAGCCGGTGTGCTCCGCGTAGCGGCGCATCATGTCGAGGCGCGAGCGCTCGACCTCGTCTTCGCGCTTCGTCTCCTCCTCCGAGGCCTTGACTGCGGCGTCGACACTGAGCGCGCCGGTCCAGCGCACCCCGCCGTCGGGATCCCAGGCAGCCGCGCCGAGATCGACGAGGCGGACGAGCGCGGACGTCGTGCCGCGCGTCGGCGGCAGGTCGGCGCCGGCGGCCAGCACCGCGGCGGCCCGCGCCACGGCCTTCCCCGAGACGCTGCGCCCCGCCAGATGGACGGCGGCACCGAAATCCTGCGGGCGGAACAGCAGGCGGGCGTGCGCCGGCTGATCGTCGCGGCCGGCGCGACCGAGCTCCTGGTAGTACGCGTCGAGCGACGGCGGCGGGTCGACGTGCAGCACCCAGCGCACGTCTGGCTTGTCGATGCCCATCCCGAACGCCACGGTCGCGGCGACGATTCGAACCGAGCCGTCGAGAAAGGCCGTCATCGCCGCACGGCGCGCCTTCGGCGTCAGCCCGGCGTGGTAGAGCGTGACGGAATGACCGGCGGCGCCGAACATGTCCTGCGCGGCTTCGGCGGCAGCGTGGGTCGCTGCGTAGACGATCCCGGGTCCTTGCAGCTCGCCGGCCGCAGCGACGAGCTCGCGGTGCTTGTCCTCGACCGTCAGCAGCCGCCGCGCCGAGAGCGCGATGTGCGGCCGGTCGAAGTCGCCGACGACCACCTCTGGCTCGCGCAGCCCGAGGCGGCGGACGATCTCGTCCCGCACCGGCTGAGCGGCGGTGGCCGTGAGCGCGATCCGCACCGGCACCTCGAGGAACTCCGCCTGCGAGCTGAGCCGCAGGTAGTCGGGCCTGAAGTCGTGACCCCACTGGCTGATCAGATGCGCCTCGTCGACGGCGAACAGGCCCGGCCTGGCCTGCCGGAGCACGTCGAGCGTCTCGCGGTTGGCGAGCTGCTCCGGCGAGAGGAAGACGAACGTGTCGGGCCCGGAAGAGGCGGCCAGCGCCGCCGCGTGCTCGCGCGGCGACTGGTGCGAGTTGAGCACGATCGAGTCGAGGCCAGCGGCGCGCAGATGCGCAAGCTGGTCGTCCTGCAGCGCGATCAGCGGCGAGACGACGACCGTCGGGCCCGTTCGGAGCATCCCGGCCAGCTCGTAGATCGCCGACTTCCCGCCCCCGGTCGGCAGTACGGCCAGCACGTCGCGGCCGCCGGCCAGCGCCTCCGCCGCGCGCAGCTGTCCGGGCCGCAGCTGCTCGAAGCCGAGCCGCTCCCGGGCGAGCTCCTCGATCACGACTCCGCCCGGCCGGGCGCCATCGGTAGTCACGCTCCCACCGTACGGTCCGGCGGTGAGCGCCGCTCGTTCGGACCTGCCTGACCGCCGTAGGCTGGTACCGGGTGCGTGGTGCTGGAGGTGGGGGATGGACCGACCAGGCGGGCTCTCGGCGATCGGCGATACGCCCGTGGTCCGGCTGACACGCATGGCCGATGACAACTGCGCCGAGGTCTGGGTGAAGATGGAGGCAGCCAACCCGACCGGCTCGTACAAGGACCGGATGGCGCAGGCGATGATCGAGGCGGCCGAGGCCGACGGCCGCCTGCGACCAGGCCAGCCGGTCGTCGAGTACACCGGCGGGAGCACCGGCTCGTCCCTGGCGTTCGTGTGCGCGGTGAAGGGCTATCCGCTGCGGATCGTGTCATCCGACGCGTTCGCCGAGGAGAAGATCCGGACGATGCGGGCGTTCGGCGCCGAGGTCGAGCTGATATCGAGTCCCGACGGCATCACGCCCGGTCTGATCCCGTCGATGATGCGCAGGGCAGCCGAGATCGCCGCGCAGACGGGCGCGTTCGCCACCGATCAGTTCAACAACGCCGACATGATCGAGGGCTACCGGCGGCTCGGCGAGGAACTGGTCGTCCAGTTGCCCGGGTCACCGCCGATCGGCGCGTTCTGCAGCTACGTCGGCACCGCAGGCTGCTTCCTCGGTGTCAGCCGCGCGCTGGCCGCCGCGCGACCCGGGCTCCACCGGGCCGTTGTCGAGCCCGCCGAATCGGCCGTGCTCTCGGGCGGTCCGCCCGGCACCCACCACATCGAGGGCGGCGGCATCGGCCAGCGCCCGCCTCAGCTGCATCCCGCCGACTACGACGAGGTCATCGCCATCCCCGAGGCCAGGGCGTTCGCCACGGCCCGCCAGGGCGCCCGCGACGAGGGCATCTTCTCCGGGCCGTCCACCGGCGCGAACCTCGCCGCCGCGCTGGATATCGCCCGCCGACTCGGTCCCGGCCACCGCGTGGTCACCCTCCAGGTCGACAGCGGCCTGAAGTACCTCGCCGGTCCGCTCTACTCCTAGCCCGCTGGCTGCGGAGCATACTGTCGGCATGCCTGTCCGACTCCACCACATCGTCGTTGACACTCACGATCTGCCCGGCCTGGCCCGGTTCTGGACGCGGGCGCTCGGCTGGAAGGTCCTGTCCGAGCGGGAGAACGAGATCGTCATCGGGACCGATGAGAACGCACCGGTCGGCATATGCTTCATGCCGGTCACCGACCCCAAGACGGTTAAGAACCGCCTGCATCTCGACCTCACCACCAGCGCCGCGGACCGCGATCAGGAGATCGACCGCCTTCTCGCGCTCGGGGCGCAGCGGGTGGACATCGGGCAGACCGGGGCCGAGTCCTGGACCGTCCTGGCCGACCCCGAGGGCAACGAGTTCTGCGTCGTGCGCCCGAAGGACACGCTCATCGGCTAAGCTGCGGGTTGTGTACGGCGGTTCAGCGCTTGGGGTGTCATCGAGGGGCCGACCACGGCTTCGGGTACTTCCTAGCGCAGCACCGGGAACGGTGAGGTGTCGGAACGGCCGGTAGCCGCCTCGATCAGTTCGACGCCCTGAGCCACTTCGGCAAGCAGGCTAGCCGTATAGGCCAGGGCCGTGCCGGGCAGCGCTGGCGGCTGGCCGAGGGCGCGCTGAACGTCGAGCAGGTGGATGGTCGCCTCCATCAGGATGATGCGCAGGCCCTCGCCGAGCGTCACACCGGATGGCGCGGGAGGCCAGGGCACCACGAGGTCCGGCCTGGCGGTGCG
>DATIOF010000186.1:0-4368 GCA_035473395.1 Gaiellaceae bacterium
CCGGGTCGAGCCTGCCCGAGCACAACGACCTCGAGCCGCGGCAGCCGGGCCCCGTGCAGCCCTCTTCGTCGCGGAAGGCGACGACGACCAGCGTCCGCTCACGCTCCCCCAGCCGCGTGACCGCCTCGAGGCCGCCGACCACGCCGAGCGCGCCGTCGAAGCGGCCGCCGTTCGGCACCGAGTCGAGGTGCGAGCCAGTCCAGACCTCGGGCAGCTCCGGCCACCGGCCGGGCAGGCGCCCGAAGAGATTCCCGGCGCCGTCGACCTCGACCTCCAGGCCGGCCTCCCGCATCCAGCCGGCCACCAGCTCGTGCGCCTCGTCCTCCTCGCGCGTTCCGCCGAGCCGGTTGGCGCCGGGGCCGCCGCCGATCGCGTAGAGCCGGTCGAGGCGCTCGAGAACCCGCACGCCCACAGCCTAAGCCCGCAGCGGCCGCAGCAGCAGGACGCCTGCGAGCGGGAAGAGGGCCGCACCGGCGAAGCCGATCCGCCAGGAACTGGCGGCCACCACGGCGGCGAAGGCCGGCGGCACGATCGCCCCCGCCGCCGCCAGTGCGCTCTGCTGCATCCCGAGCGCGGCGCCGCTGCGGCTGCGCCCGGCGATCTCCGCCGCCGCGGTGAAGGAGAGGCCGTTCCAGGCCATCGACAGCCCGCCCGCGACCACCATCGCGGGAACGAGCAGCACGAGCGGAGCCGAGAGCGCGGCGGCGACTACGGCCAGGGTGATGCTGCTGCCCAGCCCGACGAGGAGCAGCGGCCTGATCCGCGACCCGACGCGGTCGGACCAGATCCCGCTTCCGATCCGCATGCCGGCGGCCACTACCTGCGCGGCGCCGAGCACGGCGGCCGCCGCCGCTCCTGAGAGCCCGCGCTCGTCGTGCAGGAAGAGGACGAGGAAGCTGATCAGCGCGAGCTGCGCGACGAGATAGAAGCTGCTGCCCGTGCAGAGCAGCCAGAGCCGATGGTCGCGCAAGGTCGCCCCGAGCCCGCGAGCTTCGAGGACATCGTCCTCCGTGTGCCCCTCGCGGTCGTGGATCACTGCGACGCCGAAGGCCGCGCCGGCCAGGCAGAGTGCGGCGAGAAAGACGAAGGCGGCCCGCACGCCGAGCGCCGGCAGGACGAGCGCCGAGATCAGTCCACCGAGCGGGATCGCCGTCTGCCTGATGCCCAGGGCGAAGCCGCGCTCGTTCGACGGGAACCACTGCATCACCGCGCGGCCACTCGCCGCGTTGACACTCGCACCCGCCGCCCCGGCGAGGAAGATCAGCGCGATCAGCGGCCAGAACCCGGCCGCAGAGCCGGCGGCGACCAGCGCCCCGGCGCAAACGGTGAGCCCGGTGGCAAGCACGAACCGCTCGCCGCGCCGATCGGCGAGCAGTCCCCAGGGCAGCAGCGTCACCAGCGTCCCGATCCAGAGGCTGTCGAGCACTACGCCGACCTGGAGGAGGCTGAGCGAATGCTCGTCGCGCAGCGCCGGCGCGAGCACGGGCAGGCCGATGATCACCGCCGAGAACGACGTCTGGGCCGCGGTCCCGGCGGCCAGGACCAGCCAGCGGTAGCGGCTCAGCACGGGTGCAACGCTAACTCGCTTTGCGCCGCTAGGCTGACGTCGTGGCCTTCCGGGTGATCCGTCCCGACGAGCTCGAGTGGATCGAGCGCGACCCCGAGGCGGGCGGCAGCGCCCGCCACGTCGCGCGGCTCAGCGAGGTGCTCGGCTTCGAGCACACGCGGGGGAACATCTGGCGCTACCCGGCGGGCGCGAAGGGTCGTCGCCATCGCGACACGATCCAGGAGGAGACCTTCGTGGTCGTCGACGGGACGCTGACGGCGTACCTCGGCGATCCGCCCGAGCAGGTCGAGGTGCCGAAGGGCGGAGTCGTCCACGTCGAGGCCGGCACCGTCCTGCAGCTGGCGAACCACGGCGACGAGGAAGTTCTCCTCTACGCGTACGGCGCACCGCCGGAGGCCGGCGGCGCCGAGTTCCTCGACTCCGCGGTCTAGAGCCCGAACGGGTTGAACGGCTTCGGGCTCGTCGAGACGATCACGCTCTTCGTCTCCAGGTAGTCGTCGAGCGTCTCGAGCCCGAGCTCGCGGCCGAAGCCGGACTGCTTGTACCCGCCGAACGGAATGCCCGGGAAGGCGGTGAACGGCATGTTGATCCCTACCGTGCCGGCCTTGATCCGCCGGGCGAGGCGGTGACCGCGGGCCGGGTCACCCGTCCAGACGGTCGCCATCAGGCCGTAGCGCACGTCGTTCGCGATGCGGGTCGCGTCCTTCTCGTCCTCGAACGGGATGATCGTCACGACCGGGCCGAAGATCTCCTCCTGCGCGACGCGCATCGAGTTGTCGACCCGCGCGAGCACCGTGGGCGGGTAGAACGCGCCCTTCCCGTCGGGGGACTCGCCGCCGGCGACGACCTCGGCGCCCTCCTCGCGGCCGGTCTCGACGTAGCCGTGCACGCGGTCGCGGTGCTCGTTCGAGATCAGCGAGCCGACCTGGGTCTCGGGGTCGAGCGGGTCGCCGACCTTGAGGCTCTGCGCCGCCTCCGAGAACTTCGACACGAAGTCGTCGTAGATCGAGCTCTCGACCAGCATGCGTGAGCGGGCCTCGCAGCTCTGGCCGGCCGAGTAGTAGATCGACCAGACCGAGCTCGGGATCGCGTCCTCGAGGCTCGCATCGGCGAAGACGAGGTTCGGGCTCTTGCCGCCGAGCTCGAGGATCAGGCGCTTGATCCCGTCGGAGGCGAGCCGCATGATCTCGGCGCCGGTCGCGGTCGAGCCGGTGAACGCGACCTTCTCGACACCGGGGTGCTTGACCAGGTGCGCGCCGACGGTCGGGCCCGGGCCGGGGACGACATTGATCGTGCCGGGCGGGAAGCCGACCTCGGTGGCGAGCTCGACCATCCGCAGCGCCGAGAGCGGCGTCGCGGAGTCGGGCTTCAGCACGATCGTGCAACCGGCCGCAAGTGCGGGCGCCAGCTTCCAAGTGGTCATCATCAGCGGGTAGTTCCAGGGCACGATCTGGCCGCAGACGCCGACCGGCTCCTTCAGCGAGTAGTAGAGGAGCGAACCGCCGACCGGGTTCGAGCGGCCGGCGATCGAGGCGATCGCGGAGCCGTAGAAGCGGAAGTTCTCGACCGCCTGGGCCAGCTCGGCCTTGACCGACGAGATCGCCTTGCCGACGTTGCGCGACTCGAGCTCGGCGAGCTCCTTGCGGTTGGCGACGAGCGCGTCGGCCAGCGCGTGGAGAAGGCGCGAGCGCTCGGTGGGCGCGGTGCGGCCCCAGTCACCGTCGAGCGCGGCACGGGCGGCGTCGACCGCGCGGTCGACGTCCTGCTCGTTCGCGACGGCGGTCTTGGCAAGCGGCTCGCCGGTGGCGGGCTCGGTCAGCTCGCGGACCTCGCCGGCGGCCGACTCGGTCGACTCGCCGTTGATGAAGAGCCCGTACTCCCGCTCGGTTGCTACAGCCATTTCGGGTGACGATACCGGCTTCTTGGGGGGTTTCGGGTCGCGCAAGAAGCGTGGACACTTCGACCATGACCGAGATGGTTCATGTCGAAGCTGCGCGGATCCCGGACCGCGACCGGCTGCTCGCAGAGCTCCGCGAGGCCGGGTTAGACGCGCGGGCGGTGGGGGAGGTCGAGATCGAGGTGCCGCTCGAGGGCACGGTGGAGGAAGCCGACGAGGTGGTGCTCCTGCACGCTGAGTCGGTGATCATGCGAACGGGCGCGCCGTTCGTGCCGATCAAGCACGAGGGAACGATCTACATCCGCCCGCCGACGAACTAGGCAGGGGCGAACGGCACCGCGTGCAGGCGTTTTTGCCCTGCGCCGGCGTGTCGTCGTCAGATCGTGCAGGATCCGCGGCCCGCAGTCCGATCTGTGGACAAATCGGCACACATCCCTGACACCTCGCCCCTGTCCGACGGCGACAATTTGGGGACAGTCCCCCGCCGGAGCGCGCCTACCGCTCGCCGTGCGGGAGGAGGACGCTGCCGTCTTCGCGTAGGCCGAAGCCGGGGTTGTGGGCGATCTCCCAGACGTGGCCGTCCGGGTCGCGGAACACGCCCGCGTAACCGCCGTAGAACGTCTCCGCCGGCTCCCGGGTGATCTCGGCGCCGTTCCGCCTGGCGAGCGCGATCACCTCGTGCACCTCCTCGCGCGAGCCGACGTTGTGCGCGAGCGCGATTCCGCCCCAGCCGGCTTCCTCGTCGCGGATGCCCATGTCGGCTGCGAGCTTCGCGCGGCTCCAGAGGACGAGCACGACGCCGTTCGCCTGAAGGAACGCCGTCTCCTCGGCTTCCCAGGTGACCTGCCAGCCGAGTACTTCGTAGAACGACTTCGCGCGCTCGTAGTCGGCGACGCCCAGCGTG
>DATIOF010000187.1:0-5922 GCA_035473395.1 Gaiellaceae bacterium
GTGATGTAGCTGTCGACCCGGTACGTCTTACGGTCGGCGCCGGTCACGCTCCGGCTGGGGAGGCACTCGTTCGGCAGCGGGGAGCCGCTGCAGGTCGCCGTGACCTCGCCAGCGGTTGAGTTCGGGCAGGAGCCGCCGAGCGCCGAGTCGCACTTGTAGGTGTTGTCGACGCCGGCGAGCGTGGTCGTGTCGAGCGCGATCGCGGCGTACTTGAGCGCGCGGTAGACCTCCATCTGCGAGTCGGCGAGGGCCGAGGCGGTCGTGACCCTGCTGGCCCGGTTGAGCGCGAAGATCCCAGCGTTGAAGGCAGCCACGACCGCGAGGATGCCGACGTTCAGCATCACCATCGCCATCAGGAGCTCGATCAGGCCAAAGCCTCGCTCTGAGCGTAGCCGCACGCGCACGTGACTTCTATCGGCAGCCGCGCGGCGTCCCTCAAGCGGGGCCATCCCTCTGCCGATACGAACCCCGTATGGCGGCGTACACCTACAGCGCGATCAACGCTGAGGGCCTGATGCTGGATGGCGAGGTCCACGCTCCGGATCTCGACGCCGCACGCGAGCAGCTCCGCATCCGCGGCCTGCTCCCCGAGTTCCTCAAGGAGCTCCCGGCAAGCGGCGAGGACGGCGCTCGCACCGTCTTCAAGAAGATCAAGCCGAAGACGCTGCAGATCTTCTCGCGCCAGTTCGCGACGATGATCGAGGCCGGCCTGAACGTCGTCAGCTCGCTGGTGATCCTCGAGGAGCAGACCGACGACCCCTACTTCGCGCTCGTCATCCGCGAGATCCGCGCCGACGTCGAGGGCGGCTTGCTGCTCTCCCAGGCGCTCAGCCGCCACCCGAAGATCTTCACTCGCCTCTACGTTGCGATGGTCGAGGCGGGCGAGGCCGCCGGAATCCTGGACACCGTGCTCGACCGCGTCGCCCTCCAGATCGAGAAGGAGACCCAGATCAAGCGCCGCGTCAAGGGCGCGATGATGTACCCGATGATGGTGATGATCTTCGCCACCCTCGTCCTGATCGGCTTGCTGATGTTCCTCGTGCCGGTCTTCGTGAACATCTTCGCCCAGCTGAACGGCCAGCTGCCGACCCTCACGCAGTGGGTGGTCGCTGCCTCCGACCAGCTGCGCCACCACTGGTTCATCATCTTCCCGGCCGTCGGCTTGACGATCTGGGGCATCCGCCGGTTCAAGAAGACCGAGCCCGGTCGCCAGCTCTGGGATCGGATCAAGCTGAAGGTCCCGATGAAGATCGGCGACGTCGTCCTGAAGGTGACGATGGCGCGCTTCTCGCGGACGCTCTCGACCCTGGTGGCCGCGGGCGTGGACATCATCAAGGCACTCGAGATCACCGGGCAGACAGCCGGCAACTGGGTCGTCGAGGAAGCGCTCGCCGACGTCCGCCAGAAGGTGCACCAGGGCGTGCCGATCGCCCAACCGCTGATCGAGAACCCGGTCTTCCCGCCGATGGTCAGCCAGATGGTGAAGATCGGCGAGGAGACGGGAGAGCTCGAGAAGATGCTCGGGAAGATCGCCGACTTCTACGAGGACGAGGTCGACTCGGCAATCGCCTCGCTGACCGCGATCATCGAGCCGCTGATGATGATCGGCGTGGGTTGCATGGTCGGCGTGATCATCATCAGCATGTACCTGCCGATGTTCAAGCTGCTCTCGCTGGTCAAGTAGCCGCCACGAGCCGGGGCGTCGTGGCTCGGCACGATGTGCCCGATCGAGGGATTCGGCCTCGCCGGAGGCCGGCCGACGAATGGACTGACCGGATCTCAGTGGTCGGCAGGCATTCGAAGACAGGAGCGCCGTCGTGCAGACAACGCGACTCCTGCGGCAAGAGGAACGTGGACAGGTGGTCGTGCTCTTGGCGGTCACGCTGGTCGTCCTTCTCGGAATGGCAGCACTCGTGATCGACGTCGGCCGGGCGTACGTCGTCAAGCGCCACCTCCAGGCCTCTGTCGATGCCGCCGCGCTGGCGGGCGCGCAGTCCCTTCCCGACGCGGCCGCGGCGACGGCCGCCGCGAACAGCTACAGCGGGATGCGCGGCGCGAAGAACGACGACGCCAGGCTGCCGGCCGTCGGGACCACGGTCGTGACCAAGTGCATCTCCAAGAATCCGTGTAGCCCCGTGAATGCGATCGTGGTCGAGGAGACGACCACCACTCCCACGACGTTCGCGAAGGTACTCGGGATCGACTCGTTCACGATCCATGCGAAGGCCACGGCCCTCATGTCGCAGGGTCAGCCTGCGCCCGCCCACATCATGATCGTCGCCGACCGCACCGGCTCGATGAACAACCCCTGCAGCGCCGGCGGCACCAAGATGACCTGCTTGAGAAACGGGATCAAGGCTTTCCTCAGCGGGATGGACCCCGCGTACGACAAAGTGGGGCTGATCGCATTTCCGCCGGGCACGGGGAGTGCTTGCTCCTTCAGCCCGAAGACGACGGACGGCCCGACCACCGACTACGACGCGCATCCGAACGGGTACGTCGTCGTGCCGCTCTCGAACGACTACAGGGCCTCGGCGACCGCGCCGCTCAACTCGGGCTCCGCGCTCGTCTCGACCGTCAACTGCATCCGGGCGGGAGGGACGACCGCCACGGCGAGCGCGGTCGACAAGGCGCAGCAGACCCTTGCTGGGAGCCACGACCCCAAGGCCCAGGACGTGATCATCTTTCTCACCGATGGTGAGTCGAACTACGGGCCGTGCACCAACCCGAATTCGTCCGGGGTCTGCACCAACAACTCCTCGCCGTATCGTTCACAGCCGTGCCACCAGGCAATCACCTCGGCGAAAGCCGCCAGCTCGGCAGGCAGCTGGGTGTACTCGATCGTCTACGACGCGACGGGCCTTGTCTGCTCGGGCTGGAAGTCATCCGGCACCGGCAGCGACGGAAAGACGTGCAACAAGACGGACGGCTTCCAATTCCGGTGTAACGAGATCCCGTCGATCACGGCCCAGAGCACGGTCCAGCAAATGGCCAGCGATTCGACGAAGTTCTTCAACGAGCCGAATCCAGGTGACCTGACGACCGCTTTCACGAGGATCGCCGAAGACCTCACCGGCCCAAGGCTCGTGGACGACGGCTACACCGGCTAGCAGTCAGGGAGCCAGCAGCTCGGAGCGCCAGCCCTCGCGCGCGCGCGTGAACCTGATGCGCTCGTGCAGGCGGTCGTCGCGATGCTGCCAGAGCTCGATCGCGTCGGGCTCGAGCACGTAGCCGCCCCACCGTGCCGGCCTCTGCACCTCGTCGAGGGCGAGCTGCGCCTGGAACTCGGCCTCCAGCGTCTCGCGCGACTCGATCGGCTCGCCTTGCCGCGACGCCGCGGCGGCTGCCTGCGAGCGCGGAGGGCGGGTTGCCCAGTAGGCGTCCGACTCTTCGGGCGAGAGCCGCCGCACGCTCCCCTCGACTCGAACCTGCCGACCGAGCGGGCGCCAGTAGAAGACGAGCGCGGCATGGGGATTCTCGGCCAGCTCGCGGCCCTTGCGGCTCTCGTAGCCTGTGAAGAAGGTGAAGCCGCGCTCGTCGGCGCTCTTTAAAAGCAGCATCCGGGCGGAGGGACGGCCATCCGCGTCGGCGGTCGCGACTGTCATCACCTCCGGGGCCTCGACACCCGCGGCCCGCGCCTCGTCGAACCACTCGTGGAAGATGGCGAGCGGGTCTACCGCCATGCGCTCTCGAGCAAGTCGCGGACCTCGTCGACACCGGTGCGCCAGACCGCCTCGACCTGCTCGTCCGGCTGCTCGTAGGCGCCCGCGAAGACGCCGTCGCCGAGCAGCTCGCGCACGCTCTCCGGGGAGGCGACGCGGTAGGCGGCCTCGTCCAGCGCCGGCTTGCGGGCCTGCGGCAGCTCGACGCCTTCCAGCCGGGTCCAGGGGAAGGTCTCGAACCAGTTGGCGTGGCTCGGCTCCGGGTCGACCTCCTTCGCTGCCGCGAGCACGCGCTCGCTCGACCACCAGCTGTGGAAGATCGCCTGCGCGTCCGGGTGCGCGGCCGCCCACTCGCGCACGAGCGAGCCGCCGGCGATGTTGCCGCCGTGGCCGTTCACGACCAGGAAGCGCCGAAAGCCCTGGCCGTGCAGCGAGTCGAGCAGGTCGCGCAGCACGGCGAGGAAGGTCTCGAGCCGCAGCGTCGGGCTGCCTGGGTACGCCGCGAACGACGGGGTCAGACCGTAGGGCAGCACCGGCAGCACGAGCACGCCGAGCGGCGCCGCGGCCTCGGCCGCGACGCGCTCGGCCAGGATGTTGTCGGTCTCGAGCGAGAGGTAGCCGTGCTGCTCGGTCGAGCCGACCGGGAGGACGACCCGGTCGTCCCGCGTCAGGTACTCCTCGACTTGCAGCCAGTTCGCGTCACGCGCGCGCATCACTAGCCTCCAGGATCGGCTGCTACACTCAGCCGCGCGCGGCGGCGTAGCTCAGTTGGTTAGAGCAGCGGAATCATAATCCGCGTGTCGGAGGTTCGAGTCCTCCCGCCGCTACCTCCTCGCGTATTCGGAGCAAGAGAGAAGACATTTATGGCAACCGGAGTAAGAGTCGGAATCACGCTCGCCTGCACCGACTGCAAGCGTCGTAATTACCAGACCGAAAAGTCGAAGCGGAACTCCCCGGACCGGGTCGAGTTCAAGAAGTACTGCCGCTGGTGCGGTTGCCACACCGTGCACCGGGAGACGCGCTAGGTGGCTCGCCAGACTCGCTCCGAGCGCCGCGCCCGCCGCGCCGCTCAGGCCGAGAGCCGCGCCTCGGTCGACCGCGCGCCGCAGCAGCGTGCGCCGCAGCCCGCGCGCGCCCCGGCCGAAGCCGCCAAGCCGGCGAGCGACGGCCATCCTGCCGTCGGCCAGCCGCGCAAGCGCTTCGTCTTCGTGAGCGAGTCCTGGGCCGAGCTGAAGAAGGTCGACTGGCCCGGGCAGCAGCAGCTGATCCAGGGCACGGCCGTCGTGCTGATCGCCTGCTTCGTCACGGGCGTGTACCTGTTCGCGGCGGACGAGCTCTTCCGCCGCATTGTCCAACACGTGCTTCTTCGATAGGGGTCAACTGATGTTCCGCTGGTACGCGATCAACACCTACTCAGGGCACGAGAACAAGGTCAAGACCAACCTCGAGCACCGGATCGACTCGATGGCGCAGCAGCAGCGCTTCCGCCGGGTGGTCGTCCCGACCGAGCAGGTCGTCGAGACCAAGGACGGCCAGAAGGTGCAGACCGAGAAGCGGATCCTGCCCGGCTACGTGCTCGTGAACATGGACCTGAGCGACGAGTCCTGGACGGTCGTCAAGAACACGCCCGGCGTGACCGGCTTCGTCGGCGCGGGCTCGAAGCCCGTCCCGCTCTCGCAGGGCGAGGTCGACCGGATCCTGCGCACCGGCGCCGCCACCGGCGAGCGGCCGCGCGCCCAGGTCGAGTTCTCGCTCGGCGAATCGGTGAAGGTAACCTCCGGCCCGCTGTCCGACTTCGACGGCGAGATCGTCGACGTCAACCCGGACCAGCAGAAGCTGAAGGTGCTCGTCGACATCTTCGAGCGGCAGGTGCCCGTCGAGCTCGGCTTCGACCAGGTGAAGAAGATCGACTGATGGCCAAGAAGGTTCTCACCCTCATCAAGCTGCAGATCCCGGGCGGGCAGGCGAACCCCGCGCCGCCGGTCGGCCCTGCGCTCGGCCAGCACGGCGTCAACATCATGGAGTTTTGCAAGGCCTTCAACGCGCAGACCGCGCAGGAGAACGGCCGCATCATCCCGGTCGAGATCACGGTCTACGAGGACCGCTCGTTCGACTTCATCACCAAGACGCCGCCGGCGGCCGTCCTGATCAAGGAGGCGCTGCGGCTCGAGAAAGGCTCCGGCGAGCCGAACCGCGAGAAGGTTGGCCGGCTGCGGCGCGACCAGCTGCAGTCGATCGCCGAGGCCAAGATGCCCGACCT
>DATIOF010000188.1:0-15638 GCA_035473395.1 Gaiellaceae bacterium
GCGTTCTGGTCGGCCGCACCCGTGACGACCTCGGCAGCCTCGTTCACCTCGAACAGGCCGAGGTCGGTCGGGCCGCTGATGTTCAGGAGGATGCCCGTGGCGCCCTCGATCGACGACTCGAGCAGCGGCGAGGAGACAGCGGCGCGCGCGGCCTCGGCCGCCCGGTTCTCACCGGCGGCCGTGCCGATGCCCATCAACGCCGAGCCGGCCTCGCTCATGATCGTCCGCACGTCGGCGAAGTCGAGGTTCACCAGGCCCGGGATGGTGATCAGGTCGGTGATGCCCTGGACGCCCTGGCGCAGGACGTCGTCGGCGACGTTGAACGCGTCGACGATCGAGGTGCGCTTCTCGACCACCTGCAACAGCCGGTCGTTCTCGATCACGATCAGCGTGTCGACCTCGTCCCGGAGCTCTTCGACGCCGCGCGCGGCGACCTCGGCGCGCCTGCGGCCCTCGAACGAAAACGGCTTCGTGACGACGCCGACGGTGAGCGCCCCGATCTCCCGTGCGAGCCTTGCGACGACTGGCGCGGCGCCGGTGCCGGTGCCGCCACCCTCGCCTGCGGTGACGAACACCATGTCGGCGCCCTTCAGCGCCTCCTTCAGCTCGTCGCGGCTCTCCTCGGCTGCGGAGCGTCCGACCGACGGGTCGGCGCCCGCGCCCAGGCCGCGTGTGACGTCGGAGCCGATCGGCATCTTCACGTCGGCGTCGCACATCAGCAACGCCTGCGCGTCGGTGTTGACCGCGATGAACTCGCAGCCCGTCAGGCCGGCGTCGACCATCCGGTTGACGGCGTTCGAGCCGCCACCGCCGACACCGACGACCTTGATCAGCGCCAGGTAGTTCCCGCTTTGATCCCTCACACTCAACCCGTCTCTACCTCAAGCTTTAGTGGACAGTACGTCTTCAGCGCACGGCAGGGTACGCCTCCCGGCACCCCGTGTCAACGCCAACTGTCACGCCGAAGTCTAAGGCTGTGGCTGAGAGTTGAGGGTTGTGCCCGCTACCGGCCTCGTGGGAACGCTCACGTCGAGGTAGCGATACCCGCCCTGCCTGAGCAGTCCCGGGATCACCTTTTCCGCGATCGCGAGCTTGAGCGGGATCGCGCGGAGCGCGCCGAGCCGCAGCTCCAGCCCGGAGCCGAGCAGGAAGGTCAGGTCGCGCTCGCGCACCCGCACCATCCGCACCCGGCCCTTGAAGCCTGAGGTCCGCGCGAAGGCGAGCGCCCGCACCGCGCGCAGGCCGAGGCGGTCGGTCAACGACGCTCCGACCTGGGGCTCGCCGGAGTTGGCGAGCCAGATGCGCGGCAGCGCGGGATGCGTGCCGAGCGGGACCTCGGAGATCGTGCGCGTACTGGCGGCAACCAGCCAGGCCTTCGGGCCGCGCCGCGCGACGGCGACCGCATGCTCGGGCCGAACGGTCACGCGCAGGGTGTGCGGGAAGTTCCGGTCGTAGCCGGCCGCGGCCACGTCGGGCAGCTTCGCGAGCCGCCGCTCGACCTCGGCGCTGTTCAGGGTGAGCAGGCTCTGGCCCTCGATCGGCGCGAGCGCCGAGCGCACATGCGCCGCGACGGCGGGAGGCGCGCCCTCGACCTCGATCTGCTGAACGGCGAACATCGGCGTCGAGCGTGCGAGCACGTAGAGGCCGACCGCGCCGAGCACGATCGCGAAGCCGGCGACCAGCGAGCGGCCGGAGGGCAGCACGCGCAGGAGCGGTGGTCGCTGGAGGACCGGCAGGTGCACGACGGCCGCGCGCGTGCGGGGACGCTGAGAGGTGCGCTCGGGCACGAGGCGGCTTTCGCCGCGGCGCGCGCCGCTCCTACCGCAGCGGCGGCAGCTCGAGCGGGCCGAGGAACTCGACCTCGTGCACCAGCTCGACGCCGAACTGCTCGAGCGCCCGCCGGCGGGCCTCCGCCATCAGCGCGACTGCGTCGGCTGCGCGAGCCCCATCCGCGTTCTCGATGAAGTTCGCGTGGCGCGGCGAGATCTGCGCGCCGCCGATCCCGTGGCCCTTGAGCCCGCAGGCTTCGAGCATCCGCCCCGCGCTGAGCTCGTGATCGGGGTTCTTGAAGACGCTCCCGAAGGTGCGCTTGTTCGTCGGCTGCGCGGCCTTGCGCAGCGCCTGGAGGCGCGCGACATTCGCTTTGATCTGCTCTTCGGGCAGCGGCGCCAGCGTGAACTCGGCGCCGGCGACGACCTGACCGTGCCGCAGCTCCGAGTGCCGGTAGCTGAGGCCGAGCTCTTCGGGCGTCAGCCAGCGAGCTCCGTGCTCGTCGACCACCAGTGCGCGGTCGAGGATCGCGGCCCAGTCGCTGCCGTACGCCCCGGCGTTCATCCAGACGCCGCCGCCGATCGAGCCCGGGATCGCACAGGCGAACTCGAA
Organism: Gaiellaceae bacterium; assembly: GCA_035473395.1. Lineage (GTDB taxonomy): Bacteria > Actinomycetota > Thermoleophilia > Gaiellales > Gaiellaceae > AC-32. The sequence goes on from DATIOF010000188.1 coordinate 2,383, forward strand.
CCCACCGAGCCCGGCCGCGCGCACCCGGTGTAGGCAGACCGCGTTCGCAGCGCCGCCCCCCGCGAGCAGCTGCTCACCCTCGACGCGGGCCTCGGCCAGCTCGCCGCCGAGCTTGAGCACGAGCCCGTCGAACCCGTCGTCGGCAACGAGCAGGTTCGAGCCCAGCCCGACCGTCGCGACTGGCAGCTCGTGCTCGCGGGCCCAGGCGAGGGCCTCTTCCAGCTCCGCGACCGATTCGGGCCGCGCGAACGCCTTTGCGGGCCCTCCGGCCCCTAGTGTCGTGAAGCGAGCGAGCTCAACGCCCTCCTCGATCTTCACGCGAGCTCCTCGAGCAGTAGCGGGCCGGCACGCTCGACGTCGCCCGCGCCGATCGTCAGCACGAGGTCGCCGGGCCGCGCGCGCCGTGCGAGGAAGCGAACGGCGTCGTCGAGCTCCGGCGTCCAGGCGACAGCCATGCCGGGCCGCTCCGACGCTAGCGCCTCGACTACCAGCGAGCCCTCGACGCCGGCGACCGGTTCCTCGCGCGCCGCGTAGACGCTCGTCACCGCGACGGCGTCGGCCGCCGCGAGCGACCGCGCCAGCTCCTGCGCCAGGTGCCGCGTGCGCGAGTAGAGGTGCGGCTGGAAGACGACCAGCACACGGCCGTCGCCCGCCGAGGCACGAGCAGCTGCGAGCGTCACCGCCACCTCGCGCGGGTGGTGCCCGTAGTCGTCGTACACCCGCACCCCGCCCTGCTCGCCGCGCAGCTCGAAGCGCCTGCCGGCACCTGCGAACTCGGACAGCACCGCGTTGGCCTCCGCCCGCGGCGCGCCTGCGAGCTCGAGCGCCGCGAGCGCCGTGGCCGCGTTACGCCGGTTGTGCTCTCCGGGAACCGCGAGCTCGAACGTCACGGGCTCGAGCTCGTCCCCGCGCACAACGTGTGGCGCGCCGGTCAGCCAGTTCTCGAACAGCTCCCGCACCTCGGCCTCGGAGGCGAAGGTCGCATGGTGGTCGAGCTCGACGTTCGTCAGCACGGCGATCTGCGGGTGCAGCAGCTCGAGCGACCGGTCCGACTCGTCCCCCTCGGCGACCAGCCAGCCCTCGCCGGCGCGCGCGTTGCCCCCGAGCTGTGGAATCTCACCGCCGATCAGGAAGGCGGGATCGAGGCCGAGCCGCTCGAGCACGAACGCGATCATCGCGGTGGTGGTCGTCTTCCCGTGCGCACCGGCGACGACGATCGACGGCCGCAGCTCGACCAGCTCGGCCAGCAGCTCCGCTCGTTTCTTCTTCACGCGCGCGCGTGACACTTCAGGGTTGTCCGGCGCGACCGCGCTGGAGACGATCACCTCGGCGCCGTCGGGGACGTGCGCCGCGTCGTGCCCGATCGCGACCGGGATCCCAGCCGCCTCGAGCCGCTCGACGTACGAGGAGCGCGCCCGGTCGGAGCCGCCGACCTCCGCGCCCCACTCGTGCGCGACGAGCGCGAGCGCGCTCATGCCGGCGCCCCCGATCCCGACGAACCAGAAGCGTCTACCCTCGAGCGGCCGCAAGCGCCGTCAGCTCCTCCGCGATCTGCTCGGCCGCGTCGGGCCGCGCCACGCCTCGCATCGCCGCGCTCATCTTCGCGAGGCGGTCCGGATCGTCGAGCAGCGAGCGCACGGTCTCGGGCGCGCGGCCGAGCTCGCTCTCGGGGATCACGATCGCGCCTCCCGCTGCCTCGAAGTAGCGCGCGTTCTTGGTCTGGTGATCGGCCGTCGCGAACGGATACGGGACGAGCACGGCCGGCAGGCCCGCGGCCGCGAGCTCCCAGACGGTCGAGCCACTGCGCATCAGGGCGACATCCGACGCACCGTACGCAGCGCCGAGCCCGTCCAGCACGGGCAGCAGCACGTAGTCGGGCCGCGAGACGCGCTTGCGCAGCTCGTCATAGTCGCGCTCGCCCGCGATGTGCAGGACGGCCGGACCGCTCTCGCCGAAAGCTTCGACGGCAAGCTCGTTCAGCGACCGCGCACCGGCTCTCGCGCCGGCGACGAGCAGAACCGGCCCCTCTGCGGGCAGGCCGAGCTGCGCGCGAGCTTCGTCGCGGGGCACTGCCCGCGCGTTTCCGGGGATCGCGCGCCCCGTGACCACGTACTTCGGCGGCTTGCGGCCCGGGATCGGATACGAGAGGAAGACGCGCTTGGCGAATGGAGCTGCCAGGCGGTTGGCCAGGCCGAGCTCGGCGTCCGCCTCGGTCAGCGCCGCCGGGATGCGGCGACGCGCCGCGGCGACGACCATGGGGCCGGCCACGTACCCGCCGCCGCCGAGGACCGCGTCGGGCCGGCGCCGCGCGAGGATCCGGTCGCAGGCCGCCGGCGCCGCCAACGCGCGCAGCGCGGCACGAGCCTGTTCGATGCCCGGCCGGCGCGGCAGCCCGCTGACCCGAAACGTGTCGAGCTCGAAGCCGGCCTCAGGAACCAGTCGCGCCTCGGCGCGATCCGGCGACCCGGCGAACGTCACGTGTGCTCCGCGTTCGCGCAGCGCCTGACCGACCGCGAGCGCGGGCAGGACGTGCCCTGCCGTCCCGCCGGCTGCGATCAGGAACACCGGCACTTCTTGCTCCCGCTCCTGCATTGCCCGCGATGTTAAGGAGGATCCCGACGCAGGCGAGCGCGACCACGAGGCTCGAGCCGCCGTACGAGACGAACGGCAGGGGAATCCCGGTTAGCGGCGCGAGCCCCATCACGGCCGCGAGATTGATCGCCGCCTGCCCGCAGACGAGTGCGGTCAGACCGGCTGCGAGCCGCTTGCCGAAGGGGTCCTTGCACTGCAGCGCGATTTTCAGGCCGAGGTAGGCGAAGGCGCAGTAGGCGGCGATCACGGCGGTCGCGCCGACGAGACCGAGCTCCTCGCCGATGATCGCGAAGATCATGTCCGTGTGTGCTTCCGGGAGGTAGTTCACCTTCTGGACGCTCTGGCCGAGACCGACGCCGAAGATGCCACCGGAGCCGAGCCCGATCATCGCCTGAACGGTCTGGAAGCCGGCGCCCTGCGCGTCGTGCCACGGGTTGAGGAAGCTGAACAGGCGCGCGCGCCGGTACGGCTCGATCCAGACGGCAGCCAGGCCGAGCGTGCCGACGATCCCGAGGCCAAGCCCGAGCGTGCGGCCGGGCGTGCCGGCAACGAGCAGCATCGCCGCCAGCATCACGACGATCGCAATCGCCGTGCCGAGATCGGGCTCGACCAGGATCAGTCCGCAGAAGACGAGCGTGACGAGACCGACGGGTCGCCAGAGCTCGGCGAGCGAGCGCGGCGGCTTGCGGCGGGCGAGATAGCCGGCGGCCCACACCGCGAGCGAGAGCTTGGCCAGCTCCGAGGGCTGGAAGATCAGCGGGCCGAACGAGAGCCAGCGGCTGGCGCCGTTCGCCGCGCGACCGATCACGAGCACGGCGAGCAGCAGCACGACGCTCGACACCATCAGCACCGGCGCGAGCGAACGCAGCGCGCGGTAGTCGATCCGCGAGCAGACGACCATCAGAACGAGCCCGAGCACCGCGTAGATCGCCTGCCGCTTGAGGTAGTAGGCCGGGTCGCCGTTGGCGAGCGCGGCCGAGGCCGACGTCGCGCTATAGACCATCACGAGGCCGAACGCGAGCAGCCCCATGGTCACGAGGATGAGCACGCTCGATTCGAGGCCGCGCCTCACCCGGACAGGTTCTGCACCAGCCTCCTGAATTCCTCGCCGCGCTGTTCGAAGTCGCGAAACTGGTCGTAGCTCGCGCAGGCCGGGCTGAGCAGGACGACGTCACCCGGCCGCGCGTCGACGTGGGCCAGCGCGGTCGCGAGATCACCGTCGTCGTGGGCCTGCGGGATCGCTGCGCCGAGCTCGACGGCCGTCTCGCCGATCAGGTGAACGCTGCGCACGTTCGGCCCGATCGCGGCGGCAAGCGGCGCGAAATCCTCGCCCTTGCGCGAGCCGCCGAGGATCAGGTGGACAGGCTCGCCCGCGTAGGCGGCGAGCGCGCGCTGGGCGGCGGCGACGTTGGTCGCCTTCGAGTCGTTCACATAGCGGACGCCGTTCGTCTCAACGACGAGCTCGAGGCGGTGTGGGACGCCTGGGAACGTCTCGAGCCCCCGCGCGATCTGGTCGTCCGGCACACCGAGAGCCCGCGCGGCCGCCGTCGCCGCCGCCGCGTTCTCGCGATTGTGAGCGCCGCGAATCAAGGGTTCGGCCGGGAGGTCGTCGTCCGCTGAGAACTCGATCCCGTCGAGGCCGCTGCCCCTGGGGACGACCTTGGCGCGGGCTCGCTCGAAGATCCGTAGCTTCGCGTCGCGGTAGGCCTCGAACGATCCGTGCCGGTCGAGGTGGTCCGGCTCGAGGTTGAGCAGCACGGCGACCTCGCAGGCGAGCTCGTGCACGTCCTCGAGCTGGAAGCTCGACAGTTCGCAGACAACGAGCGCGCCGGGCTCGACCTCGCCGTCGAGATCGGTCACCGCCCGACCGACGTTCCCCGCCGTCGGCGCGTCGAGGATCGCACCGAGCAGCTCGGTGGTCGTCGTCTTGCCGTTCGTGCCGGTGACGCCGACGAGCCGCGGCAGCAGCAGTCGGTAGCCGAGTTCGACCTCACTCCAGATCGGGACGCCGCGCCGCTCGGCCTCGACGACGAGCGGCGCCTCGCGCGGCACGCCCGGGCTCTTGACCAGCAGGTCGGCCCGGTCGAGCAGCGAGAGATCGCCGTCGTTCCCGAGCTCCCGGTCGGCGGCCGTCACCTCCACCCCACGCCGCTCGAGCGCAGCGACCGCCGCCTTGCCGGAGCGCGCCAGCCCCAGCACGAGCACACGCTGCGGCAGCTCGCTCAGCGGAACCCGGGGAAGTAGCGGTAGTACAAAGCGAAGCCGATCGCACAGAGCAGGCCGGTGACGATCCAGAAGCGCACCATGATCTTCGTCTCCGACCACGCCTTCATCTCGAAGTGGTGGTGGATCGGCGCCATCAGGAAGACGCGGCGCTTCAGGTACTTGAAGGTGAAGACCTGGATGATCACCGAGAGCGCCTCGATCGCAAAGATCCCGCCGATCAGCAGCAGCAGGAAGATCGTCTTCGTGAAGATCGCGAACGAGGCGAGCGCGCCGCCGAGCGCCATCGAGCCGGTGTCGCCCATGATCACCTCGGCTGGCCAGGCGTTGTACCAGAGGAACCCGATCGCACCCCCGATCAACGCGGCCGCGGCGATCCCGAGGTCGAGCTTCGTCTCGAAGCGGTGCCCCGGCGTGCCGGAGCGAATCCACGAGATCACGATCATCGCAGCGAAGGTGAAGAGCGCGATGATCACCGTGCCCGCCGCGAGGCCGTCGATCCCGTCGGTCAGGTTGACGCCGTTCGCGGCGCCGGCGATCACGAGGAACAGCAGCCCGTACCACGCGTAGGAGAGCTCGAGGTCGCCGACGCCCGGGATGTAGACGCTCGTCGGCAAATGCTGGTGCTGCGCGGCGATCCCGACGCCGACGGTGATCGCGCCGAGCAGGATCAGCTTCCAGCGGCCGTTGAGGCCGAGCGAGCGCTGGTGCGTCAGCTTGATGAAGTCGTCGAGGAAGCCGATCGCGCCGCAGGCGAGCGTCACGAACAGGACGGTTAGCGCCGGCACCGTGTAGCGGCTGAAGGCGAGGAACCCGATCGAGGCCGCGAACAGGATCAGCAGTCCGCCCATCGTCGGCGTGCCCTGCTTGGAGACGTGGTGCTGCGGCCCTTCCTCGCGGATGTGCTGGCCGAGCTCCTTGCGGCGCAGGAAGTCGATGAACTTCGGGCCGGCCACGATCGAGATCAGCAGGGCGATCACACCTGCCAGCAGGACTCGGCTCAAGCGCTCACCGCCGCCAGCGCTTCCGCGACCCGCTCCAGGCCGAGCGCGCGTGAGGCCTTGACGAGGACGACGTCGCCGGGCTGGACGAAGCCGGCGACCTCGGCAGCCGCGGCCTCGGCATCCGCCGCCCAGCGCGTGACCGGAACGCCACCGTCCGCGTAGGCCCGGGCCAGCTCGCCGACCGCCAGCAGCGCCTCGACTCCGTGTCGAGCGGCCTCGCGGCCGATCTCCTCGTGGTACGCAGGCGCGGCGGTCCCGAGCTCGGCCATGTCGCCCAGGATCGCGACGCGCCGCCGGCCGGCCGCGACTGCGGCGAGGTGCGCCAGCGCGGCGCGCATCGAAACGGGGTTCGCGTTGTAGGCATCGTTGATCAGGAGCCCGCCGCCGGGCAGCGGCAGCTCCTCGCCCCGCCAGGGCGAGAACTCGACCTCGACTCGCTCGGGGCGCGGCAGGCCGAGGGCTCCGAACGCCGCCAGGGCGGTCGCGGCGTTGGCGACCTGGTGCTCTGCGGTGAAGTTGAAGCTGACGCCGCCGACGACGGTGCGGCCATCCTCGTGCTGCACGTCGGGCGGGCCGGGGTGCACGACCTCGATGTCATCGCGCTCGACCGGGAACCCCTCCGGCACGACGGCCGTGCCGCCCGCGGGCAGCCCGGCGACCAGCTCGCCCTTCGCCCGCTGGACGCCCTCGAGCGAGCCGACCAGCTCGAGGTGCACGGGCCCGACGTTCGTGATCACACCGACGTGAGGTCGCGCGATCCGGCAGAGGTCGGCGATCTGGCCGAAGCCGCGCATGGCGAGCTCGAGGATGCAGACCTCGGTGTCGGGCTCGAGCCTGCAGAGGGTGAGCGGGACGCCGATCTCGTTGTTGAAGCTCGCCTCGGCGGCGATCGTGCGGGCCGCCGGCGCGCACAGGGCGGCGAGGATGTCCTTCGTCGACGTCTTGCCCGTCGAGCCGGTGATGCCCACGATTCGGGCGTTCGAACGCTCACGCACGAGCGAGCCGAGCGCGGCGAAGGCCTCGAACGGCTGATCGGGGAGCAGCGTCGCCGCTGCGCCGCGGACGAGCGCCTCGTTGCGGAACTCGGTCCCGCGGCCGACCGCGACGAACAGGTCGCCGTGCTCGACGCGGCGCGAGTCGACCTTGACGCCGGTGATCTCCTCGGCGTGCGCGTCCAGCTCACCGAGCGGCGGCAACTCGTCGACGCGCAGCGGGATCACGCGGGCGCTCCGAGCCGGCGCAGCGCCTCGCGCGCGACCTCGCGGTCGTCGAACGGGATCGTGTGGTCGGCGAACTGCTGGCCCTGCTCGTGGCCCTTGCCGGCGATCACGACCACGTCGCCCTCGCCGGCCTCGCCGACCGCGCGGGCGATCGCCTCCCGCCTGTCCGGCTCGACCTCGGCGCCATCGGCGCCCTCGAGGATCTCCGCGATGATCGCTTCGGGCGCTTCGCTGCGCGGATTGTCGGAGGTGACGATCGCGACGTCAGCAAGCTCGGTCGCGATCCGGCCCATCAGCGGGCGCTTGCCGCGGTCGCGGTCGCCGCCGCAACCGAAGACGCAGATCACGCGGCTCTGCGCCAGGTCGCGCGCCGTGCGGAGAACGTTCTCGAGCGAGTCGGGCGTGTGGGCGTAGTCGACGAGCACGGCGAATGGCTGCCCCTCGTCGACCGCCTCGAAGCGGCCCGGCACGCCGCGCAGCTCCCTGACGCCGTAGGCGATCGCGTCGTCAGGGATCTCGAGCAAGCGCGCCGCCGCGACCGCGCCGAGCACGTTCTCGACATTGAAGCGCCCGCGCAATCGGGTCTCGAGCTCGATGCCGCCTGCGCGGAAACGAGCGCCACGTGGGCCCAGCTCGAGCTCGTCGGCACGCAGCTCGGCGTCGTCCGTAAGGCCGAAGGTGAGCAGCTCGTTCTGCCCGCGCAGCTCCTCGGCGAGCAGCCGTCCGTGCTCGTCGCCGACGTTGACAGCCGCAGGCGGACGCGTCTCGGTAAAGAGCCGCCGCTTGGCGTCGAAGTACGCCTCGAGCGTGTCGTGGAAGTCGAGGTGGTCCTGCGTCAGGTTCGTGAAGACGAGCGCGCCGAAGCGGACGTAGTCGAGCCGGCCGAGGGCCGAGCCGTGCGAGGTGGCCTCGACGGCAGCGCTGCGATCGCCGGCGTCGAGCATCTCGCGGAACTCGCGCTGGAGGTCGATCGCCTCGGGCGTCGTGCGAACGGCCGGCCGCCGCTCGCCGCCGACGCGACTCTCGATCGTGCCCAGCAGCCCTGGCCGGCGCCCGGCGGCGGCGAGGATCGCGTAGAGCAGGAACGCCGTCGTGGTCTTGCCGTTCGTGCCCGTCACGCCGACGACCTGGAGCTCCTCGGTCGGGTGACCGAAGAACTCATCGGCGGCGACGGCCATCGCCGCTCGTGCGCTCGGGACGAGTAACTGCGGGACGTCGAGCTCGAGCGGCCGCTCGACGACCAGCGCCACCGCGCCGTTCGCGACCGCGTCCGCGGCGAACTCGTGTCCGTCGGCGCGCGTGCCGGGGACGCAGAAGAAGAGGCTCCCCGGCCCGGCCGCTCGGGCGTCGTAGGCGAGGTCGGCGATCTCGACGGGAGTCCGCCCGAGCACGTCCGACGGCGCGAGCGCCGCGATCAGCTGGTCGATCTCCATCGAGGCGCGAGTCTACCGCCCGGCCCAGCCGAGGCGGCGCCTTACCTCGGCCCGAGAACCGCTCCTTTGCAGCACTTTTGTGACACTTGCGGCACACACACGCGCGCCCGGCCGCGATACGATCACCTTGGGGAGGAGGCCGGGCGAACCGTACTACGGGGCCCTATGGGCCGTACGTGGCCGTCGAGGTCGTCGTGGCGGGCGCGTCCGGTTGCACGCCGCCGTCGAGGTACTGCAGGTCGAACTTCGCGATCTGCGCGAAGGCCGGCGCGGCCACGACGCCGCCCCAGATCGCGCCCTGGGGCTCATCCACCGAGACGAGGATCACCAGCCGCGGCCGCGACGCCGGCACGACGCCGACGAACGACGCCACGTAGCGCGAGTTCGAGTAGCCGCCGTGCGGATCCGGCTTCGCTGCCGTGCCGGTCTTGCCCGCGACCTGGTAGCCGGGGACCGCGGCCAGCGTGCCGGTTCCTTCGGCGACGACGTTCTTGAGCATTGCCATCACCTCTCGCGCGACCCAGCCGGAGACGACCGGGCGACGCACCGGCGCCGCCGTGTTGCCGTCGCCGACGTGGTCGACGATGTGCGGCCGTACCCAGACGCCGCGGTTCGCGATCGCCGCGTACGCCGATGCCATCTGAATCGGCGTCACCGCGATGCCCTGGCCGATTGGGATGTTCCCGATCGAGGAGCCCGACCACTTGTCCTCGGGGAGCACGATGCCCTGGCTCTCGCCTGGGTAGTCGATCCCCGTCAACTGGCCGAAGCCGAAGCGCGAGATCCAGTGGACGAGCCGATGTCGCGTTAGCCGCTCGGCCAGCGTGATCGCGCCGACGTTGGAGGAGCGCGACAGGATCTCCGAGACGCTCATCGTCTCCGTCCCGCGCGGCTCGGCGTCGTGGATGCGCCGGTCGGCAACCTGGATCTCGTACGGGAGCGTGAAGCGCGTGGTCGGCGAGACGAGACCCTCGGAAAGCGCGCCGGCGACGGTCACGAGCTTGAAGGTTGAGCCGGGCTCGTAGGTGTCGGTGACCGCGCGATTTCGCTGAAGCATGCGCCAGACCTGTGGGTAGTTGTTCGCGTCGAAGCCCGGCGCGATCGCCATCGCCCGCACGGCGCCCGTCGTCGGGTCGAGCACGATCGCCGTCGCGCTCTTCGCGTGCCAGCGCAGAACGGTGTCGCGCAGCACGGCCTGCGCGTTCGCCTGGATCGTGTGGTCAAGCGTCAGGTAGACGTCGCGGCCGTCGCGCTCCGTCTGGGAGACCACGGTGTCGATCGCCTGGCCCGACGCGTCCTTGACGACCCGCTCGCGGCCAGGCCTGCCTGCCAGCTCGCGGTCGAGCGAAAGCTCGAGCCCGGCGAGACCGCGATTGTCGACGCCCGCATAGCCGAGCACCTGCGAGGCCAGCGAGAACTGCGGGTAGAAGCGCCGCTCCTCCCCGTAGGAGTTGATCCCCGGCAGGCCCTTCCGGCGGAGCTTCGCGACCAGCGTCGGATCCGCCTTGCGCGCCACATAGACGAAGCCGCGGGTGCGGTCGCTCAGCGAGTGGAAGACGGTGGCGGGATCGAGGCGCAGGGTGCGGGCGATCACGAGCGCTTCGCGCTGAGGATCCTTCACGAGCCGCGGATCGGCGTAGACGGTCTGGGCCTGCTCGCCGATCGCGAGCTGCACGCCGCCGCGGTCGTAGATCGTGCCCCGTGCTGCCGGGATCACGACGTCCTCGCTCTGCTGGCTCGACGCGAGCCGGCCGAACGACGAGGCTCGAACTCCCTGCAGCCAGGCGGCGCGCAGAAAGGTCAGCCCGAACGCGATCACGAAGACGCCGAGCAGGAGGCGGATGCGGCGGTTCGACGCTTTCGCGTTCAATGCGTCCGCGGCCCCAGCCGCACATACGTCGTCTCGGCTGGGTTGGCCTGGACGAGGCCGAACTGCTTCTGGGCCTGCAGCTCGATGCGCGGCGAGGCCGCGGCCATCGAGAGCTGCGAGGCGAGCTGCTGCTTCTCGGCGCGGAGCTGTGCGCGCTGGGTGTCGAGCTTGTCGAGCTGGACGTTCAGCCGCAGCACCGCGACGTTCAGGGCGACGACACCGGTCAGCAGGACCGCCACGACCGCGATCCACACGACGCCCCCGGCCACGCCGCGGCGCGCCCGCGGCTTGCGCCTCGGTGCGGGCTGTGGCTTCGGGCGCGAGCGTGGTCGCGAAGAGGGAAGCGCGGGTGCGGCGTCGCTCCAGGAGGCCATGGCTTTACTCCTCGCCCCCGCTCTTGACCGCTGCGCGCAGCCGGGCGGACGAGGCGCGCGGATTCGCGGCGAGCTCGGCGGGCGACGGCTTGATCGGCCGGCGCACGAGCGCGCGTAGCTCGGGCTCGTGGCCGCAGACACAGACCGGGAAGTCCGGCGGGCACGTGCAGCCCTTCTCGCGCGAGCGCAGGAAGCGCTTGACGATCCGGTCCTCGAGCGAATGGAAGCTGATGACGGCGAGCCTGCCGCCGGGCCGGAGCATCTCGAGCGCCTCCGGCAGCGCGTGCTCGAGCGAGCCGAGCTCGTCGTTGACCGCAATCCGGAGAGCCTGGAAGACGCGCTTGGCCGGATGGCCCTCGCCGAAGCGGGCCGGCGCCGGGATCGCCGCCTTGATCGTCTCGACCAGCTCGCCCGTGCGCTCGAACGGCTGCTCGCGCCGCCGGCGCACGATCGCGCGGGCGATCGGCCGCGCGTAGCGCTCCTCGCCGTAGTCGCGGAAGATCTGCGTCAGCTCGCGCTCGCCCGACTCGTTCACGAGCTCGCGCGCCGAGACCTCGGAGGCCGGGTCCATGCGCATGTCGAGCGGCGCGTCGGTCGCGTACGAGAAGCCGCGCTCTGGCCGGTCTACCTGCATCGAGGAGACGCCGAGGTCGAACAGAACCGCGTCGGCCTGCACGCCGTTCGCGGCCAGTTGAGCCAGCACGTCCGAGAACTCGCCGCGCAGGAAGCGACCCTGCGCGCCGGTGCGCTTCCGCACCGAGTCGAAGTACGGGCGCACGGATGGGTCGCGGTCGATCGCGATCAGCTTGCCGCTGCCGCGCAGGTCGGCGGCGAGCAACTCGGAGTGGCCGCCCGCGCCGAAGGTGGCGTCGACGACGGTCTCGCCAGGTTGCACGGCGAGCGCCTCCCGCACCTGGTCGGCGAGGACCGGGACGTGGTCAGTCGCGTTGGGACGCAAGACGTTCGGCAACATCCTCCGCACTCCCTTCGAGAACCTTGACGTGGTCGCGCCAGGCCGCGCGGTCCCAGATCTCCAGGTGGTCGTTCACCCCGGCGACCACGACCTCACGGTCGATTCCTGCGTTCTTGGCGAGCGACGCCGGCAGCATCACGCGGCCCTGCTTGTCGGGCTCGGCCTCGGAGGCCCCGGCGAAGAAGAAGCGATGGAGCTGGCGCCCCTCGCGGCTGAGGGGGTCGAGCCCGGAGAGCCGTTCCTCGACCAGCCGCTCCCAGGACGCCTGGGGATAGCAGTAGAGACACCCGTCCATACCGCGCGTGATGACGAGACCGCCGGAAAGCGCTTGGCGAAACTTGGCCGGGAGCGTGAGACGGTTCTTGTCATCGATCGTGTGCTCGAACTCACCTAGCAGCATGGTCCACTGCGCCCCACTCTAAACCACAATCCCCCACTTGGCAACCCTGGGGGACCACTTCGACTACTGGAGCAACGAGGCCACCGAGTTGATGAGGAGCGCGCCGATCACGGCGACGAAGAGAAATGAGAGCAACGCATGGCGAATCGCGAGCCGCCGCATCGGCTTCGACTGCAGGCTCGTGTCCGAGACCTGGAAGGTCATCCCGATCGTCAGCGCCAGGTAGGCGAAGTCGTGGTAGTCGGGCCGGTCGTCGTCGTTCCAGTCGACTCCGCCGATCGGCTCGTCGTAGTAGTGGTCGCCGTACTTGATCGTGTAGAGCGTGTGCACCAGCAGCCACGAGCTCGCGACCACGACGACTGCCAGGCCGATCAGCAGCGCCTTCGCCCCGCCTTGGTGCCGGCCCGCAGCGTGCACGGTGTAGCCCACTCCGCCCAGGCTCGCGACGCTGGTCACCAGCAGGATCAGGTCGGTGATGACGCGCGAGGAGTCCTCCGCCTTCGCGTGCGTCTTGGTCTCCTCGGCGTTCATCGGCAGGATCGAGGCCCACGCCCAGCCGGCGATCAGGAGCGCCGACGCTCCCCACGCGATGGTCAACGCCACCGGCACGCTCGCCCCGCCGACCAGCGAGATCCCGAGCGTGATCGCACCGAGCACCGCCCCCGCAACGCCGCGGCGCGCAGCGAGCCCTTGGCGGTTCGGCATCCTGGCCACGCCGCACGGTCTCACACGAACGCGGGTGCCTGCGTTGGTAGGAATGATGGAAGCAATGTCGGTCCCACCGTTCGAGCGGTTCTACGAAGAGCAGCAGGGGCCCGTGCTCGCGCAGCTGCGGAGCATGCTCGGGCGCGACGCCGCGGACGACGCGTTCCAGGAGACCTTCCTGCGGGCGCTGCGGGCCTACCCGACGCTCGAGCACGGGCGCTACCTCCGCGCCTGGGCGCTACAGATCGCGCGGAACGTCGCGCTCGACGCGCTTCGCCGGACACGCGTGACCTCGGCCGACGTGCCCGACCTCGAATCGGTCGACGAGCCGCTCCCCTACGAAGAGGTGCGCCGGCTGACCGCCGGCCTGCCCGAGAAGGAGCGCGCCGCCGTCTTCCTCCGTTACGGCTACGACCTCAGCTACGAGGACATCGGCGCGGCACTCGGCTCCTCGCCCGAAGC
>DATIOF010000189.1:0-48521 GCA_035473395.1 Gaiellaceae bacterium
AGGGGCCGCGTGGTGATCTGACCGGCCGAGTCGATGCTGATCTGCATCAGCTCGTTGCCGCGCCGGAGCACGGCGGAATCGGCCGTCTGGTTGTCGAGAGCCCAACCCTGCATCGTCCAGCTGCCGACGGCATTGTCGAGCCGTCGCTGACGCTCGTCTGCCGGAACCGCGGCCGCTCCTCCGCCGCGACGAGTCAGCAGCACCACCAGCAACACGATCAGGCCGAGCGCCAGCAGGCCGATCACGACCCATACCCAGTCGGGGATGTCGCTGCCGGTCTCCGACCCCGAGGTCGTCGTTCCGGTTGTGGTCGGGACGATGACGCGCCGGGTAGTCGTCTGCTCGACGGTCGTCGTCTCCCCCGGCGACGTCTCGGTGATCGTCGTCTGCTCCGTCGTCGTCGTATCGGCTGCGTGACCGCCGGTGGCGACGATCCCGGCGAGCAGGGCTCCGGCTGAGAAGAGAACGGCGAAACCCGAGAGCGCCAGAGCTTTCAGCACCATGACATTGTCTCACTGGAGCGTCGCGAATGCCCAGACCGCCGTCGCGCTCTACTGCTCAACGGTGGCACGTACGGGGCCGGCGGGAAGCGCGAGAACGACGCCCGCGCCGTCACCGTTGACGGCCTTTGCGGTTCCCCCGTGCGCCTGCGCGATCGCCGCGACGATGGCGAGGCCGAGGCCCGCGCCGCCGCTGCCGGATGCGTCGGCGCGGCTGAAACGCTCGAAAGCGTGCCCTACGAACTCGGGGCCGAACCCGTCGCCTTCGTCGTGGACGTGCAGCTCCACCACTCCGTCCAGAGCGGCGCTCGTGAGCCGCACCGTTCCACGGCCGTGCCGGAGCGCGTTCTCCACGAGGTTGCCGAGCGCCTGCTCGAGTCGCCGCCGATCGGCGAGGAGCTCGAGCTCCGGCGGGGCCTCGACTTCGATCGTCCGGCCTGCACTCGCCGCGCGACGGCCAAAGCGCGTGGCGATGAGCTCGAGCACCTCACCGACCACGACCCGAGATCGACGGATTTGCAGCTCGCCGGCATCGGCCCGCGCGAGCAGCAGGAGGTCGTCCGCCAGCTGGGAGAGCCTGTCTGTCTCCTCGGCGGCTGACCGAAGTGCGGCCTCCAGCACCGGCGCAGAGGTCGGGTCGTCGAGAGCAAGCTCGATCTCGGTCTTCAGCAACGCGAGAGGCGTTCGCAGCTCGTGGCTCGCGTTCGAGACCAGGTTCCGCTCGCGCTCAAGGGCATGCTCGAGCCGGGCGAGCATGTCGTTCAGCCTCGCGCCCAGACGGCCGATCTCGTCGTCGGCGGCCGGGACGGGGAGCCGACGGCCGGGGCTCGCCGCCGAGATCGTGACCGCTCGCTCGCTCATCCGCTCAACGGGCCGAAGGGCGGCGGCCGCCAGCAAGTAGCCGAGCAGCGAGGCCAGCACGAGCGCGGCCGGACCGCCGACCAGGAGCTGTCGCCGCAGATCGGCGAGAGCATCCGCACGCGGCTCGAGCGACGCTCCGACGACCGTGACAAGCCGCTGGCCCTGGGCATGAACAGGTGTCGCGAGCAGGCGCACGCGCTCGTCGCCGACGGTGCGCTCGAAGAAGCTCTGCCTGGCACGAGCACGCGCGAACTCATTGTGGGTGAGCAGGGAGCCGCCGCTCAGGCCAGGGGTCGCATCGATCGTGCGGCCGGAGGTCCCGAGCACCTGGGCGAACCCGTTGTCGGGCCTGCGTAGCGATCCCGCGTCGCGAAGGCCGGTGTCCGCTTGCTGGGTGAGGGCACCGACGTCGGCCGCCCGGGCCCGGAGGCCCTGGTTGAGCGTGCGGTCGAGAGCAGACCCGAGACGGAGGTAGAGAAACAGGCCGGTCGCGCCGAGCACGACGGCCATCGCCAGCGCGAAGGCCAGCGTCAACCTGACCCTGATCGGCACTCGGCTCATGAGCCGTCGTCGGTGCGGAGCCGGTAGCCGGCGCCGCGCACGGTCTCGAGCGACCGCGCGCCGAACGGACGGTCGATCTTGTCGCGCAGGTAGTTCACGTACACGGCGACGACGTTCGACCGGTTGTCGTAACCCATCTCCCAGGCTTGCTCGAGCAGGTGGTCGCGCGAGAGAACCTCGCCGGCCCGGCGCATGAAGGCCTCGAGCAGCGCGAACTCCTTCGCCGTCAGGTCGATCTCGGTCGTTCCCCGCCACACCTGCTTCGTCGCCGGGTCGAGGCGAAGGTCTCCGACGATCAGCACGGTCGGCCGCTCGACCGGGCCACGCCGTGCGATTGCGCGCAGGCGGGCCAGAAGCTCCGCGAACGAGAACGGCTTGGTCAGGTAGTCGTCGGCGCCCACGTCCAGACCGGCGATCCGGTCTTCGACGGCGTCTCGTGCCGTGAGCATCAGCACCGGCGTCCAGCGCCCCTCACGTCGCAGTGTGGCGAGCGTCTCGAAGCCGTCCATGCCCGGCAACGCCACGTCGAGCACGATCGCGTCGTACTCCGCCGCCGCGCTCATCCAAACGGCGTCCTCGCCGGTCCTCGTCACGTCCGCGGCGTCGCCGTTGTTCCGGAAGCCGCGCACGAGCAGGCTCGCCATCTTCAGCTCGTCCTCGACCACGAGAACCTTCATCGCGAGAGGAATCGTCGCAGCCGCACATTAGAGCTTGGTTAGAAACCGATCGCTCTCCAATCTCTAACGGCGCTCCAATCGAGGGGGCCTACCGTCGTCCAGGCATGGCAGTTGGCAATCAACGCGAAAGGAGCAACGACATGCGCGCACGGATCACGAAGCTCATGGCCGGCCTGACGGTCGTGGCGGCACTCGCGGTCGGAGGTGCAGCGTTCGCCTCCGCCGGGAGCAAGGCGCCTGCGCCGGCGAAGGCGCCGGTGGCGGCCGTCGACAAGGACACCCTGCAGCAGGGCGACCAGTCGAGCCCTGACACGGCAGCGGAGCAGAGCTCCGAGTCGACGTCGCCGGAGCAGCCCGGGCAGTCCGAGACGGCGGATGCCGGTTCGGAAGTCCCCGGCAACGACGGCCCGGGCGGTCATGCCGACGAGCCCGGCAATCCGAACGCCGATCACCAGTTCGACGGCGCCGAGTAAGCGCCGACGTTCCCTCACCAGGGCCACGCCGCGACCGGCTCGCGGCGTGGCCCTCGCATCTCGGCGGGCTTAGGATGAGCAGGCGATGCGGCTCTCGTGAGCACCCAGACCGGAGTCGCGCTCGTCCTCGCGCTTGCATCCACGGCGCTGACGAACATCGCCTACCTGCGCGAGCACGATGCCGCGGCCGCGCTGCCCGCGCTCTCGCTGCGGCGGCCGCTGCACTCGGTGCACGTGCTGCTCACCGACCGGAGCTGGCTGCTCGGGTTCGCGCTCGAGGGCGCGGGCTTTGCGCTCTACGTCGCCGCGCTGGCCCTTGCGCCGCTCTCCCTCGTTCAGAGCGTCGCCGCCGGTGGGATCGGGATCCTCGCCTTCGTCTCGGCCCGGATGGGCCATCGGCACCTCGGTCGAGGCGAGCTGGCAGGCGTGTGGATCTCGATGATCGGGCTGCTCGCGCTCGCCGTCTCGCTCGTCGGCGGCAGCGGCGAGGGCACGGGCGGCACGACGGGCGAGATCCTGCTCTGGCTCGGCGCGACCGCGGCGGCGGCGGTCATCGCGCTGGCACTCGGGCGCCGCTTCGGGTGGAGCGGCGTGGCCTACGGCATCGCCGGCGGACTGTTCTTCTCGATCGGCGACATCTCGGTCAAGATCTCCACGC
Organism: Gaiellaceae bacterium; assembly: GCA_035473395.1. Lineage (GTDB taxonomy): Bacteria > Actinomycetota > Thermoleophilia > Gaiellales > Gaiellaceae > AC-32. Next base: position 3,731 of record DATIOF010000189.1, read on the forward strand.
AGGGAGGTGCCCGCACCGCCTTTGCCGTCGGGGTCGTGGTCGGCTATTCGCTGGGCACCTTCTTCCTGCAGCTCGGCTACCAGAAGAGCCGCGCGCTGACGGTCGCCGGGATCGCGACGTTGCTGACAAACGCACTGCCGATCGCGGCCGGCAGCGTCGTCCTCGGCGAGCCGGTGCCGTCGGGCGCCTTCGGAGCCCTGCGGATCCTGGCCTTCGCGGCGGTCACCGCCGGCGCGATCCTGCTCGCCCGCCCGGGCCGAGGGCAAGCCTAGTGGCCGTCCAGCTCGTGTTCGAGACGCACTCGACCACGCTCGACAACGAGCGCGGGATCGCCACCGGCTGGCTGCCCGGTGAGCTGTCGCCTCAGGGCCGGGAGAACGCGCGCAAGCTTGGCGAGCGCCGCCGGGACGACGGGATCGCGTGCGTGTTCGTCTCCGACCTGCGGCGGGCAGTCGAGACCGTCGAGATCGCCTTCGCCGGCAGCGGCATCGAGATCCGCGAGGACGAGCGGCTGCGCGAGTGCAACTACGGCGAGCTGAACGGCGTTCCGGTCGAGCAGCTTGAGCCACGGAGTCGGTTCATCGACGAGCCCTTCCCTGGAGGCCAGAGCTATCGCGACTGCGTCCGCCTGATGGCCGGGTTCCTGGCCGACGTCGAGCGGGAGTTCGATGGGCGGCGTGTGCTGGTGATCGGCCATTCGGCGCAACGCTGGGCGCTGCGCGAGCTGCTCGACGGCGTGCCGCTGAGACTCCTGGTCGACGCGCCGTTCCGCTGGCAGGAGGGGTGGGAGTACGCGATGCCCGACGACGACTAGGTCGTGAACCGCGGCCGCCGCACCGGCACAGGGCGGCGGTATTCGAACACGCGCCAGAAGCGCCGCGTCAGCATCGGCAAGGTGGCCGGCCGCTCGGGCTTCGGCTTCATCGCACCTTCAGCGTTCCGTAGGCAGCCTGGAAGCCCGCCTTGGTCGCGCTGACGAACAGCTTGCCCTTCTTCTTCGGCCTCACCCTGAAAACGACCTGGCCGAACTTGTCCGTCTTCTTGGTGACCGCCCGGATGCCCACGCCCGTGACGCGCACGCGGGCGGCGGAGAGAGACTTTCCCTGCGCGTCCGTCACCGTGACACGCACGGTGCTCGCCGTCTTGTGACGGGCAAGTCCGCTGATCGAGACGCGCAGTCGCGGTAGCAGCTTGATCTGCTGCGCCTGCGACCAGTCGCCCTGGTTTCGATCCTCGTCGACGCCCGCGACATGCCAGTAGAGCGTGCTCGAGGTCGAGTAGTCGTACGAGGTCATCGTCGGCGCGACGCTGGGGTTGTCGGTCGAGACGGACTCGACGAGGCGGCTGAAGTCCGGGCTCGAGGCGATCTCCACCCTGTACTCCTTCACCCCGAGCCGCGGATCCCAGCTGAGCAGGACGTGGTCCGTCGCGCTGTCGGTCTTCGCGTTGACGGGCGCGCCGATCGTGCGCGTGTACGACTGGCTGGCGGAGTACGGGCCCGGCGTCGTGCTCGCGATGCCACTCGGGAACTCGGCGCGCACGCGCCAGTGCCAGACGCCGGTACCGGTGAACTTGATGAAGGACACGGCCGGCGTTCGGATGTCCGTGTAGTCGCGGTGGGTGCCGTCGGGCCCGTCGACCGCGAGGTCGTACTTGGCCGCGCCCTGCACGCCGCTCCAGCTCCAGACCGGCAGCGTCTCGCCCTGTGTCGGGTTCGACGCGCTCGGCACCGGAGTCGCAAGCTTCTTCTGGAATGTGCCGACGGCCGACCAGGTCAGACCGGTCTGATTCTCGTCGTCTGCACGAACGCGCCAGTAGAGGACGCTGTCGGCCGGATAGGTTGAGTTGCTCGAATACGAGGTCGCGTCGGTGGTGACGTCGTCGAGCAGGTTGCCGAAGGTCGGATCCGCCGACACCTGCAGCTGGTATCGGCGGGCGCCGAGCGTGGGCGTCCAGCTGAAGGTCGGCTGGTCGTAGAAGGCCTGAACCGAGTTCGGCGAGAGGAGGGTCGGCGCGGTGGACTGCTTCTGGAAGGTGCCTTTGGCGGAGCTCGGGATGTCGACCGGAAGCGCACCGCTTCCGTCGGCGTTCGCCGAAGGCAGGACCGCCCAGTAGTACGTCGCCTGGTCGGGGTATGTCGTAGGCGTGAAGCCGCTTCGCGGCGCGTAGGCCGGGACCCTCGTGAAGGCTTCGTCGATCACGTTGCTGAATTGCGAGTCCTTCGCAACGACGACGAAGTAGCTGTTCGCTCCCGCGAGGGCCTTCCACGTGAACAGCGGCGTGGTCCCGGCGGTCGAGCCGACGACCGGCTCGAGGTAGTCGCCGCTGCACGGGTAGCCGAAGGAGCACGGAGTGGAGTTGGCGGGGTCCGCCGGATCGGGGTAGCCGACCCAGTCGAACGCCGGGCCCGCGGGTCCCGTCGAATCGGTGCTCCCGTCCTGGAGGTACGTGTAGTCGCCCCAGACTTCCTGGCTGCCCGCTGCGCGGTCGCTCCGCGCGCGAACCCGCAAGCACCACTTGCCCGGCGTGATCTTGGGGAAGCCGTCGTCGGTGGCGAGCGTTCCCTGCCAGACCACGGGATTCACGCCAAACGCCGGCGCGCCCAGCGGAGACCATTCCGCGACCGACGTCTTTCTCACTTGCGACGTGTCGGTCCAGTCGCAGGCCGAGGTCACGTAGGGAACGACCTGGACCTCGTAGCTCGGCGCGCCCGGGACCGGGTCCCAGCGGACGACCGGCACGTTGGTCTGGTACCCCGGTGTCCCGGTCTCGGTGTCCGTCCCGGGGTCGGAGAGGTTGTCGCGCAGCCGGAGATTCTTGATGCTCGTGCCGGTGACCGGGCCGGCCGGCGGCACCTTGTCGAAGGTCTTCGTGAACGGCGTGCCGGTGTTCCAGACGCCGGTGTTGCCGTCCGGGTCGAGCGCACGGACGCGCCAGTAGTAGCCGTTGTCCGCCAGGACGGTTGACGGAGAGAGCGAGGTCGCGATCGTCCTGCCGCTGCAGCACACCTTCGAGCCGAGTGCGAAGTCGGAGGAAGAGTTGATCTCGACCTCGTAGCTCGCGGCCCCTGGCACCGGGGCCCAGGAAAAGCGCGGGTCGAAGACCTCGGGCGCCGGGTTGAGGTCGTCGAGCTGGGTCGTGGTCGACGACGGCCAGAGCCAGTTGAACGATGCGACCGGCGTGGCGACGCCGCGGTTGCCCTCGGCGTCCACGGGCATGACGCTCCAGTAGTACGAGCCCGGCGCGAGCGCGCCGGTGATCGCGGCGCTCGTCGCGGCGACGTTCGGCGGCCCTTTCGAGTCGTCCTGGTCGGCGTAGCGGAAGACGAGCGAGCCGAGCGTCGGATCGCTCGCGACCGAGACGAGGTAATGCGCGGCGCCGGGTACTCCGGACCAGTTGAGCACGACCGGGCTGGACGGGTACGTCAGCGCTGCACCCGAGCTCGGCGACTGCAGAGCAGGCTGCAGGTTCCAGAGCTTCCTGAAGGAGCGCGGCTCGGTCCATCTGGAGGCCGAGCCCGTGGCGTCGGTCGCGCGAACCCGCCAGTAGTACGTGCCGTTCGGAATCGTCTTCAGCAGCGTCGCGCGGGTGTTGTGCGTGAAGAAGTCATCCTTGCCCTGGCCCAGCACCGGCGAGTTCATGCCCGCGTCGGCGCTGATCTGGAACTCGTACTTGTCGACGCCCGCGACCGGCGTCCACGCAAACGACGGGAGAAACTGGACGACCGCGCCGGCGGCTGGCGCGGTCTGGGTCGGGCGCGTGACCGCGCCACGAGCGGGGCCCGCCGTCAGGAAGGCGATGGCGGCAAATGCGGCGGCAAGAAGTTTGCGGTCGGCGGCCATGAAGTTGAGTGAGACGAGCTCGGCCGCAGAGCTGGAGTTCGTCCGTATGTCTCGCAACCACCATCGGGGCGAGCCATAAATCGGTCATCCCTCGGATGAGGGGACTTGCTAGCGGCGCGGGCCGAAGCGGCGGCTCTTCTGCCGTTCGAGATGTTGTTGCTCGCGCGCGGCGGCTTCGTCAGCCTGGCGCCGTAGCTCCTCGACCTCGCGGGTGAGCTGCGCGTTGCGCTCCCGGGCCTCCGAGAGTTCGCGCTCGAGCGCTCGTGCGCGGCCGGCTGTGGCCTCGGCCTCGCGCGCGTGCGCGCTCGCGTGACGCGCGCTGGCGGCCTCGAGTCGCACGACCCGCGCGAGCTCCCGAAGCGGCGCGTCCACGGGATCGCGGCGCGGCTTGACCTCGTCGAAGGCTGCCACCAGCTGCTGCGCGTGGGCCCGGGCGTCGTGGGCCTGTGCCAGCTCGCGGCCCGCCGGGCCGAGCGCCGGGTCGTAGCTCTCGAGCTCGGCGCGAAGGCGCTCGAAGGTGGTCGCGCCCGGCTCGGCGCGGCCCGAGAAGCCGTCGGCCTCGAGCAGCTCGTAGCGCTCGGGCGTGACCCAACCGTCACCGCCCTCGTCGCCGTAGACGTACGCGGCTCGCCCCTCTGCCAGCGCCTCGACGACCCCCTGGCCCCGGCCGAGCACGATGTCGGCCTCGTCGGCAACGTCGATCCGGGCTTCGGCGAGCGCGCGGTGGACGATCCCGCGCCGGTAGTCGGAGACGCCGTCGAGCTGGACCCGTGCCTTGCTCGGCCGCTCCGGCAGCTCGCCGCGCGAGACGAACCGGTCGAGGTCGACCGGCCGGCGCAGGCGAACGAGCTGCTGCGGCAGCGCCGCGGCCCGAACGCGCTCGCCGGTGCGGTCGTCGAACACGACCACGCGAGCGACCACGCCCGCCAGGTGCGGAGGGAGCCAGACGTCTTCGCGATCACCGTGCGCCGCGAAGAGCTGCGGCGTGAGCGGGTAGAGGTCGGCGAGCAGCAGCGCGGCCTCGGCGTCGTGGCTGTAGATCAGGTCCGGCGCGAGCGGCAGGTCGCGTTCGACACCGACGACGCGCAACTCCTCCGGCGAAGGCAGCGGCTCGGCCGAGAAGACGTGCACTTCGTGCCCGAGCCGTTCGAGGTGCTCGGAGATCGTGACCAGATAGGAGCGCGGCTCGAGCGCCTGGGTACCGAGGATGACCTCCACGCCGCGATTATCGCCTCAGCGCTGGCCGACCACTCGGGCGGGAACGCCCATCACGAGCGCCCCGGCCGGCACGTCGCGCGTGACGACCGCGCCCGCCGCGACGAACGCCTCCTCGCCGATCTCGACGCCGGGAGTGAGGACCGCGCCGCCTCCGACCTTGCAGCCGCGCCGCAGGACCGGCGGGCGCAGCTGCTCGACAGGCAGACCGGGCGACATCTCGTCGTCATTGGTGGTCACGACCCCGGGCCCGACGAAGACGTCGTCCTCGACGACGGTCGACGAGGTAAGCCAGACATTTGTCTGGATCCGCACGCGCGCACCGACGACCGCGTCGTTGCCCAGCGCACTGCCGCGGCCGAGGACCGACTCTGCCCCGAGGACAGCCCGCTCACGCACATGCGCCTGGTCGCCAACGATCGCCCCGGTGCAGATCCGGGCGCCCGCGAAGACGATCGCGCCGGCGCAGACGGCGGCGCCGTCCTCGAGCGTCGTCGGCCCGGGCCCGGTCCGGGGAGCGCTCGATGTCGGGCTCAACCACGGCCGGCGACCGATGATCGCGCCGTCCTCGATCCGGCAGCCGCGGCCGATCAGCACCTCGCCGTGAAGGACGACGTGCTCGCCGAGCAACAGGTCGTCCGGCAACCGGCTGCTCATCGGAAGAGCCGTCGCACGCGATCAAGCGGCCTTGCCAGTGCCAGCCCGAGCCGCACCCGCCGCTGCGCCCGCAGCGAGCGTTCACGCTCGAGCGCATCGTGCGCGGCCGTGTCCACCTCGACCAGACGCTCCTGCAACGCCTTGATTTGCGCCTGGGCGGCCTCGAGCTCGACGCGGATGCCTTGCTCGCGTTCCCGCGCCTGCTGGGCCTCGACGGACAGCGCGTGTGCGCGGCGGTCGATATCGGTCTGCACCCGCACGAGGCGTGCGAGCTCGCGGAGCGGGCCGCCCACGGGCTCCGCACGCGGATTGAGCCGCTGGAAGAGGAGCGCGAGCGCCTGCGCGTGCTTGTTCGCGCTGTGGTTGGCGACCGCGAGCTGACGGTTCGCAGCTCCCATCTCCGGCCGGTAGGCCTTCAGGTCCGACCGGATTCGCTCGAGGTCGGCCGCGGCCGGCTCGGCCTGACCGCCGAAATTGTCCGCCTCGAGCAGCGCGTAGCGCTCGGAGCTGACCCACCCGTCTCCGCCGTTGTGGTCGTAGACATAGGCCGCACGCCCGCTCGCCATCGCTTCGACAATTACCCGCGCCTTGCCGATCACGATGTCGGCGTCGCCCATCAAGCGCTCGGGCTCACGGGTCGGGCCGCCGTTCTTGTAGCCGACCTGCTCCCACTCGATGCCGGCCTCGTCGAGGGCCGCTCCCATCACCGCCAGCTGGTCGCCCGCGAGATAGTTGCCAAGGAGTAGCGCTCGCCGCGGCGGAGCTCGCAGCGGGCCGCGGGGCGAGAAGCGCTCGGTGTCCACCGGTTGGGTCAGGCGGACCACCTCCGGCACGACGGCCGCGGCCCGGGCCCGTTTGGCGACACGCTCGTGCAGGGCGACGACCGCAGCCGTCACGCCGGGAAGCTGCGGTGGCAGCCACAGGTCGTACTCGTCGGCATGAATCGCCATCGCCTGGGGCGTGGTCGGAAACCGGTCGGCCAAGAGGAACGCCACGTACGCGTCCTGCGCGTAGACGACATCGGGCTCCTCCAGTGACGCCTCGTCCGCGGTGACGACGATTCCGGAGGCACGCGCGACCTCGGCCATCTCGCCGAGCTCCGCTGCGAAGACGCTCACGTCGTGCCCGAGGCGCTGAAGGTGCTCGGCCACGGTGACCGTGTAGGTGTCGGCGCCGCCGATCCACGAGAGCTGGTGCGTCGCCAGAAGGATCCGCACGGGCAATTATCGCGTGCCGACCGACATGCCGAGGAGGCGCGGCAGCGCGGCGCCGGCCCGCGCGGGGAACGAGCCTCGGCGGCCCTGCTCCTCGGCTTCCTCGCAGGCCATGATCGACGCGCGCACCAGCCCTCCGCCGAGGCGGCGGAACGGCTCGGGCGGCAGCTTCGGCACGCGGCGGCTGACGAGCGGCAGGCGGCTCAGCTCGTCGTCGACCCCGAGCACGAGCCGCGACAGGATCTGCCCGCCGAGCCAGCTCGGGCCGACGCCGTGGCCCGAGTAGCCCATGCCGTAGTGGATCCTCGTGCCGGGCACCCTGCCGAAGAACGGGAGATGGTCGGAGGAGACGTCGATCGGCCCGCCCCAGGCGTGGGTCACCTTCGCCTCCGCGAGTCCCGGCAGCAGGCGCCGCAGCCCGCGCTCGGCCCGCGCGACCGTCGGCTCGTCCTGCGTGAAACGCGCGTCGATCTTGCCGCCGAAGCCGATGGGCCCGGAGCCGCTGCCCATCAGCACGCGCCCGTCGTTCGTCGTGCGGAAGTAGTGCAGGAACATGCGCCCGTCGAACACCGCCTCGCCGCCGGTCCAGCCGATCTGCTCGAGCAGCTCCGGGACAGGCTCGGTGAGCACGACGTAGGAGCCGAACGCCGTCACCTGGCGGCGCAGCGGCTTCCAGCCGGCCGCGGCCGCATTGACCGCGACCACGATCTCCTTCGCGCGAACGCGGCCCTGTGCGGTCTTGACGACGCCGTCGCTGACGTTGGTGACGCGCGTGTGCTCGTGCAGGCGAACCGCGTCGAGCGCCGCCCGCCGCAGCGCAAGCACCAGGCGCGCGGGCTGGACCGTCGCGCCGTCGCGGAGCAGGACGCCCTCGCGGAAGACCGGCGAGCTGATCCGCTCTGCGAGCTCCTCGCGCGAGAGCGGCACCGCCTCGTCGTGGACGCCGAGCTCACGCGCCGCCTCCACCTCGTCGCCGACCGCGTGATCCTGGGCCGGCGCGGCCGAGACACGCAGCATCCCGCCCTCGCGCAGCCAGACGTCCGCGCCGGCCTCCTCCGCGAAGGCGCGCACGCCGGGAATGATCGCCTCACTCGCCCGAGCCACCGCCAGCGCGCCCTCGTCGCCGAAGCGTTCGCGCAGGCGGGGCAGGTGGCTCCAGTAGCCATGGCAGAAGCCGCCGTTACGCCCGCTCGGCCCACGGCCGCACTCGTCGGCCTCGAGCAGCACGACGTCGAGGCCCGGCTCTCGCGCCTTCAGCGCCAGCGCGGTCCAGAGACCCGTATAGCCGCCGCCGACGATCGCGACGTCGGCGTCCGTGTCGCCGCCGAGCGGCGGCGCGGGGTCGCCGCCGAAGCCTGCGGCCAGCGCCTCCTCAAGCCACCAGACGCGGCTCAGATCCGCTGCCAAGCCTCCTCGAGCACGGTCCCGAGGATCCCGACCAGCTCGTCCCACTCGGCCGGGCCGGCGACGAGCGGCGGGGAGATCTGGATCACCGGGTCGCCTCGGTCGTCCGCGCGGCAGATCAAACCGGCCTCGAACATCCGCGGCGTCAGGAAGCCGCGCAGCAGTCGCTCACACTCCTCGTCCGAGAACGTCTCGCGCGTCTCCTTGTCCTTGACCAGCTCGATCGCGTAGAAGAAGCCCGTTCCGCGCACGTCGCCGACGATCGGCAGGTCGAGCAGCTGCTCCAGCTTGGCGCGCACCGCGTCCTGCTGCTCCGCGACGCCCTCGACGATCTTGTCGCGCTTCATGATCTCGATGTTCTTCAGAGCGATCGCGGACATCACGGGGTGGCCGCCGAAGGTGATGCCGTGGGTGTACATGCTCGTATCCTCGAGGAACGGCTCCATCACCCGGTCGGTCGCGATCACCGCGCCGATCGCGGCGTAGGACGACGACAGCCCCTTCGCGCAGCAGACGATGTCGGGCCGAATGTCGTAGCGCTCCGAGCCGAACCAGTGGCCAAGCCGGCCGAAGGCGGTGATCACCTCGTCCGCGGAGAGCAGGATGTCGTAGCGGTCGCAGATCTCACGGACGCCCTTCCAGTAGCCCGCGGGCGGTGTGAACGCCCCGCCGGCGTTCTGGACGGGCTCCATGTGCACCAGGCACACCGATTCGGGCCCCATCGCCACGATCGTCTGCTCGAGGTCGTCCAGCAGGTACGCGGTGAACTGCTCCTCGGTCTCGTCCGGCGGGCGGTGGTAGCGGTTCGTGTTCGCGACGTGCCGCACCTCGGGGACCAGCGGTTCGAACGGCGTCCGTATCGCCGGGATGCCGTTGATCGAGAGCGCCCCGAAAGTCGTCCCGTGGTAGGCGACCCGGCGGGCCACCGCCTTGTACTTGCGCGGCGTCGTGCCGCCGCCGACCATCGCGTCGTGCATCGTCTCGGGCTCCTGCGCGCCGGCACGTGCACCGGGCGTGACGATGTTGCTGGTCTGCTTCTCCCCGCGCGCGAGGTAGTACTGCCGGGCGAGCTTCCAGGCCGACTCGACCGCCTCCGAGCCGCCCGAGACGAAGAAGACGCGGTTGAGATCGCCGGGCGCGAGCTCGGCCACCGTCTCGGCGAGCTCGATCGCGCGCGGATGCGCGTAGGACCAGTTCGTGTAGAACGGCAGCTCGCGCATCTGCTCGAGCGCGGCCTGGCCGACCTCTTCGCCGTAGCCGTAGCCGATGTTGACCGAGAAGAGACCTGCGAGCGCGTCGAGGTAGCGCTTGCCGTTCGAGTCCTCGAGGTAGCAACCGTCGCCCCGGACGATGATCGGCACCTCGGCGTCGCCGTAGCCGCCCATGCGCGTGAAGTGCAGCCAGAGATGGTCCCGCGCGGCCTGCTGCAGCTGCTCGGGCGAGAGCTCCGACGAGACAGTGGTCATGTGGCTCCTTTCGAGCGCCGCATCTGGATGAGGACGTTGATGAGCATGGCGGTGAGGGCGATCACGAAGATCGCGGTGCCGATCACGTTCACCTGCGGCGGCGCGCCGATCCTGGCGGCGCCCCAGACGAAGAGCGGGAACGTCACGCTCGAGCCGGAGTTGAAGTAGGTGACGACGAAGTCGTCGATCGAGATCGCGAAGCAGAGCAGCAGCGCGGCCAGGATCGCCGGCGCGATCAACGGCAGCGTCACCTTGGTGAAGGTCGTCCATTCGTTCGCGCCGAGGTCCATCGCCGCCTCTTCGAGATGCCGGTCGAAGCCGACGAGGCGCGCCTTCACGGTCACGACCGCGAAGCTGATGCAGAACATGATGTGCGCGATCAGGATGGTGGTGAAGCCGAAGGTGACGAAGCTGAGGTGGAGGAAGAGCGTCAGCAGCGAGGCGCCGAGCACGATCTCGGGAGCGGAGAGCGGCAGGAAGATGAGGATGTTCGTCGAGGCGCGCCCGCGGAACCTGTAGCGAACGAGCGCGAGCGCGATCGCCGTCCCGAGCGCCGTCGCCACGACACTCGCCAGCAGCGCGATCTGCAGCGACAGGACGATCGAGCTGCGGATCCCCGGGACGCCGTCCCAGTACCGCCAGTTGTCCCAAGTGAACTGGTTCCAGGTGTAGTTGAACTTGCCCGGCGGATTGTTGAAAGAGAAGACGACCACAACCGCGATCGGCAGCAGCAGGTAGGCGAAGAACAGGATCGAGTAGACGGTCAGGACGTGGCGCTTCACGAACGCCCACACCGCGGAGACAACGCCACGGCGCTCACGCCGCGCCGGTACCGCGACGGTGCTCATGCGGCCGTCCCCGTCAGCTGCTCGGTGCCGACCAGGCGCGCGTAGAGGAAGACCGCGACCAGGATCCCCGCCATCAGGATGAACGACATCGCCGCCGCTTCCGGGTACTCGTTCGACTCGAGGAACTTCGACTGGATCACGTTGCCGATCATGTGGTTGTTCGTCGACCCGAGCAGCTGGGCGTTGATGAAGTCGCCGGCGGCTGGAATGAAGGTGAGCAGTGTGCCCGCGACGATGCCCGGCAGCGAGAGCGGCAGCGTGACGCGCAGGAAGGCGTGGAGCTTGCTCGCGTAGAGATCCTCGGCTGCCTCGATCAACCGTCCGTCGATCTGCTCGAGCGAGACGTAGAGCGGCAGCGCCATGAAGGGCAGGAAGTTGTAGGTGATCCCCGCCACAACGGCGGTCGAGGTGGCGAGCAGCCGCCCGCTCGGCCCGAGGATGTGCAGCGTCTGCAGCGTGTTCACGACGAACCCGTTGTCGGAGAGGATCGTCTCCCAGGCAAGCGTCCGGATCAGGTACGTGACAAAGAACGGCGCGACGATGAACAGCAGCAGCAGGTTCTTCCAGCGCCCGCCGCGGAACGCGATCCAGTACGCCACCGGGTAGCTGAGGACGAGCGCCAGCGCCGTTGCGATCCCCGCGTACTCGAGCGAGCGGATGAACTGGGCGCGGTAGTCATGGATCGCGTGCCAGTAGTTGCTCCACGCCCAGGTGAAGGCGAAGCCGAAGTCGATGTTCCCCGACTCGAGCGACTGGTAGCCGAGGAACCCCAGCGGCACGACGAAGAACAGGGCCAGGAAGGCGATGCCTGGCAGGAGCAGCAGGTACGGCGTGAAGCCACGGTGACGGTGAAACAGGCTCACGAGGCTCCGCTTGCGGTGCCGTCCAGAGGATGGGCGGGCTTTGCCCGTCCGTCCGCCTGGATCAGGCCGAGACGAGGTCCTGCCACTGGGTCACGTACTTCTGGTTGTTCAGCGCCTTGCTGTCGAAGATCTTGACGCTGTCGAGCATCTTCGCCGTGGGGAAGATGAGCGGGTTGCTCGCGACCGGGGGGTTGTACTTCTTCGCCCACTCGCCCGCGCCCTTCACCGGCGGGATGTAGTAGATCCCCGTGATGTTCCGCTTCGGGTCGCCGGCCTCCATCAGCCCCTGGACCTGGGCGTCGTAGACGTAGTTCATGTAGACCGACGCGGTGTAGACGTCGCCGCCGGTCGGGATCAGCATGTTGTCCGTCCACAGGGCGCCGCCGGCGTCGGGCACGTTCCAGTGGATGTGCTTGTTGCCGATCTGCGCGATGTCGCCCGACCAGGACATCGCCGCGGCGAGGTCCCCCTTGGCCAGCGCGGGCGCGTAGTCGTTGCCCGTGAACTGGCGGATCTGCTTGTTGTCGGCGGCCTTCTTGATCCGGTTGAACGCGGCATTCCACGTCTTGTCGGTCACGTTGGTGGGGTCGTCGCCGTTGGCGAGCATCACGATCGTGATCGCGTCGCCCATCGAGTTGAGGACGGTGATCTTGCCCTTCAGCTTCGGGTTGGTGAGCAGGTCGTCGACCGACAGCACGGGGTCGGTGAGCGTGTCGTTGTAGGCGATCCCCGTCATGCCCGACTGCCACGGCAGGCTGTAGTCGCGGTTCGGGTCGAAGTTCGGGTGCTGCTGCACGTCGACCAGGTTCTTGATGTTGGGGATGGCCGACTTGTCGAGCTTCTCGGCCCACCCCTTCTTGATCACCTGCGAGAGGTAGCGGTCGTTGTCGGTCAGGACGATGATGTCCCTGCCGATCGACTGGCCACGCGAGAGCTGCCCCTGGATCTTCCCGTAGAACCCGGCGTTGTCGTTGATGTCCTCGACGTAGTCGACGTTGGTGCCGAACTTCTTCTTGAACTCGACGAGCGACGGGTGCGTGTGATTCTTGTTGTTCGTGTCGATGTAGAGCGTCCAGTTCGAGAAGTGCAGGTTGCTCGCGAGCTTCTGCGCGACGCTGGTCGTGCCGCTGGAGGCCTTCGTGCCGCTGCTGCCGCAGGCGGCGAGGATGCCTGGAATCGTGATTGCGGCTCCTCCGATCGCTGCCCGCTCGAGCAGCTGCCGCCTGGTCAGGTGGTCGGTCATGCCTCGGCTCCCTCCGTTGAATCGACGACGAACGTGGAGTCCGGGCTCCACGAGATCTGGCTCGGCGCCTGTTCGGCGACGCCGGGCTCGCTGTTCTGGACGTAGACGCTGACGTTGCCGCAGCGGGTCTCGAGCACGTACTGCGTGGCGACGCCGACGTAGGCGGTCTCGAGCAAGCGGCCGGTCAGGCGATTCTCCTCGCCGTGACCGAGCCGGATCTTCTCCGGGCGCACGCCGACTGCGACCTTGCCGCTGCGGCCGTTGAGGACCGCCTCGGGGACGCGCACCTCGGTGCCGTCGTCCAGGCGCACGCTCCCCGGGCCCGTGACGCTGCCCTCGAGCAGGTTCGAGATCCCGAGGAAGCTCGCCACGAAGGCTGTCCGCGGCCGCTCGTAGAGCTCGGACGGGGTGCCCAGCTGCTCGATCCGGCCGGCGTTCATGATCGCGATCCGGTCAGCCATCGTCATCGCCTCTTCCTGGTCGTGCGTGACGTGGATGAACGTGATCCCGACATCGTTCTGGATCGCCTTCAGCTCCAGCTGCATTTGCTTGCGCAGCTTGAGGTCGAGCGCGCCGAGCGGCTCGTCGAGCAGCAGCACGCGCGGCTTGTTCACGAGCGCGCGCGCGAGCGCAACGCGCTGCTGCTGGCCGCCGGAGAGCTGGCGCGGCTTGCGCTTGTCGAGTCCCTCCAGGCCGACCAGGTGGAGGATGTCGAGCACCCGCCCGCGCACGTCGCCGCCGCGCACGCCGCGGCGGCGCAGGCCGAAGGCGACGTTCTCGAAGATCGTCAAGTGCGGGAAGAGCGCGTACGACTGGAAGACCGTGTTCACGTCGCGCTTGTACGGCGGCTTGCCGCTGACCGGCTCGTCGCCGAGGTAGATCGCCCCCTCGGTCGGCTGCTCGAAGCCGCCGATCATGCGCAGGGTCGTCGTCTTGCCGCAGCCCGACGGGCCGAGCAGCGCGAAGAAGCTGCCGCGCTCGATCTCGAGCGAGAGGTCGTCCACGGCAGCGACGTCCTCGAAGCGCTTGGTCACGTGGTCGAGGCGCACGTCCGCGGTGCTCGCGGCGGCCGGTGCCGGCTGATGCTCGGTGACCGTCACTGCACGCCTGCCCGCGCGCCGTTCTCGACGCGGGCGCCCCAGTCGTAGAGCTGCTTCCAGAGCTCGAGGTAGAGGAAGCTCTCGGTCGAGACGACGCCGTCGAGCTCGCGCATCCGGTTGGTGATGGCGAGCAACTGCCGGCGGTCGGTGCACACGAGCTCGACGAGAATGTCGAACTGGCCCGCAGTCACGACGACGTAGCCGGCCTCGTTCCACTGCGCGATCTCCTCGGCGACGGGCTCTGGCGCGCCGCTCGTGCGGATGCCGACCATCGCCTGGGCCTCGAAGCCGAGCCCGAGCGGGTTCGTCACGCCCGTCACCTGGAGGATGTTGTCCTCGCAGAGGCGCTGGTAGCGCGCGCGGATCGTGGCCTCGGAGACGCCGACCTCCGCTGCGATGCGGCGAAACGGCTCGCGCCCGTTCTTCTGCAGCGCCTCGATCAGCCGCTGGTCGATCCGGTCGAGGTGAGGGGCCGCGCTGACTGCGCCTCGCGGCCGCTCACGTAGCTCGGGTCTGCGCAATGCGAGGCCTTCCTACCAGGTTTGCCTCGCATAGCGCAACCGAGAGCCGTAGGCCGACACCGGACTTTGGTGGTGAGGGCGCGTGCCCGTCCCCCAAAGTCCGGGTGCCGGCCGTCGGATGCGTCTAGTGGGAGCCCTCGCCGACCGCGATCTTCTGCTGGTAGACCGGTGCAGCGCCGTCCCCCGGGAAGGCGGACCCGACGCCACTGAACAGCACTGCCTTCACCGTGTAGGCGCCCGGCCTCCGATAGGTGTGAGTGGGGGTCGCTCCCGAGCCGCTGGTGCCGTCGCCGAACTCCCAGAGGTAGTTGATGACGGGCTTGCCGCTCACGGTCGTGAGCGCGTGGAAGCGCACCTCCGTGCCTCGCCCCTGCGAGACCGTGAACGCCGGCTGGAATCCGTCCTTGCCGGGGATCACGATCCCGCCGGTTCCGGACGACAGTCCGTCGCGGCTGAACACGGCCACGCCGGTGGAGTACGCGCCGCGCGCCGGGAAGGTGTAGGTGGTCCTCGGGGTCGTCTGCTCGACGGTCTCGGCATTGGGAACTGCGTTGAACTGCCAGCTGAACTGGGCCAAGCCGCCCGGGAAGGTTGATCGACTGGCGTCGAACGTCATCGCGGTTCCGCGGCCCGCGGTCACCGTCTCCTTTGCCTTCGGCAGCTTATGGGGGAGCGTCAGACGCTGTACGCAGCTGTGCGTGTAGTTGCTCCACTCCGTCTGGTACCAGTAGCGGTGTCCGTTGATCACCTGGTTGTACGGCGAGCCGTTCGGGGCGGTGCCGAGCGGAGCGCCCAAGTCGTACGCGCAGACGTCGCCGATCTCGTATCCATGTACGTCCCCGGCGCCGGCGGTCCACGCGTCGTTGGGGATCGGGTCGGTGACCGACTCCATGTGCTCGTGGCTCAGGCCGCCGTTGATCTCGCCGTCCGAGATCGACCCGTTCGGATAGTTGCCGTCCTGGCAATACGGGCTGTCAGCGTTGAACGGCATGTTCGCGTAGAAGACCATCGTCGACGTGGTCGTGTTGCCGTGATACGCGCAGTACGCGGCATAGTCGAACGGGTCGATGCCGACCGAGCACCCGTCGTAGCCCGTGGCCGGATCGTTGCCGAAGCAGCTCTCGACGTGCGGCGGCGTCAGCAGGAAGTACTCGTGACTCAGATCCGTCGGCAGGTGGTGGGCGGTGACGAAGCTCGCGATCTCCTGCTGGACCTGCGCGTCGGTCAGGCAGTTGGTCACCGCGCCGTTCACCGGGCACTGACTCGCCGGGTACGGGTGGGTGTCGACCAGCACGCCGCCGAACGTCACGTCGTAGCTCGCGACTGCGCCCGTCAGGTCGTTGTACTGCGGCCCGACGGAGTCGACGTTCTGATTGCCTCCGCTGTCATGCGCGAGATCCCTGAAGTACTGGGCGATGCCGGACACAAACCCGCCCGGATAGGCCCCGAGTCCGCCCGGGCTCCACATCAGCATGTAGTTGGTGTTCGACGGCATCACCGGGCCGCCGTTGTAGTCCATGTTGTTGAACGCGAGATCGAACGGACTCGGCCCGCTCGTGGCTCGAGCCGAACGCAGCGGCTGATAGGAGACCGCGTGGCCGTTCGGCAACGTCTTGATGACCGCCGAGGCGCTCGGCGTCGCTATGGCGGCCGTGACCCCTATTGCCCCGGCGATGACCAACGTGATCAGCAGTCGTCGCTGACGAATCCTCATGCCTCTCCCTCCTCGTGACTGGATCTGATCGACGCCACGCAGACCCGCGACGGCCGGTCCCCTAGCTAACGCGGCGGGCAAGTCGAGCAGCCATACCGTTTTCGGGCGACGCAGCCCAGTCTCCGCCACTGCCATAGCGTTGTCAAGCTTCGTCTATCAGGCCATAACCGCTGCCGCGTCGCCGGAATCCTCGGCTGCGGCCAATCCGGCTCTTGCTGCCACGTCGCCCGCGCTTTCAGTCGAGCTTGGCCATCACATGCTTGATCTGCGTGTAGTCCTCGAGCGAGTAGGCGCTCAGGTCCTTGCCGTAGCCCGACTGCTTGTAGCCGCCGTGCGGCATCTCCGAGACCAGCGGGATGTGGTCGTTGATCCAGACCGTCCCGAACTGGAGCCGCTTGGCCGCGTTCAGTGCCCGGCCGACGTCTCGCGTCCACACCGAGGCGGCGAGGCCGTAGTTGACGTCGTTCGCCCACTCGATCGCCTGGTTGTCGTCGGCGAAGCGCTGGACGGTCACGACCGGCCCGAAGACCTCGCGCTGGACGATCTCGTCCTCCTGCCCGACGTCCGTGACGACGGTCGGCTTGACGAAGAAGCCGCGGTCGCCGTTCGCGCCGCCGCCGGTCAGCACCTTGGCGCCCTTCGCGCGGTCGAGGAAGCCAAGCACGCGCTCCTGCTGGGACTTCGAGATCACCGGGCCCATCTCGATCTCGTCGCCCTCGGCCGGGTCGCCGACGTGCAGGCCTTCGACCAGCGGCACGAGCTCGTCGAGCAGCTTGTCGTAGACCTTCGGCCCGGCAACCACACGCGAGGCGGCGGTGCAGTCCTGGCCGGAGTTCCAGTAGCCGGCGATCTTGATCCCTTCGGCGACGGCCGCCGGGTCGGCGTCGTCGAAGACGATCACCGGCGCCTTGCCGCCGAGCTCGAGGTGCACGCGCTTGAGCGTGTCCGCGGCCGTGCGCGCGATTTCCTTACCCGTCGAGATGTCGCCGGTGAGCGAGACCATGCGCACGTCCGGGTGGCGCACGATTCCCGCGCCGACGGGCTCGCCGTCGCCGGTGATCACATTCAGCACGCCGGGCGGCAGGATCTCGGCGGCGAGCTCGGCGAAGCGCAGGGTCGACAGCGGCGTCTGCTCAGAAGGCTTCAGCACCTGGACGTTGCCCGCGGCGAGCGCCGGGCCCATCTTCCACACGGCCATCATCAGCGGGTAGTTCCAGGGCGCGATGCCGCCGACGATGCCCACCGGCTCGCGGCGGATCATCGACGTGTAGCCGCGCATGTACTCGCCGGCCGACTTGCCCTCGAGCACGCGTGCGGCGCCGGCGAAGAAGCGGAAGTTGTCCGCCGAGACCGGCATCTCGTCGCGCGCGTAGGAGAGCGGCTTGCCGACGTTCCTCGACTCCAGCTCCGCCAGCTCCTCGGCGTTGTCCTCGATCGCGGCCGCGAGCCCGAGCAGCGCCTCGGCGCGCTCGCCCGGCGTGGTCTCGAGCCACTCCGGCAGTGCCTGCTTGGCCGCCTCGACGGCGCGGTCGACGTCGGCTTGCGTCCCGCTTGGGACCTCGGCGATCGTCTCGCCGGTGGCGGGGTTCAGCACTTCCATCGTGCCGCCCTCGACCGCGTCCACCCACTTGCCACCGACGAAGTTCTTGTGCTGCGAAACCGTGACGCTCATCGCAATCCCTCCCGGTCGGATCTGTCGTCAGCCTACAACTAGCGCCTTCGCAGAAGGCCGGAGTCCTGCGCCAGCCGCTGCGAGACGATCACCGGGATCACCGTCAGCACGATCACGACGAAGACGACGGCGTTCACCTCGGGCAGCTGCTGGCCGAGGCGGATCTTGCCGAGGATCCAGATCGGCAGCGTGTTCTGCGCGCCCGCGGTGAAGAGCGTGACGATCACCTCGTCGAAGGACAGCGCGAACGCGAGCAGCGCGCCGGAGATCAGCGCGGTCGAGAGCACCGGGAAGGTCACGAAGCGGAACGTCTGCCAGCCGTCGGCGCCGAGGTCCATCGAGGCTTCCACCAGCGAAGGCGAGGTACGCCTCAGCCGCGCGATCACGTTGTTGTAGACGATCACGACGCAGAAGGTCGCGTGCCCGATCACGATCGTCCAGAGCGAGAACTGCACGCCCCAGAAGGCGTAGAAAGACGAGAGGGCGATCCCTGTGATCACGCCCGGGAGCGCGAGCGGAAGAATGAGCAGGAACGAGACCGCCTCGCGCCCGAAGAACCGGAAGCGCGAGACGCCCACGGCCGCCATGGTCCCGAGGATGAGCGCCACACCCGTCGCGCAGAGCGCGGCCTTCAGCGAGAGCAAGAGGGCCGAGCGGGCCTCCTGGTCGTGCCAGGCGACGCTGAACCAGTGAGTCGTGAAGCCGGGGATCGGCCAGCTCTGGATGTTCGAGGTGTTGAACGCGTAGACGAGGATGATCAGCAGCGGGAACCAGAGGAAGAGCACGACGGCCAGCGTCCAGACCGCGAGACCCGCCCTGCTCAGCCTGCTCTCCATCAGAGCGCCTCGAACGCGCCCGCGCGCCGCGCGAGCACGAGGTAGATCGCCATCACCGCGAGCGGCACGATCGCGAAGGCGGCCGCGAACGGCAGGTCGTAGCTGAGGCCGAGCACGTTGCGGTAGACGACGTTGCCGATGAACTGCGTGTTGCCGACGAGGATCGGCGTGATGTAGTCGCCGAGGGTCAGCGAGAACGTGAAGATCGACCCGGCGACCACGCCGGGCAGCGCAAGCGGGAGCACTACGCGGCGGAAGGTCGTCCAGTTCTTCGCGCCGAGGTCACGCGAGGCCTCGATGTAGTTGTCCGGGATCCGCTCGAGCGCGGCGTAGATCGGCAGGATCATGAAGGGCAGCCAGATGTACGAGAAGACGATCCACATCGCCCAGTTCGTGTACGCGATGTGCTGGTGCGGGAGGCCGAGGCCGCCCAGCGACCAGTTGAGCGCGCCCTCGTTGGACAGGATCAGCCGCCAGGCGTAGATGCGGGCGAGGTAGCTCGACCAGAGCGGCAGCAGCACGATGACAAACAGCACCGTCCGCAGGCGGGGGCTCGCCAGCCGGGCCATGAAGTACGCGAACGGGAACGCGAGGATCACGTCCGTGACGGTCACCGCAGCCGCGATCCCGATCGTCCGCCCGGCGATCCGCCAGTACGTGTGCTCGTGCCAGAGCGTCCGGAAATTCCCGAGCCCCCAGCTGTGCACGATCTTGCCGCTCAGCGGGTCGAGCGACCAGAACGCCGAGATGAACAACACGCCGAGCGCAGCGACGTAGATCAGCAGGTAGCCGCCGACGGGCAGGCCGAGGAGGCCCGCGCCCTTCAGCCATGGTCGCCGCCAGAAGGCGCCGGAGAAGCGGCGGCGGGCCGCCCAGGAAGGACGGCCCGCCGGTTCGTTCCTTGCAGACACTCGGCTCTAGCCCGTGATCTCCGTCCAGGCTTTCTGCCACTGGTTGTAGTCGATGCAGTCGGTCTTGCCGTTGCCGCAGTCTGCGAGCGGCGTCTTCCAGAACTTGATGCTGTCGAAGTACGAGGCCGGCGCGTCGGCGTGGTACTGCTTGCACGAGCCGGGGCTCATCTGATCCATCAGCGGGCACGCCTTGGTGTTGGCGGGCGTCTCGCCGAAGTAGATCGCCTGCTGCGCCTGCACCTTCGGGGTCGAGACCCACTTCGTCCACATGTAGGCGCAGTTCGGGTGCTTCGACTTGGACGAGAGCATCCAGGTGTCGGCCCAGCCGGTCGCGCCTTCCTTGGGGATCAGGTCCTTGACCGGGACCTTGTCCGCCTCGAGCGTGTTCGTCTGGTATGGCCACGAGGCCCCGAGGGTCGCGTCGCCGTTCTTGAACAGGTCGATCTCATCCGAGGCGAGCCCCCAGTGCTTCTTCAGGAGCGGCCGCTGCTGCTTCAGCAGCGCGACCGTCGCGTCGAACTGCTTCTGGTTCAGCTCGTAGGGGTCGGTGATGCCCAGATCCGGCTGCGTCTTCGAGAGGTAGAGAGCGGCGTCGGCGATCTGGATCGCGTTGTCCGGGATCGTGATCTGGCCCTTGTACTTCGGGCTGTAGAGCACGCTCCAGCTTGTCGGAGCCGGCGTCACCTTCTGCGTGTTGTAGAGCAGCGTGTTCGGCCCCCACTGCAGCGAGATGCCGTAGTGGACGCCGTCGACCGTGTTGTGCGACGGCGACTTGAGCGCGCCGATGAAGTTCTTGAAGTCCGGAATCAGCTTCGGGTTCATCGGCTGAACGTCGCCGCCTCGGATCAGCCGCACGGACGCGTCGCCCGAGGCCGAGACCATGTCGTACTGGCCGCCGCCCTGGCGCATCAGGGTGACCATCTCGTCGGAGGAGCCGGCGTACTTGGCGGTGACCTTGCAGCCGGTCTGCTTCTCGAACGGCTTCACCCAGTCCGGCTGCGTGTAGCCCTCCCACGCGATCAGGCTGAGCTTGCCTTCGCCCTTTCCGATCGAGGTCGGGAGGTTGGACGCCGTCGTGCTTGCGCCGCTCTTGCTGCTGCCACTGCTGCCGCAGCCCGCCGCGGTGACAGCGAGCCCGGCCACGACGAGTGCGGTCGCGCTCCAGCCGAGGACCCGCCTGTGGTGCCTTCTCATTGTTCTCCTTCCGTTTCCCCCGGGTTATCGAGCTCGAGCTGGTGCTCTGGGCGCCACTCGAGGAGCACCGCGCGGCCTTTCGCATCGAGCGCCTCGTCGGACGAGGTCTCGAGGTTCTGCCGGACGACCTGGAGCTCGCCGCCGCGGTCGAGCTCCACGATGAAGCGGGTCACCATCCCGGCGTAGACGACGTCGTGGATCCGGCCCGGCTCGGCGCGCATGCCGCTCGCCGGGGTCGCCCCCGCGTCGCTCAGGTGGATCTTTTCCGGCCGGATCGCGTAGCGCCGGCCGTCGCGCTCGAGCTCGTTCGAGGTGCCGACGAAGCCCGCCACGAAAGCGCTACGCGGCCGCTCGTAGACCTCGGCCGGAGCTCCGAGCTGCTCGATCCGCCCGTCGTTGAAGACGGCCAGGCGATCGCTCATCGTCAGCGCCTCGTCCTGGTCGTGCGTGACGTAGACGAACGTGATCCCAAGATCCTGCTGCAGGCTCTTGAGGAAGAGCTGCATCTCCTGGCGCAGCTTCAGGTCGAGCGCGCCGAGCGGCTCGTCGAGCAGCAGCACCTCGGGCCGGTTGACGAGCGCGCGCGCGAGCGCGACCCGCTGACGCTGGCCGCCCGAGAGCTGGACCGGCTTGCGCTTGCCGACGTCGGGCAGGCGCATGCGTCGCAGCACGTCGTCGACCCGGGCCTCGCGGTCGCGGCGAGGAACGCCCTTCACGCGTAGCCCGTAGGCGACGTTCTCAGCGACCGTCATGTGCGGGAAGAGCGCGTAGTCCTGGAAGACGGTGTTCACGTCGCGCGCGTATGGCGGCACGTCCGAGACCTCGCGCCCTGCGAGCTCGACCGTGCCGGCGTCGGGCCGCTCGAAGCCGGCGATCAAGCGCAGGGTGGTCGTCTTGCCCGAGCCCGACGGCCCGAGCAGCGTGAAGAACTCGCCCTGGGCGATCTCGAGGTCGACGTCGTCGACGGCGACCACGTCGCCGTAGGCCTTGCGCAACCCGCGCAGCCGCACCGCGGAGGACTCACGGGCCTCGACGGGCCGCGCCTCGGTTCGTTCCTGGACTGACACCGGAGCCGGCGATTATCTCGCGTTCGCCGCAGGCGGGCAGGACTGCGGCTCGCCCTCGCAGCAGCCGAGCTTGAACGCGCAGCGCGGGCACTGCCAGGTCTGGTGGCGCCAGTCCATCGCCGCGCCGCAGCGGAGGCACCGCTCGGAGGGTTGCTTCTCGTCCAGGCACGTGATCGTAGGCAGCAGCGCAGACGGAGCCTTGAATGGACCGCGCAACGGGGTTATTTTGTGACAGGGGATACGAGAACGATGGGGAAGCTCCTACTTGTTCTGCTCGGCATCTGCACGCTGGGCACTGCCGCGGCCGACGCCGCCAAGAGCCCGCCGCGCGCCGACCTGCGAGTCGTCCGCGCAGCTCCCTCGGCCACGTCGCTCCAGCCAGACACGACCTTCAGCGTCGCCGACACGGTCAGCAACGGCGGCAAGGCGCCGGCCAAGGGCTCGGTCACGCGCTACTTCGCTCTCGTCGGCGGCCAGCGGGTCGTGCTCGGCTCGCGGCGGGTCCCGAAGCTGAAGCAACGCAAGGTCTCGGCCGGGAGGGGCAAGGCGGTCATGCCCGCGGTTGCCAGCGGCACGTACAGCCTCGTGGTCTGCGCCGACGCGACCGCCACCGTGAAGGAGTCGAACGAGCGGAACAACTGCCTCACGCTGCGCGGCGCGCTCCAAATCCCGTCGCTGTCGCCACCGCCTCCGCCTCCGCGACCGCCTCCACCTCCACCGCCTCCACCACCTGGGCCGGTCGACACCGATGGTGACGGGTACCCCGACAACGTCGACTGCGGCCCGACCGACCCGACCATCCACCCTGGCGCGGTCGACGCGCCCGACCTGAACTTCGTGGACTCGAACTGCGACGGCATCGATGGAGACGCCGCACTGGCGATCTTCGTCTCGCCTGCGGGTGACGACACCAACGCCGGCACGATGGCCGCGCCCATGCAGACGCTCGCGGCCGGGCTTGCCGCGGCGGCTGCGGCCGGAAAGAAGGTCTACGCGGCGGCCGGCACGTACTCCGGCGGGCTCACGCTCGTCACCAATATCTCCGTCTACGGCGGCTATACGGCGTCGTGGGGACGCGCGCTGGCACCGGCGACGACAATCACTGGCTCACCGCAGGCCGTGTACGCCGACAATGTCACCGGCGTGACGCTTCAGCTGTTGACGCTTTCTTCGACCGCGGACGCCAGCCGCAACTCCTACGGCCTCCGAGCCGTGAACGGGTCGAACCTCACCTTGCAGCGCGTGACGATCACGGCCGGCAACGGCACCGCCGGAGCGGGCGGAGGCGCCGGTAGTCCCGGCACGGGAGGCCAGGACGGGGTCGCTGGAGGCTCCGGTGGCACCGGTGGTGTCGGCGCCCCGTGCCACGGCGGTTTCGGCGGGCCGCAGGTCACGAGCATCGGGCCCGGCAACGCGGGTGGCGACGGCCAGAGCGTCGCCGGTGGCGGCACTGCGGGGCACGGCGGCTCCGGTGGCAGCTCCGGCAGCTGCTCCACCACGTCCTCCAGCAACGGCGGTCCTGCCCCCGACAACGCCACTGTCGGCGGAAACGGCCCGGACGGCGCGAACGGGTCAGGCGGCGTCCAGTTCGATCCGATGACGGTGGGGGGTGCCTGGCAGACCGGCGCTGGGGCTGTCGGCACGGACGCCAATCCGGGTGGCGGCGGTGGTGGCGGCGGGGGCGGCGGCGGCACCGCCCACGGTTCGAACATTGTCTGCACCGACTGCAGCAGCGTCGCCGGCGGAGCAGGTGGCGGCGGCGGTGGTGGTGGCGGCCCCGGCACGCATGGAAACGGCGGCACGGGAGGCGGCGGCTCGTTCGGGATCTACCTCTGGAACTCGACCCTCACCGTGTCGAACGGAACGATCACCAGCGGCTCAGGCGGGAACGGCGGTTCGGGCGGGGCCGGAGGCACCGGCGGACCGGGCGGCCACGGTGCGTCAGGTCAGGGCGGCCAGACTTCCAACACCTCGTGCAGCGTCCGCTCCGGTGGTAACGGTGCTCCCGGCAAGGACGGTGGCGCCGGCGGCCACGGTGGCGCAGGCGGTGGCGGCGCGGGTGGCCCGAGCATCGGAATCTTCAAGGGCGGGGTCAGCGGCGTGACCGTCTCGGGCTCGACCATCACGCCCGGCGCGGCAGGGACCGGCGGCACCAGCTCGGGCAACGCCGGCCAGGGCGGCGTCTCAGCCCAGATCTATCCGGCTATCTAGTCGGGCTGCGGAGACTCGCCCGGCACGGTCTGGGCACCGCGTGTCTGGCCGACCAGGTCGTCGGCCAGCTCAGGGCGTCGTGCCGCGCGCATCGCAACGAGCCGCTTGATTGCGGCCTTCCGACGCTTCGGGCCGTTGGCCGGGTCGAAGAAGTACGCGAGCGCGGCGCCGATCAGCGCGAAGCGCAGGCGCCGCACTTCAGTCGCCCCAGTCGAAATCGCGCGACTGGCTCCAGAGGCCTTCCTTCTCGGTCTCCGACTCGTCGGTCGGCCAGGCGAGCGCGGCTCGCTCCTGGGTGATGCCCGGCTCCTCGCCGTCCATCGTCTCTTCGATCCGGGCCTGCTCCTCGGTCTTGAAGAGCGGGTGGTTCTCGAAGGGGTCGTCGGTCTTGTAACGGTCGATCGGCAGCTCGCTTTCGAGCTCCGAGTTCTTCTGCTTCAGTTCGAGATGATCTTGGATGACTTGCGCAAAGAGCGAAGATGTCTCCACCGGCAAAACTCCTCCCGTGGGTCGTAGGGCAAGCGCCGGATTCTAACGACTAACGCAGAAAGCGGCAGCTTGAGGCGAGTCTGACGAAATCCCGCGGTGCCTCCGGGACGCGCTACTCGCCCCGAGTCGGCGTCCTCAGTCGCACCCGTAGGCTCCGGCTACGAGCACTCCCTGCGTCCTTGTCTCGGAACGACCATCGCGCCCCGGCGACGAGCAGGATTCCGCCAAACCCGCCTACGCCTGCCGCGCGCGCGGGCGAGCGGTGACGACGCGGTTCTTGCCGTCGCGCTTGGCCTCGTAGAGCGCCCCGTCGGCGGCCGCCACCAGGCCCTCGCCGACGGCCGCTTCGGGGAAGGCGGCAACGCCCAGGCTGACGGTGACCCGGATGCGCGTGCCGTCGGGCGAGAGGATCGTTCGTTGCTCGAACGCGCGGCGTGCGCGCTCGGCCAGGCGGGCCGCGCCGTCGAGGTCGGTCCCGGGCAGGACGACGGCAAACTCTTCGCCGCCCCAGCGCGCGGGAACGTCGATCTCGCGCACGCATTCCCGCAGGGTCTCGGCGAACTCGACGAGCACGCCGTCGCCCACGGGGTGGCCGAAGCGGTCGTTGATCGACTTGAAGCTGTCGAGGTCGGCGAGCACGAAGGCGACCGAGCCGCCGAAGCGCTCGGCCCGCATCAGCTCGCCCGCGAGCGCCTCCTCGCAGTGGCGGCGGTTGGCGAGGCCGGTCAGCATGTCCACGAGCGCCTGGCGGGCGACGATCCGGTGCAGCCGCGCGTTCTCGAGCGCGACCGCCGCGTGGGCGACGAGCGAGGCGGCGATCCGCCGCTGCTCGACCGAGAAGCCCCTGCCGGAAAGGGTGAGCGTGCCGAAGCTCTGCCGGCCGGCGGTGAGCGGCAGCTCGAACGTCTCGCCCCGGTCGGAGAGCGCTCCCGACTGGACGATCTCGCCGCCGAGGCCAACCACGATCCCGCCCGTCGCCCCGGTCGCCTCGACCACGGTCTGGACGATCACGCGCAGCAGCTGGTCGACGTCGTGGGTCGCCGCGAGCGCATCGCCGAAGCGGACGGTCGATTCACGCATGCGGGCGCGCTCGGCATCGAGCTCCTCCTGGCGCGCCTCGAGCTGGTCGGTCATCTCGTTGAATGCGGTCCCCAGGCGGGCGAACTCGTCAGTCCCCTCCACCTCGACGCGTCGGTCGAGACGCCCGTGAGCGATTGCGTTTGCGGCCGTGGCGACGCGGTCGAGCGAGGCCACGATCGAGCGGCCGACCGCGTAGGCGACCAGCCCGATGAGGAGCAGCGAGACCAACAACCCGATCAGCAGCCGCCTGTCGGCTCGCATGACCGCGTCGTCGATCTCGTCCTGCGGCGTCAGCAAGGCAAGCGCCGGGTTGTCGCCTTCTTCCCGAGAGGTGGTAGCGAGCGTGCGATAGCGCGCGCCGCCCACCGAAAGCGTCTCTGCGCGACCCACCGCTGCAAGCGGGGCGCCGGTCAAGGCGCGAGGCCCGCCGACAACGCGGCCGCGGTGGAGCACGACCAGCCGGTCATTCGAATCCAGCCCAGAGCGGCTGCGCAGGCGCGCGAGCACCCCGGTGTTCAGCGGGACACCCGAGGCGAGCGTGCCGACGACGCTGCTGCTGTTGACGATTGCAACCCGCGTCCCTGGCGCGATCATCCGCGCCGGGCCGAGCTGGAGCGTCGGTGTCACGAGCCGGACGCCGGGGTTGGCCGCGACGAGCTTGCGCAGCTGGCGACGATCTCCACGCAGCAGGGCCCGCTGCAGATCACGGTTCGCGGCGAGAGCGTGGGCGCGCTGGTCGGCGGCCGCGAGCTGCGCCTTGTAGGTCGCGAGCACCGCGCGCAGGCCGGCCTCGAGGCGCACGTCCACGCGCCGGGTCTCGCTGCTCTTCTCGATCGAGTGCAGCGCCCAGCCGGCCGCTCCGAGCGGGAGTACCGAGACGAGCAGGAAGTACCCGACGAGTTTGAGCTTGAAGCTCATGACTTACAATTTAGGTTGTCGGCCGTTACCGCCGATACCATGAGCAAGTGAGTCGGCAAATGCAGGGGGGCTCGTGAGCAGAGGACTCGCAATCATCGCAACAGCCGCAGTTGCCGGCACGGCTATGGCCGCGGCGGTGACCCTGCCTACGATCGTGACCCTGGGACCGGACACGACCCCGCAGACGCCTCCGCTCGCCGCCACGGAAACCCCGCACAGCGTCGTCCGCGCCGCACCACTGCCTCCTCCGCGGGCCAAGCACGCCGCGAAGGCCCGGCGCGCCGCCCGGAGCACGTCGGCCCCGGCCGCGGCAGTCCTGTCGCCTCTCACCACCGCCAGCCCTCAGCTCGCGGCAGCCCCGGCGCTCGCCCGCCCACAGACTCCTCCGCCGCCTCCGCCTCCGCCTCCGCCTCCGCCACCGCCACCACCTCCACCTCCACCTCCACCTCCACCTCCACCGCCTCCTGAGACTGGGTTCTCTCCTGTCCCGCCTCCCCAGCCCACCAAGAAGAACAAGCACGAGCACGAGCACGGGCACGAGTCCAAGGCGCCCAAGGCTCCGAAAGCCCCCAAGGCCCCCAAGCCACCGAGCTCACCCGAGCAGCCTCCGCCGCCCGGCGATAACGGGCAGGGTCACGACGAACACGGCCAGGGTGACCACGGGCACGACCACGGCGACGGCGATCACGGCCACAAGGACCACGGTGACCATGGGTCCGATCACGGCGACGGCGGTCACCACGGCCCGAAGCGCTAGTCTCCTGCGGTGGCCGGCTTCCGCGCATTCCGCCGTACAGGCACCATCGGCCTGGCGCTGACCGCGTGGGACATCTGGCGGCGGATCCCGAAGCAGCACCGCCGCGCGCTCGTCCGCCAGGGGCGCAAGTACGGGCCGATCCTCGCGGCCAAGGTGATTGCACAGCAGCAACGCCGCCGCGACCGCAACGGTTAGAGCGTCAGCGCCTCCCGCACGATCCGGTCCTGCTCCTTCAGGTGCGCGGTCGGGTAGCCCTCGGACGGGCTCGCGCGCCACGGCCGGCCGACGTACCGCAGTCGCACGCCCTCGGGCAGCGACTCCTCGAGCCGGTGCCGGATCGCACGCCACGCGCCCATGTTCTGCGGCTCCTCCTGCGCCCAGACGACCTCTTCCAGCCGCGGGAACGAGCGCACGAGTTGGCCGTAGGCGTCGACCGGGAACGGATAGAGCTGCTCGATCCGCCCGACCGCGACGGCCTTCGCCTGCTCGTGCAGCTCGTGTCCGACGAGGTCGTAGTAGACCTTCCCGGAGCAGACCACGAGCCGACGAACCTCGGAGGCGTCGGCCTCCGGGTCGCCGAGCACCGGCCGGAACGCGCCCTCGGAGAGATCGGCCAGCGTCGAACCCGCCTGCTTCAGGCGCAGCAGGCCCTTCGGCGTCATCACGACCAGCGGCCGCGCGCTCGGGTCGAGCGCCTGGCGGCGCAGCAGGTGGTAGTACTGCGCGGCGGTCGTGCAGTTCGCCACCCGGATGTTCTCCTGCGCGGCCAGCTGGAGGAACCGCTCCAGACGCGCACTCGAGTGCTCTGGGCCGTTGCCCTCGTAGCCGTGCGGGAGCAGCAGCGTCAGCCGTGAGGTCTGGCCCCACTTCGAGAGGCCGGAGACGATGAACTGGTCGATCGCCACCTGTGCGCCGTTGACGAAGTCGCCGAACTGGGCCTCCCAGGCAACGAGCGCCTCCGGCGCGGCCACCGAGTAGCCGTACTCGAAGCCGAGGCAGGCCTCCTCGGAGAGCGGCGAGTTGTGGATCTCGAAGGACGCGGTCGCCTCCCCCAGGCTCTGAATCGGCGCGTACGCCTGGCCGTTCTCGGCGTCGTGCAGGACGAGGTGGCGGTGCGAGAACGTGCCCCGCTCCGTGTCCTGGCCGGTCAGGCGCACCGGGATTCCCTCAACGAGCAGGCTCGCAAAGGCGAGCTCCTCGGCCTGGCCCCAGTCGATCCCGCCCTGGTCGAGCGCGCTACGGCGCTTGTCGAGCTGCTTGGCGAGCTTCGGGTTGACGGTGAAGCCGTCGGGGACGGAGAGCAGCTCGCCGTTCAGCGCGCGGAGGCGCTCGTCGGGAACCGCGGTCACGACCTCGGCGCCCGTCGAGGCGGGGATGCGGCCCTCGTAGGCGACTGCGGGCACGCCCTGACCGAAGGTGGTCTTCAGGCGCTCGTGCGCCTCCTTCAGCATCGTGTCCACCCGGGCAGCCATCGCGTCCACGTCCTCCTGGGTGACGACGCCTTCTTCGAGCAGCGTCTTGGCGTACTGCTCGCGCGCGCTCGGCTGCTGCTCGATCCGCGCCGCCATCAGCGGCTGGGTGTACGCCGCCTCGTCCTGTTCGTTGTGGCCGTGGCGGCGGTAGCCGACGAGGTCGATCACCACGTCCGTGCAGAAGCGCCGGCGGAAGGCCATGGCCAGCCGCACCGCCGAGAGCGCGGCCTCGGGGTCGTCCGCGTTGACGTGGACGATCGGCAGGTCGAAGCCCTTGGCCAGGTCGCTCGAGTAGCGCGTCGAGCGCGCGTCGGCCGGCTCCGTGGTGAAGCCGATCTGGTTGTTCGCGATCAGATGCAGCGAGCCGCCCGTCGAGTAGCCGTTCAGGTCGGCGAGGTTGAGCGTCTCGGCGACGACCCCCTGAGCCGGGAAGGCCGCGTCGCCGTGGATCTGGACCGCCATCGCGACCGAGGCGTCGACGTAGCCGGTGCGGGTCGCGCGGTCGGTCTGCTCGGCACGCGTGCGGCCCTCGACGACAGGGTCGACGGCCTCGAGGTGGCTGGGGTTGGAAGCGAGGGTGACCGTGATGTCGCCGGCCGGCGTCTTCCGAGTGCCCTCGGCGCCGAGGTGGTACTTGACGTCGCCGGTGCCGCCCTCGGGGTCGGCAGCGACGGCCTCGAGCGTGCGCTCGCCCTCGAACTCGCGCAGGATCGTCTCGTACGGACGGCCGAGCACGTGCGCGAGCACGTTCAGGCGCCCGCGGTGCGCCATGCCCAGCACGACCTCGTGCCCGCCTTCCTCGGCGGCGAGCCCGATCGTCTCGTCGAGCATCGGGATCATCACGTCGAGCCCCTCGACCGAGAACTGCTTCTGGCCGAGGAAGGCGCGGCGCAAGTAGCGCTCGAAGCCCTCGACCTCGGTCAGGCGCTCGAGCAGCCGGCGCTTGTCGTCCGCGTCGAGCGTGTGGTGGTAGCGGCGCGACTCGATCACCGTCCGCAGCCAGACGCGCTGCTCGTGGTCGGAGATGTGCTCGATCTCGTAGGCGCTCGTGCCGCAGTAGACCTGCCGCAGCTGCGGCAGGACCTCGGCCAGAGTCTCGCCGGGAACGTGCACGCCGAGGATGTCTGCCGGGATCAGGGCCTGCAGCTCGGGCGTCAGCTTGGGCTCGCGGCGCTCGGGGTCGAGCGCCGGGTCGCCGACCGGCTCACCGCCGAGCGGGTCGAGCCGCGCGGCGAGGTGCCCGTGCGTGCGGTAGGCGGTGACGAGCGCCATCGCGGCCGCGACAGCCTGGAAGAGGGTCTTGTCCTGGACGGGCGGCGCTTCCACCGGCGGCGCGGCGGGCTCGGCGGGCTCGGCCGCCGGCGGCGGTGGAGGCGGAGGCGGAGGCGGAGCGTCGGCCGTCGAGACGTGGCCGTTGCCGTCTTCTTGCAGTAGCTCGACGAGCCGGGCGAGGCCCGGATGGGTCGCGACCAGTTCGCTGGCGCCGCTCTCGAAGAGCGCGCGCCACTCGTCCGGGACCGCGTCAGGGCTCTCGAGGTATTGCTCGAGCAGCGTGCTGGCGTAGCCCGCGTTCAGTCCGTCGACGTCGTGCATCATCATCGTCTTTGTTGTACCAGCCGGGATCCCTCCCGGCGAGGCTCAGTAGATCGGGTTGTTGGTGGTGACCGCGACGGTCATGCCGACGACGAAGCAGACCGCGCCGGCGCCGATGGCAAAGGCCGCCAGACGGTTGTTGCGGCCGCCGATTGCGGTTGCGAGCAGCGCAAGCAACAGGGCGAACGGGATCAGCCGTCCCGGCCGGTAAGCGATCCCGATCAGGCTGGCGAAGAGCGACAGCGATGCGAGGAGGCCTGCGACGGTGTCGGCCGGCCGCGACTCGCTGACGGGGTTGGCACTCACCGGCTCACCGTCGCGCGACTCGCACGCAGGGGCCCGCGCTCAGGACCGCGCCGGGGGCGAGGCCTGCGGGTCTGCGGAGACCACGGCGCCCTCGGGTCGGGCCCGTCGGCCTGCGAGCGCGCGGGCTCGGACGGCTTCGGCTCGGCCTTGACGGCCCAGTAGACGACGAGGCACAGGTACGCGATCGGGATCTTCAGGATCACCATCATGAAGATCAGCTCCCACACGATCGCCGGAGTCTACCCCTATGTGCTCGCTCAGGACTCGGGCGGGCACCTGCGGTAGTTTGCCTCGGGGGTACAAACGACCAAGGCCATGGGGTAGCGAGCGACGTAGCGCTTCCCACCGGCGTGGTAGTGGATGAAGAGCGCCCGGTAGCCGAACACTCCTCGGCGGATCGGCCGGAAGCCGTTGAGGAGCTCGACTGCATCGTCATGGTTGCGGTATGGGTGCACCACGAACCCTCGGAGCGGCCGAGCGCTCCGCCGCGTCCGCCTGGGCGGATAGCTCCGCACGAGCCCGGCCGCCAAGCCAGGCCCCGCATAGTCGCCGATGCGCAGCGCCAGCGGATCGAGGATGCGAAGCCCAGGCGTGAGTCGCTCGTACGTGACGGCGTCGAGAACCGCGTCGTCCTCGCCGCGGTTGAGGATGACCCCCGACCCCTCCGTCCCCGAGCGGCCGAGGTCGAGCGGCAAGCCCTCGAGAATCTCGTCGCAACCGTCGCACGCGAGTGGACCGCCATGGCGCGCACCGTCTCCGCGGGCGAGAACCACGCCGACAACTGCCGCGGCGACGCTCGCGGCGATCGCCGCGAGCAGGGCTAGAGGTTTCCGCCCTGCTCGCGCGCCCATTTCCGGCCTAGCCTGCGCGTCAGCCACCCGCGAAGATCCTCGCTGCGAACCGAGGCCAGCCATCCGTTCCGCAGAGCCAGTGAACAGCGAAGGCGACGCCGAAGTGGTAGTCGTAGCCGACTGACTTCGACGCGCCGCTCCACGCGCTGAGGTCAAGCCGGCCGACCCCAAGGTCGACGCTAGCCGCTCCCTGCCACGTCTGCAACTTCCCCGAGTAACGGTGGAACTCGGTGTTCGGAGAGAACGGCGTCGACCACTGGGCGTACTTCGTCTGGCAGAGGTGGAGCTTGCTAGAGAGATCGGCGCCCAGCTCGATGTTGCCGACCCAGACCCGCGGTTCCTTGGTGTACGAGGTTCCGCACGGGATCCGCTGCCCCGTCACCCAGTCGACGGTCGAGCGCTCGTGCTTGTAGAGGCCGTACTGAAACCGAGACCGGATCTGTCGGGCCCAATCGTCACCGGTATTCGTCACCGCGACAGTCGTAGTGGTGTTGGTGGCGACGTGCTTGAACCCAAGTAGGTGCCACCCACCCACGCTGCTGGCGATGGAAATCTGGCTGTCGGCCCGGTTCCCGATGCCGTAGCTGAACTTTCCGGTGGCGTCTTTCGCGACATGAAGCTCGCCGATCGTCGTCGGATCCACCTCAGTTCGAACAAGCGTCGTCTTCTCGATCGCGAGCTTGCACGAGCCGAAGAAGCTCGGCCAGTCACCGGCCGAAAGCGATCCGCCTGTGGGGGCGACGTCGACCGCGAGCGAGTCCGGCGCCGCGGTCGACAGCCCTGACGAGCCGTCGGCGAACACGTCGTCGTCGTTCGTTGATCGCCAGACGCCCCGCGCGGTATCCCAGCGCCGCGCGACCACGTCGAAGTACGGCGTGTCGCCTGCATTCGCCTCGATCGCGAAGTTGACCCAGCCGTCGTTGGCCGCAGCATCGGCCGCGACGTCTCCTGTATTGCTCGCGTGCAGGACATAGAACCCGCTCGGGTCGGTAGTCGTCTCGTCGAGCGCCGCCTGGCTGATGCTCGAATCGGTGTCGGCGTCACGGTAGAGCTGAACCGTCGCGCCCGCGGCGGCAGAGCCGTCGGGCTTACGGAGATAGCCGCTCGCGACGATCGACGAGCCTCCGCCCACGATAGGCGGTGGTGGCGGGGGCGAACCCTGCGGCGCCGAAACCGCGACGGCGTTCGAACTGCCGGCGTACGAGCCGTAGCACCCTTCAGAGTTGCACGGCTGCACGGCCGAGGTCAGCTTGTGGCCGACGTCGGCCGGCAGGGCGGTGTAGGTGAACGGCCCGGGCGGACCGGCGATCCACGTCGGGCCGCCGACTACTACGCCGTCGCGGAGCCACTCCGAGTAGAAGCCGCTGATCGACACGCCGCACGAGGCCCAGGAGCCACCGCTGGAAGTGATCGTGTTCCCGGCGTAGGTCGGGCTCGGAGCGCTGAGCGACGGGTCGGCGGTCTTCACGATCTGGCCCACGGTGCAGAGCGGGACCGCCGAGGCGGTCCGGGCGAGGGCGAGCGTGCTGCAAGCAAGCGCGACGGCGACGAGCGCGGCGCAGGCGAGACGACGTTGCATTTCGGACTCCCTTCCGGAGGCGGCGCGCCTCCCATCGACCTCGATCGACGGTAGGCGTGGCCTGCGCGCACGTGTGAAACGGAGCCGTGTCGAAAGTGCAACATCGTCCCGCGGGTCCTACCGCAGGGCGTGTCCGGCGGCTATTGGCTCTTTGGGACCGGTCCGTAGCCGCCCCCGCCGGGCGTCTCGACGCGCACCACGTCGGCCGCTCGCACCCCGCGCGTGACCTTCGCCGGCAGCTCCTCGCCGTTCAGCAGGTTGCGACCTGGCAGCCCGGGCTCGCCCCCTCGGGCACCCTGCGGCCCCCGGGCACGTCGCTCCCCGACCAGCGAGAGCCGGCAGTCCTCGAGCACGCGCAGCTCGCGGACGACGCCGTCGCCGCCGTGGTGCTCGCCCGCTCCGCCCGAGCCTAGGCGCAGCTCGTGGCGCTCGACGCGGACCGGGTA
The DNA here is from genome assembly GCA_035473395.1 of Gaiellaceae bacterium. Classification (GTDB taxonomy): domain Bacteria; phylum Actinomycetota; class Thermoleophilia; order Gaiellales; family Gaiellaceae; genus AC-32. The sequence goes on from DATIOF010000189.1 coordinate 37,200, forward strand.
GGCGAGCTCGAGCGCCTCGGCCGGAGTCGAAAGCGTGTTCGACATCGCCACATGCACGGCGGACGGGCCGTCCGCGTCCGGACAGGCGCCCTGGCCGCCGCCGACGGTCTCGTAGTAGGTGAAGCGGTCGTTTCCGAGCGTGAGGTTGTTCATCGTTCCCTGGCCACGCGCGGGCACCGGTACAGCGTGGCCGAAAGCCCCGAAGACGACGTCCACGATCCGGCTCGAGGTTTCGACATTTCCCGCGGCAACGGCTGCCGGGGCGCGGGCATTGACGAGCGAGCCCTCCGGCGCCACCACGCGCACCGGGACGAAGGCGCCGCCTGAGGCGGGCACGTCCGGGTCGGTCAGGCAGCGGACGACGAAGTAACACGCCGACCGCGTGACGGCGAGCGGGCAGTTCAGGTTCCCGTCGTGCTGGCCCGAGGTGCCGGCGAAGTCGAGCTCGAGCTCGTCGCCGTCGATCGTGAGCGTGACGGCGATCTCGAGCGTACCCCCGCCCGCGGGCTCGAGCGAATCGACGGCCAGGAAGCGGCCGTCCGGGAGCTTCGCGATCGCCGTTCGCACCAGCCGCTCGGAGTAGTCGTGGAGCTCGTCCATCGCCGCCTCGACGGTCGCCTGGCCGCGCCGCCCGCAGAGCTCGTCGAGCCGCCGCTCCGCGAGACCGTGCGCGGCGAGCTGCGCGCGCAGGTCGCCGCGCCGCTCGTCGGGGTTGCGCATCCGCGAGACGAGCTCCTCGAGGACGTCGTCATCGAGGCGCGTCGGTGGGATCACGACACCTTCCTCCTGGAGCCGCCGCGAGTCGGCGGGCAGGCTGCCCGGCTCGTCGGCGCCGACGTCGGCGTGATGGGCGCGCGTGACCGCGAAGCCCGCGCGCGTGCGCGTGACGAGCGTGATGTCGGGCAGGTGCGTGCCGCCTGCGAAGGGGTCGTTCAGGATCCAGGCCTCGCCGGGCGCGGGGTCGTGCGCGCGAACGGCCGCGACCGCGTCGGGCAGCGCGCCGAGATGGACGGGGATGTGCTCGGCTTGGGCGACCATCCGACCGCCCGCGTCGAAGAGGGCGGTCGAGCAATCGCGCCGCTCCTTGATGTTCGCGGAGAAAGCAGAGCGGACGAGCACCGCGCCCATCTCGTCCGCGATCGAGCGGAGCGAGGCGCCGATCACCTGGAGCTCGATCCTCATTTCACAGAATCGGCACGGTTTCGTGACTGTCTCGTGAGCCGCAGCGTGCTACTTCTTCCATCCCTAACCCCCACCCACCCCCGGGGAACCCAGCACGTGGCGCCTTCGAGCTCGACGACGCCCGGGCCCGTGGTCTTGTACGGCTCGGTACCCGGCAGCTCGAGCGCCGGTCCCGGGCGGACGTCGGCGGTGCGAACGGCGACGAGCTCGATCGGGCGCTCGCGGTCGGCGTAGCCATAGCGCGCTTCGTGCGCTCGGTGAAACGCCTCCGCCAGCCCGGGCTGCAGCGGCACCGCCAGCTCGAACGACTGGCCGCGATAGCGCAGCTCGGCCTCGCCCTCGCGCGGCAGCTCGCCCGCCTCCTCCAGCAGGCAGACGTACGAGCGCACCGAGTCGCGCCGCTCGTCGGCGACCGCGAGCCCCAGCGCCGACAGGACTCCGGCGGCTGCCGGTACGAAAACGGTCTCGATCCCGAGCTCCTCGGCGAGCGCGCACGCGTGCAGCGGCCCGGCGCCGCCGAAGGCGACCAGCGCGAGCTCTCGCGGGTCGTGGCCGCGCTCGACGGAGACGAGCCGCAGCGCCCGCAGCATCTCCGCGTTCACGACCTCGATTGCCTCGGCCGGGTCGATCCCCTCGAAGGCGCGCTCCGCCGCGGCATGATCGAGCTCGAGCCCGCCGGCTAATCGCGCCGGCAGCCGTCCGAGCATCAGGTTCGCGTCGGTCACCGTCGGGCGCGTCCCGCCTCGCCCGTAGCAGGCCGGCCCGGGGTCGGCGCCCGCGCTTTCAGGTCCGACCCGCAGCGCTCCGCCCAGGTCGCGCCAGACGATCGAGCCGCCGCCGGCGCCGACGGTCTGCAGGTCGACCATCGGCAGGCGCAGCGGCAACCCGCCCACCTCGCGCTCCGAGCTGCGGCCCGCTTCGCCCGCCCGAATCAGGCAGACGTCGGTCGAAGTCCCGCCCATGTCGAGCGTGATCGCATCCTCGACGCCGGCGACCCGGGCCGCGCCGACGACGCCGGCCGCCGGGCCCGAGACGAGGGCGACCGCAGGGTGCGCGGCCACCTCCTCGAGCGTGGCCAAGCCGCCGGAGGAGCGCATCACCAGCGGCTCGGGCAGTCCCGCGCCGGCCGCCGCGCCGCCGAGCGCCTCGAGGTAACGCGCGAGCACCGGCCCGAGATAGGCATCGATCGCGGTCGTCGAGGCGCGCTCGTACTCGCGCAGCTCGGGCGAGAGCTCGTGCGACGCAACCACGCGCTTGCCGGGCAACCGTCGCCGCAGCTCCTCGGCCACCAGGCGCTCGTGCAAGGGGTCGCGAAACGAGAACAGCAGGCAGACGGCGACCGCCTCGACGTCGTCGGCGAGCTCGGGCAGCGAGTCGAGCTCGAGCGGCTCGAGCACGCCGTCGGGGCCGATGCGTTCCCGAACGCCGTGACAGCGCTCCAGCGGCACAAGCGGCTCCGGGTGGGCCGCGCAGAGCCGGTAGAGGTGCGCGCGGTTCTGGCGGCGCAGGTGGAGCAGGTGCTCGAAGCCGGCGGTCGCGACGAACGCCGTCCGCGCGCCCTTACGCTCGAGGAGCGCGTTCGTGGCGACCGTGGTGCCGTGCGTGAAGCGATCGATCGCGGTCGCACCAACGGCCGCCGCGGCGGCCAGCACCGACCCTTCCTGGCGCGCGGCCGTGGGCACCTTCGCGGTGCGCAGCTCTCCGTCGTCGAGGAGCACGGCGTCGGTGAAGGTCCCGCCGACGTCGACGCCCAGGATGGCCACGGCCAGCGAGTCTAGGGGCCGAGCAGGTAGGCCGCGATCGGCTCGCGCTCGAGAGGAACCACGGCGAGCTCGGGCGGCGGCCGGCGCACGAATCCGCCGACGAGCAGCAGCTCCTCGGCCTGCTCGGCGGTCAGCGGCTCGTCGTCCCCCTCGACAGAGCAGCACGCGAGGCCCGCCTCCAGCTCGACCAGCGCGCCGGCACCGGGCGGCAGCGGCCGGACGGCCCGCACAAGACCGCCGGCGACGAAGAAGGCCGTGCGCCAGCCGGGCTCGGTCGATGGCGCGACCAGGCAGGCTCGCAGCTGCCGTAGTTGGCGCAGCCGCGACAGACGCTCGACGACGTGCTCGAGCGCCTCGATTCGGTCGCGGAGCCTTGCCGCCTCCTCGTAGCGGAGGCTGTCGGCGAGATCCGCAAGCCTTAAGCGCAACCGCGGTAACGGCCCACCGTTGAGCAGACACGCGAGCTCCTCGTCCGTCGCCGAAGCAAGCGCGCGTGCGGCCAGCGCGGCGCGTCGGCGGCTGCCGATCGGACCGAGCGGGCCCGGCTGCTTCGAGACCACGAAGTCGTCGCCTCGCCGGCGGAGGTAGACGCCGCGCTCGCGCCTGCGGCTGCGCGAGTTCGCGGGCGGCTCGAGCTCCCGGATCAGCCGCAGCTCCTCGAAGGCGGCCTCGAGCTCCGAGCCGAGCACCCGCCACTCGATCCGGTCGAGCGCCAGCAGTGCCGCCTCGACCGAGGGGCGTTGCCGCTCGCTGCGGAAGTACGAGCGCAGGCGCGCCCGCAGGTCGCGCGAGCGGCCGACGTAGAGCACCTGTCCGTGCCGGTCGTGGAAGAGGTAGACCCCGGGCTTTGCGGGTGCGCCTCGCGCCAGCGCGCGCTTGTCGTAGACCCGGCGCTTGCGCGGCGCCGCGAGCGTCCGCAGCTCCGAGACCCGGCGCGCGCCGAGCTCCTGGCTCAGCCCGATCAGGTGCACCAGCACCTGCGCGGTCGCCTCGGCGTCCGGGAGGGCGCGGTGGCAGGGCGCTGTCGGCACGCCGAAGAAGTGGGCGAGCGAGGCGAGGCCGACCCTGCGCCGGCGGCCTTCGAGCAGCCGTCGCGCCAGCGCGGCGGTGCAAAGCGGCGGCTCCGACAACCGCCGGCCGTAGAGCGCGAGCAGGTGCTGCTCGAGGAAGCGCTGGTCGAACTGCGCGTTGTGCGCGACGAGCAGCGCGTCGCCGGCAAAGCGCAGAAACCGGCGTACGACGCTCCCGGCCGACGGGGCGCACGCGAGCTCCTCTCGGCGCAGGCCGGTCAGCCTCGCGACCGGCTCCGGCAGCGTGATCCCCGGATTCACGAGCGACTGGAACGAGTCGACGAGCTCGAGCCCGTGCACGCGAACGGCGCCCAGCTCGCAGATGCGGTCGCGCGCCGGCGAGAGGCCGGTCGTCTCCAGGTCGAAAACGACGAACTCGGCCTCCTCGAGCGACGGATCGGCGCGCCCACCGGCGAGCCCGACGCTCCCGCCGATGCAGGCCACCCGGCTGTCGCCCTCCGTCAGCTCGCCGAGAAGCGAGGACGCCAGCCCCGCGGAGATCGACGGCGTGGCGAAAAGCGACCGGGCGGCCTCGACGGCCGTCAACGGGCCGCGCTCCTCGAGCGTGTCGACCAGCCGGTCGAGCGAGTCGAGCGACAGCTGCACCCCTCAAAGCAAAGCGAACATACGTTCGATTTGCAAGTCAGTCCGGCAAGAGCGGCATCGCCTGCCGCTCGCGACCGAGCAGCACGGCCCGCGTGACGGCGGCAGAGCCGAACCGCAGCCGCACCTCGTCGAGGGCGGCGTCCAGCGAGTCCGTGTCCCGCTCGAACGGCAGCATCGGCTGGAACGACCGGCCCTCGCCGAGGTTCCCGACCGCAACGCCGACGAGCGTGATCCCACGTTGTTCGATCAACGGCGACGCGAGCGCGAGCAGGCCACGCGCCGCGTCGAGGATCGTCCTCGTGCTCGCGGTCGGATAGGCGAGCGTGTGCGAGCGTGTGGCCCGCGAGAAGTCGTCGAACCGCAGCCGTAGCACGACCGTTCGGCCCGTTCGGCCGGCGACCCGCATCCGCCGCGCGACCCGGTCGACGAGCCCGGCGAGCGAGGCGTCGACCTCTGCGAGCGAGGTCGGCGAGCGGCCGAGCGCCCGCTGCGCGCCGATCGAGGCGCGGCGCCGGCGCGGCCGCACCGATCGAGGATCGCGGTTGCGCGCGAGCGCGTAGAGCTGCCGCCCGGCGGCCCGGCCGAGCAGCCGGACGAGCACGTCCTCCGAGAGCTCGGCTACCTGGCCGACCGTGGCGATCCCGAGCGCGTGCAGCCGCCTCGCCGTCACCGGGCCGACGCCCCAGAGCCGCTCGACCTCGAGCGGGTGCAGGAACGCGAGCTCGCGCTCGGGCGGCACGACGAGCAGGCCGTCGGGCTTGGCGACCCCGCTGGCCACCTTGGCGAGGAACTTGGTGCGCGCGACGCCGACCGTGATCGGCAGCCCGACCCGCTCGCGCACCTCGCGCCGCAGGAGGTTGGCGACCGTGCGCGGAGGACCGGTCAGCCGGCGGACGCCGCGGGCGTCGAGAAACGCCTCGTCGATCGAGAGCCCCTCGACGCGAGGCGCCGTGTCCTCGAAGACGCGGTAGACCTCTTTGCTCGCCTCGGTGTAGGCCGCCATGCGCGGCTCGACCACGATCGCGGCCGGGCAGAGCCGGCGGGCCCGGCCGACGCTCATCGCCGTGCGGACACCGTGCGCCTTCGCCTCGTAGCTGGCCGCGAGCACCACCCACGAGCCGACGATCACCGGACGGCCGCGCAGGCGCGGGTCGTCGCGCTGCTCGACGGCCGCGAAGAAGGCGTCGACGTCCGCGTGCAGGATCGTGGCCTCGTTCGACACGAACACATGTTCGCCGGGAATGCCCCGACGTGCAACGCGTTCGGTCTCTCGATGGCGCGGACCTGGTCAGCGGAGCTCGAGCTGAAGGGCGCCGGCGGCGAGCCGGTCGATCTCTTGCGGACGATCACGTCGCACGGCGTCGCCGACCTGCCGCCGAACGACATCGACCCCGACGCGGTGACCCTGACGACGACCCTCGCGCTGCCGCGCGGAGCGGCGATCGTCCGCGTCTCGAGAGGGCGTGAGGGCTTTGCCCAGGTCGACGGTGCAGGCCCGAAGGCGGGCGTGCTCGCGGCAGTCCGCCACATGCTGCGGCTCGACGCCGATCTGTCGGCCTTCTACGCCGTGGCGGCCGCCGACCCGGAGCTCACCTGGGCGGCGGCCGGCGCGGGCCGGCTGCTGCGCAGCCCGACCGTCTTCGAGGACGTGGTCAAGACGATCTGCACGACGAACTGCGCCTGGTCGGCCACCGTGCGGATGACGACCGCCCTCGTCGACCACCTTGGCCCGAAGGCGCCCGACGGCCGCCGCGCCTTCCCCACTCCGGCGGCGATGGCCGCGGCCGGCGAGACGTTCTACCGCGACGTCGTCCGGGCCGGGTACCGCGGCGCGTACCTGCGCTCGCTCGCCGAGAGCGTGGCTGAGGGTCGGCTCGACCTCGAGGCGCTCGACGACCCGGAGCTGAGCGACGACGACGTCGCCGAGCGGCTGCTCGCGCTCCCCGGCTGCGGCCCGTACGCGACGGCACACATGATGCTGCTGCTCGGCCGCTACTCGCGGCTCGTGCTGGACTCCTGGACGCGCCCGACCTACGCGCGCCTACGCGGCCGCAAGGCCGCCGACCGGACGATCGAACGACGCTTCCGCCCCTACCGCGAGTTCGCAGGGCTCGCCTTCTGGCTGTATCTGACGCGAGACTGGGTCGAGGGCTAAAGCGCCGCGGCGTCTAGTTTGACGCGCGTGCGCGCGAGCAGTCCGGCCGCAACTAGCAGCCAGCCGACGGACCCGCAGGCATGCGCGACGCTCTCACCGACCGACCGGCTCGCGCCGGCGGGGAGGCGGTGGGCGGCGGCAAGGAACCCGCCTGCGAAGCGCGCCGCGATCGACGCTACGAGCAAGGCGACACCGGTGACGACCAATGTGCGGCACGCCCCGCGCGGGCCGGCATCCCTCAGCAGCAGGTACGCCACGGCGGCAAAGACGGCCACGCTCAACAACAGTCCGGCGGCGGCCCAGCCCGGCGGCATGAGCGAACGAGCGTCAAGGTCGCCGGCAAGGCGTTCGTGCACGCCGAGCACTTCGTCGACCGCTATGTAGGCGAGGCCCGTGGCGAGCAGCAGGCGCGAACCCGCCCGTCCCCGCACCGCCAGAGAAGTCAGGCTCGCCGCGCCGATCAAGACCACGGAGCCGCAGACCCACCCAAAGACGGACGGTTCGCCGGAAGGTCTCATCCAGCCGGAGCTATGCCCGACACCTGCGGCGAAATCGGCTGCGCCCCACGCCGCGGCGACGAGCACCAACACCACTGCGAATCTCCGCTGCCCCAAGCGCGTCGGCCTAACGCCCGCGGGCACGCCGCGCGAGCAGAAGGGCCACCGCCAGAAACGCGGTGTCAGCCACCATCGCGGAGGCAACCGCGAGCGAGACGCGGTGAAGCTCCGTGCCTCCGGACAGGACGTAGACGAGGACGAAGAGGGCGGCCGAGGCGGCCCAAGCCGCCGCCGCTCGGAGCCCCTCTGCCTGCGCGAGCAGGGCCTGCGAAATCGTGGCAGCCGCAAGGTACGAACCTGCGCCCAGCCCGAGCAGCGCGAGGTCAACCGCGGAGGCGCTGTACTTGGATCCATAGAGAAGATGCATTCCCGCCGGCCCGAAGGCCGCGGCCGCAGCGACGATCAGGAGCGTCGCACCCGCGAAGAACAGGCACGCACGCGCGAGCGGCCGCACAACTTGACGATGGTCGTTCTCGGCATGGAGGCGGGTGAAGTTCGGCAGCAACGAGCCGGCGACACCCGAGAACAGGAACACCGGCACGCGAACGAGCATCGTCGCCGCGAAGACGACCGCGGCGGCGCGGGTCGCCTCTCCGCCGCTCGCTCCGATCACGAGCAGCGGCGCCCCGTTCACGAGCAGCTGGTCGGACCCGGCGATCACGGTCGCCGGAGCCGCGAAGCCAAGCGCCGCCCGGAGGCGGAAGGGGTGCTCGGCCGAGCCCTCGCGCAGTGCAGCGATCTCGTGCCGCTGGCGCCAGAGAGGTACAACCGCGCCGCCGATCCCCGCAGCGGCCAGCGCCGCCGCAGCGACCTCCTTCGAGGCGGTCGCCAGCAGAGGCAGCGCGATGAGCAACCGGATGCATCCGTCGCCGACATGAATCCCGCTCAACCCGCGGAAGGCTCGTACGCCGCCCAGCACGCCCCGCGCCAGGTACTGCACCCCGTAGCCGGCAACGCCGAGGACCAGCATCAACGTTAGGAAGTCGCTGCCGTTGAAGAGCGCTCGCGTCAGCGGGCCCCAAGCGAGCGCAGCGACGACCACGACGAACGCGAGCAAGCAGCAAAAGACGGTCACGACCGAACGTAGGACGCTCGCGGCCTCCTCCCCGCGCGCCAGGCGGTCGGCTACGGCACGCGCGGTGGTCTGCTCCACCGGTCGGAAGAGAACGACCACCGCGATGAACAGCGCCGCCCAGAGGGCTGCGATCTGGCCGTACTCGCTAGTCGTCAGCGTCCGCGCGGCGAGGATGTGAAACGCATAGGCGAGCAATCCCGCACCCGCCATCGCGGCCGAGAGCAGGCCGGTGCCGGCGAGCTCGAGTCGACGCGTCGGGCGCTCTGCCTCCCGCGCCAGCGACGTGGCGGCTTGCGCACTCATTGATTCTCCCTGGCCCGCAGCTCCAACCCCATGCCGAAGATCATGCGTCCAGGGCCGCAGAGCGTGAATCCCCGGAGGGTCGGGTTTTTGCGGCGGCACTAGACGTCCGGCTAGCCCCTGCGCGCGTGGTTGGTCTTTGGTTCCTGGTCTGGTTTGCAAACGCGGTCACTCCTACCCTCAACGAGGCACGTACCAGCCAACGACGACTGAGGGCGGATGGAACAAGGCATGACTGCGGCAGCAACCGGGCTTTACGGAGGCTCCAAGGCGCCGAGGCTGGTCTTCGTCGTCCCGGTCCACGACGAAGCCGAGAACCTTCCGCGCCTACTGGCCGATTTCCAGGCGCGACCGCAACTGCTCTCGGACGCGGGACGGCTGATCGTGGTCGACGACGGCTCGACCGACGAGACACCGGCCCTCTTGCAGGGCTATCGTGGCTCGCTGCCCCTCGAGGTCGTGCGCCTTGCGCATAACCAGGGACCGGGCGCTGCCTTCCGGCACGGCTTTGCGGCCGCGCTCGCCGGCGCCGACGACAACACGCTCGTAGTGACCATGGAGGGTGACACGACCAGCGACCTGGATGCCCTGCCGGCGATGCTAGGGCGCGCGGCCGCCGGTGCCGACCTCGTGCTTGCTGACTGGCGGATGGTCAATGTCGGGGCTTTCCGCCGGACCTTGAGCCTGGCGGCCGGGGTGGTCGTTCGTCGCGGCCTCGGCCTGAACGCGAAGACGGTTTCCTCGTTCTTCCGTGTCTACCGCACATCGGCGCTGCAGCTCGGGTTTGACCGCTACGGAGACGATTTCGTGCGTGAGACCGGGTTCGCGTGCAAGGCGGAGATTCTCGTCAAGCTCGTCGCACTCGGGGCCCGCGTCGAGGAGGTTCCGGTGCCGCTCGACTGGAGCCGCCGGCTCGGCAAGAGCCAGATGCCGGTGCTGCGCACGATGTTGGACTACTGGCGGATGCTCCTGCGCCTGCGCCTTTCGGGGGGGCTACTGTCATCGTGAGCGGCCGCCCGAGCGTTGCCGTCGTCGGCGGTGGAATCTTGGGGTTGACGGCGGCCTACAGGCTGGCGCAGGCGGGCGTGCAGGTCGCGCTGTACGAGCGCGCGCCCGACCTCGGTGGGCTCGTCGGCTCCTTCGACTTCGACGGCCATGACGTCGACCGCTTCTACCACGTCGTTCTGCCGACCGACGACCGCGTCCGCGGCCTCGCGGAGGAGCTCGGCCTCGCCGACCGCTTCCGCTTCAGGCCGACGAAAGTTGGCTTCTACGGCGACGGGCGTCTGTTCTCGATGACCTCGCCGAAGGAGTTTCTGACCTTTCCGATCCTGCGGCTGCGCGACCGGGTCCGGCTCGCGGCCTTCGTGGCGCGCTGTCAGCTGACGAACGACTACGGCGAGCTCGACCGGACGCCACTGGTCGACTGGCTCCGACGCACGTCGGGCAGGTCGGTGACGGAGCGGATGTGGAAACCGCTGCTCGACTCGAAGTTCGATGGGCGCTACCACGATCTGCCCTCGACCTACATCTGGGCGCGGACGAAGCGCATGTCGAAGACCCGGGACAAGTCGGGCGCCGAAGTGATGGGTTGGCTCGAGGGCGGCTACCAGACCCTGATCGATGCGCTCGAGCTCAGGATTCGCGCGCTCGGCGGCGAGATCCACGCGGGCACCGCAGTCGAGCAGATCACGGGGCGCGGAGGCGTGGCTTCCGGCGTCGAGGTCGGCGGCCGCTTCCACCCATACGACTTTGTCCTCTGCACGCTCGCGCCGCCGATGGCGCGCCGGCTGCTCGCGCCCGAGCTGCTCGAACTCGCGCCGGACGACCACTGCCGCTACCTCGGCGTCGTGTGCCTGCTGCTGCGGACGCGCCGCAGCATCAGCCCGTACTACCACCTGAACATCACCGATCGGCGCGTGCCGCTGACGACCATCGTCGAGACGACACACGTCGTCGACCCCGAGCGCGTGGGCGGTCATCTGCTCTACGTCTCCAAGTACGTCGACCCGTCGTCTCAGCTCCACGACTTGCCCGCGGAGGAAGTCGAGCGAGAGTTCTTCGCGCACGCGCAGACGATCTTCCCGGATCTCGAACCCGACGACATCCTCGCCTCCAAGGTTCAGCGGGCCCGAGTCACCGAGCCCGTCCACACGCTTGGCGGGGCCTCGAACCTCCCGGAAATGTTTTCAGTCCCAAACCTGGCGCTCGCCTCGACGGCGCACGTGTATCCCGAGATCGTTAGCGGCCAGGCCGTAACGGGCGTCGCCGAAAGGGTGCTGCCTGGGATCCTCGAGCGCTTGCCGCGAAGCGAGAGGGCCGCGGCGTGAAGCGCGTCGGCGTCACCGGCGCCGCGGGCTTCGTCGGCTCGCACGTCTGTGAGCTGCTACTCGACCGCGACGTCGAGGTCGCCGCCGTCGACGACCTCTCATACGGCTCGGTCTCGAACATCGCGCCGTTCCTGGACGACCAGCGCTTCACATTCGACGCCCTCGACTGCACGCGCCAACGAGAGCTCCGACGCGCCTTCGCGGGGTGCGACGCGATCGTCCACCTGGCAGCGAAGAAGATCCCGCGCTTCGGCGGCACGCTCGCGACGCTCCATGTGAACGCG
>DATIOF010000190.1:0-10044 GCA_035473395.1 Gaiellaceae bacterium
CAACTGCTCCACCTCGAGTCCGACGATCCCGACAAGGACATCTCCGTCTACATCAACTCGCCGGGCGGTGACGTGTACGCAGGTCTCGCGATCTACGACACGATGACCTTCGTCAAGCCCGACATCCGCACGATCTGCGTCGGGACGGCGATGTCGATGGGCTCAGTGCTCCTCGCCGCAGGCACGAAGGGCAAGCGCACCGCGCTGCCGAACGCAAAGATCCTGATCCACCAGGTCTGGACGGGGCAGTTCGGCGGCCAGGCCTCCGACGTCGAGATCCGAGCGCGCGAGGTGCTCGACCTGAAGAAGCGCGTCGAGCAGATCCTGGCCGACCACACCGGCCAGCCGCTCGAGCGCGTCGCGGCCGATACCGACCGCGACCACTTCATGACCGCGTCCGAGGCGGTCGAGTACGGGCTGATCGACGAGGTGATCACGAGTCGGTGAGCCTGCCTCGGCGCTAGGCTGGGCCCGGTGCCGGAGTAGCTCAGCTGGTAGAGCACTGGTTTTGTAAACCAGCGGTCGTGGGTTCGAGTCCCACCTCCGGCTCTCCCCGAATCCGATCGGCGCTCCCCGCGGTACGCACCAGAGGGGAATCCGAAAGGAGCGTGGGATGAAAGGTCTTCGTTTCGCCAAACGTCCGAGGGTCCTGACGATTGGCGTGCTTGCCGTCGGGGCCGCACTGGCAGTCGTGTCACCGCTCGCCGCCGGGCTGCCGACGACGTTTCACGTCACGCGGCTGGTCTCGGACCAGCCGGGAGCCGCGCAGCCGCCCGACCCGGATCTCGTCAATGCCTGGGGCCTCGTCTCCGGGCCGACCACACCGTGGTGGGTGTCGGACAACGGCACGAACAAGTCAACGCTGTACCGCGGTTCCGACGGACAGAAGCAGGGACTCGTGGTCACCGTCGCCGGCGGGCCAACCGGCACCGTCTTCAACAGCACGGCCGGATTCGTGCTGCCGTCGGGCGGCAAGGCCCTATTCCTGTTCGACACCGAGAACGGCCTGGTCCGAGCCTGGAACGGCGCGCAGGGGACGACGGCGATCAGAGTCGCCGACAGGTCGGACGTCGATGCGGTCTACAAGGGCCTCGCGCTCGCCAACACGCCGGCGGGCCCGCGGCTGTTCGCGGCCGACTTCCACAACAAGCGGATCGACGTCTTCGACACCAACTTCACGCTCGTGCCGAACAGCGGCTTCGTCGACCCATCGTTGCCGCACCGGTTCGCTCCGTTCAACGTGCAGGTGATCGGGACCCGCGTGTTCGTGGCCTACGCGAAGCAGGACGACCAGGGCAAGGACGAGGAGCCCGGCCCGGGCAAGGGCTTCGTCGACGTCTATGACCTCTCGGGCAACCTGCTCGGCAGCCTCGACGACGGTCGCGGCCAGCTCAATGCCCCGTGGGGGCTCGCCGTCGCGCCGCCGACGTTCGGCACGTTTGCGGGTGACCTGCTCGTCGGCAACTTCGGCGACGGGCTCATCAACGCCTATCGCGAGGACTCGCCGAACCACTTCGTCCACGACGGAAAGATCCGCGGCGCGGACAACCGACCGCTCGCGATCGACGGGCTCTGGGCGCTGCAGTTCGGCCAGGGCGGCAACAACGGGCCGGCGGGCACGCTGTTCTTCACCGCCGGTCCGGCCGGAGAGTCGCAGGGGCTCTTCGGTCAGATCAACCCGAACTAGGGAGAGCAGGGCGGCGCGCGCCCTAGCGGCGCGCGCCGCCCACTGTCTCGATCAGGTCGGCCGCGCGGACCGTGCCGGGCTGCGCCCGGAGCCGCCGCGAGGCCGCTTCCAGCCGTGGGTGCTCGGCGGCGAGCAGCCGCTCGATCGCCGCGTGCAGCTCGCCGTCCTCGAACTCGTAGGTCGGTAGCCGCACCCCGAAAGCGGCCTCCTCGACCCGCTGCGCGTTGTCGTACTGGTCCCAGAAGAGCGGCAGCACGACCATCGGCTTGCCGAAGTGGATCGACTCGGTGACCGTGTTGTTGCCACCGTGGGTAATCACGAGGTCGACCTGCGGCAGGATCGCCGGCTGGGGGAGGAACTCGGCGCCCGTCATGTTTGGCGCGAGCGCGATCGAGTCGTGCTGCGGACCCTTGCTGACGATGTAGCGGTGCGGCGTCTCGGCGAGCGCGGCGACCAGACGGTTCATCAGCTCCACGTCCGCCGAGCCGAGGCTGCCGAGGCTGACGTAGACGAGCGCGCCCTCGCCGGCCGGGGGCGCGAACGCCTCGTCCACGCTTCGCACACATGAGTCGAGCCGCTGCCAGCGCTCCCCGAGCGGGCGTGAGCGCTCGTAGTCGGCCTCGGCGGGATAGAGGTAGAGGTTCAGGAACGGCGATTCGTGGACGAATTCGAGCTCCGGCAGCGGCGGAGCGCCACGCTCCTCGCAGAAGGCCGAGAACTCGCGCTGCAGCGGCTCGTGCAGCTCGCGGTAGCGCCCGCGAAACTCGTCCCACTCCGACGAGTCGTGGGTCGGGTACCCGGAGAAGACCGGCGGCAGCGCCGGGTCCTTCAGCTCGAGCGGGTTGCACGAGACGATCCGCACCCAGGGCCGGCCCGAGGCGAGGACGGCCGGGAAGCCGACCACGTTGTCCTGGACGATGACGTCGGGCTCGAGCTCGCCGAAGATCTCCCGCAGCCGGTCGTCGACATAGCGCGCGCCGTCGACGAGCTCCTGCCAGACGGGGAGGACGAACGTCTCGAGCTGGTCGATCGTCGGCTTGCGGAACTCGGGCGCGGTGTCGCGGACGAAGTCCTTCCAGAATTGGCCTGGCGCCTCCTCGACCTCGGGCGGAGGCTTGAGGCGCATCAGCGCCTCCTCGAAGCCCTGCGCCTCGAGCGTGCCGGCAAAGGACTCCTCGACCACGAACACGACCCGCTCGCCGCGCTCGAGCAGGACGCGGCCGATCCCGACGCAGTTGTTCGTCGGGCCGAAGGCTCCTTCAGGGAAGAAGACGTACGTGCTCAAGCCAGGGCTTGCTCGAGGTCGGCCCAGAGCTCGTCCACGTCCTCGAGGCCGACGCTCAGGCGCAGCAGGCCCGGCGGCACACGCGCGCCCTCCCAGCGCGCGCGTGACTCCAGCACCGACTCGACGCCGCCGAGGCTGGTCGCGTTCTTGATCGTCCGCAGCGAGACCTCGACCTTGCGCGCGGCCTCGGCCCCGTCGACGTCGAAGGAGAGCAGGCCGCCGAAGCCCGGATAGCGGACGAGCTCGACCGCCGGGTGAGCGCGCAGCCGCTCGGCGAGCTCGGTCGCGCTCGCGGTGTGGCGCTCCATTCGCACTCGCAACGTCTTCAGCGACCGCGAGAGCAGCCAGCACGGATCGGGCGCGGCGACGATCCCGGTGCGACCGCGGAACTCGCGCAGCCGCTCCGCGTCCTCGGCCGACCCGCAGGCGACTGCTCCGAGCAGCACGTCGTGATGGCCGCCGAGGTATTTCGTCGCGCTGTGGAGCGCGAAGTCGGCTCCGGCCTCGAGCGGGCGCAGGTAGACGGGCGTCGCGGCGGTCGAGTCGACCACCACCCGCGCGGGCGAGGCGACGGCGGCCTCGAGGTCGGGCATCGTTAGGAACGGGTTCGAAGGCGCCTCGAGCCAGACGAGGTCGACGCCGTCGGGCGGCGGGCCGGTCTGGTCGAACTCGACATGCCGCACGCCCCAGCGCTCGAGCGCGTCGAAGAGCACCCCCGTGCCGTAGTAGCCGCCCTCGGCGAGCGCGATCGTCTGACCCGGCTCCAGCAGACCGAGCACCAGTGCCGTCGTCGCACCCGCGCCGGAGGGGAAGAGGAGCGCCTCGCCGCCCTCGAGCTCCGCCAGCTTCGCCTCCGCCGCAAGCCCGTTCGGGTGGGCGTAGCGCTGGTAGTACAGCTCGCCGGCCTGGGCGTCGCGGTAGGGCCAGATGGTCGAGCGGTCGAGCGGCTCCACGGCGAGGACTCTAGTGAGGCGCCGGTTCCGAGTTGACGCTGTCCGCTTCCTTACCTAATCTCCATCAACTCCGTGGACAAGCTTGGGAGATAAGGAGAACCAATGAAGATCATTTGGATCGCTTTGCTCGGTGTCGGGTTACTGGCCAGCTCGGCGGCCGGCGCCTCGAAGGGCGGGTCGGTCGCGCTCGTGGCGTATTCGACGCCGAAGGACGCGTACGGCCAGATCATCTCGGCGTTCCAGAAGACCTCGGCCGGGAACGGCAGCAGCTTCTCGCAGTCCTACGGCGCCTCCGGTGACCAGGCCCGATCCGTAGCGGCCGGTCTGAAGGCGGACGTCGTCGCGCTCTCGCTCGACCCCGACATCAACATGCTCGTCGGGAAGGGGCTCGTCCCGAAGAACTGGGCCGCGAACGCGCACAAGGGGATCGTCTCCGACTCGGTGGTGGTCTTCGTCGTGCGCGACGGCAACCCGAAGCACATCAAGGGCTGGGGCGACCTGATCAAGCCGGGCGTTCAGGTGATCACGCCGAACCCGTTCACCTCGGGCGGCGCGCGCTGGAACGTGATGGCGGCCTACGGCGCCGAGCGCAAGGCCGGCAAGACGGACAAGCAGGCGATCGCCTACCTCTACAAGTTCTTCAAGCACGTCCCCGTGCAGCCCGACAGCGCGCGCACTGCGCTGCAGATCTTCGCGCAGGGCAAGGGCGACGTGCTCATCACCTACGAGAACGAGGCGATCTACGCGGAGAAGAAGGGCGTGCACACCGAGTACAAGACGCCGAAGAGCACGCTCCTGATCGAAACGCCCGTCGCGCTGACCAACAGCGGCCTGAGGAACCCGGCCGCCAAGGCGTTCTACAGGTACCTCTGGTCGTCGACTGCGCAGAAGGCGTTCGCCGCGCAGGGGTACCGGCCCGTTCTCAAGAGCGCCGCCGGGGGCCATCGCTTCTACAAACCCCCCGGCCTCTTCACGATCGACACGGCCAAGCTCGGGCTGAACGGGTGGACGAGGGTGAACAAGCGCTTCTTCCAGCCCAGCACGGGAATCGTGGCGAAGATCGAAAAGTCGCTTGGCCAGTAGCACCGCCGCTCTCGAGCGCCCCGCCGGCGCGGGCTGGGCTCGCGCCGGCGGCGGTCTCGCCCGCGGGTTTGTCACCGCCTACCTGAGCCTGGTCGTCTTGCTGCCGCTGGCGGCGCTCGTCTGGAGCGCACGGGGCGGAGGGCTCGCCGAGTTCTGGCACCAGGCGACCGAGCCCGAGGCGATCGCGGCCCTGAAGCTGACGCTCGGCGTGGCCGCGGCCTGCGCCGTGGTCAACGCCGTTGCCGGCACCGCCACGGCCTGGGTGCTTGTCCGCGATCGCTTCCCCGGCAAGGGCCTCGTCGACTCCGTCATCGACCTGCCGTTCGCCCTACCGACGATCGTCGCCGGCCTGACGCTCCTGGCGCTGTACGGGCCCGGTGGCCCGTTCGGGATCGACGTCGCCTTCACGCGCGTCGGGATCCTGATGGCGCTGCTCTTCGTGACGCTGCCGTTCGTGGTGCGCGCGGTGCAGCCGGTGCTGATCGAGCTCGACGAGGACATGGAGGACGCGGCGGCCTCGCTCGGGGCGCGGCCGATCGGCGTCTTTCGGAAGATCGTCTTCCCGAATCTGCTGCCGGCGGTGCTTTCCGGCGTCGCGCTGGCGTTCGCACGCGCGGTCGGCGAGTTCGGCGCGGTCGTGCTCATCTCCGGGAACATCCCCTTCAAGACCGAGGTCTCATCGGTCTACATCTTCGGGCAACTTCAGTCGGGCAACGGGAGCGGCGCGGCGGCAGTTTCGGTGCTGTTGCTGGCGATCTCGCTCGCCGTGCTGCTGGCGATCGGCGGCGTCCGCCGCTGGAGGACGAGGTACGACCGTGTCTAGATACCTCTTGCGCTTCGGCGTGCTCGGCTACCTGGCGCTGATTCTGCTCGTGCCGGTCGGGTTCGTCTTCTACCGCGCCTTCGAGCACGGCTTCGCCCACGCCTGGCACGCCGTCACGACGCCGGAGGCGCTGCACGCGCTCTGGCTGACGCTCTTGATCGCGGCGATCGCGGTGCCGGTGAACACGATCGTCGGCGTGATCCTTGCGCTCGCGCTCGTCCGCGGCCGCTTCGTCGGGCGCGGCCTGCTGAACGCGGTGGTCGACCTGCCGCTCGCCATCTCGCCCGTGATCGTCGGCCTCGGGCTCGTGCTGCTCTACGGCCGCGGCGGCTGGCTGGGCGGCCTCGCCGACCACGGCTTGAAGGTCCTGTTCGCGGTGCCGGGGATGGTGCTCGCGACGATGTTCGTCTCGATGCCGTTCGTGGTTCGTGAGGTCGTTCCGGTCCTGCGGGAGATCGGGATCGAGCAGGAGCAGGCGGCCGAGACGCTCGGCGCCGCCCCGTTCCAGGCCTTCCGCCGGGTCACCTTCCCGGCGATTCGCGGTGCCGTCGCTTACGGCGTCGTGCTCACGACGGCTCGCGCGATCGGCGAGTTCGGCGCCGTCAGCGCGGTCGCCGGGAACGTCGAGGGCAAGACGCAGACGCTGCCGCTCTACGTGAAGGCGCAGTTCGACGGCTTCGACACCGCCGGTGCGTACGCATCCTCGGTCGTGCTCGCGCTGATCGCGATCGCAGTCGTCGTCTCGCTTCGGGTCCTCCAACCCAAGGAGCGCTAGTGGGCATTTCCGTTGTCGAAGTCAGCAAGCAGTTCAACGCCTTCACCGCGCTGGACCAGGTCTCGGTGGCGATCCCGGAGGGCTCGCTGACGGCCCTGCTCGGGCCAAGTGGCAGCGGCAAGTCGACGCTGCTGCGCGTGATCGCGGGGCTCGAGGAGCCGGACTCCGGCCAGGTGCTGATCGGCGACCAGGACGTGACCGACACGCCCGCGCGCTCCCGCGGGGTCGGGATGGTCTTCCAGCACTACGCGGCCTTCAAGCACATGACGGTCTACGACAACGTCGCCTTCGGGCTCGCCGTCCGCAAGCGGCCGCGCGCGGAGATCTCGAGGCGTGTGCACGAGCTGCTCGAGCTCGTTCAGCTCGAGGGTCTCGCCAAGCGCTACCCGGCCCAGCTCTCGGGCGGCCAGCGCCAGCGCATGGCGCTCGCCCGCGCGCTCGCGGTCGAGCCGAGCGTGCTGCTGCTCGACGAGCCGTTCGGCGCGCTCGACGCACGCGTGCGCCAGGAGCTGCGCGCGTGGTTGCGGCGGCTCCACGACGAGGTGCACGTGACGACGATCATCGTCACGCACGACCAGGAGGAGGCGATGGAGGTCGCGGGCCAGATCGTCGTGCTGAACGAGGGTCGCGTGGAGCAGGTCGGCTCGCCGCGCGAGCTCTACGAGCGGCCCGCCAACGAGTTCGTGATGAGCTTCGTCGGTCCGGTCAACCGGCTCGGAGACACGTTCGTCCGGCCGCACGACGTCGAGGTTCTCAACGAGCCCGAGGGCGACGGTTCGTCAGAGGCGATGGTCGAGCGCGTCGTCCATCTCGGCTTCGAGGTGCGGGTCGAACTCGTCCGCGAGGACGGCCAGCACCTGACCGCGCAGCTGACCCAGGAGCAGGCCGAGCTGCTCGAGCTCGAGCGCGGCCAGATCGTCTACGTCCGGCCGAGCCGTGAGACGGTCTTCAATGCGGCTGCCAGGCGTCCGGATCGGCAGCGATCCGGCTGACCTCGTCCGGCAGCTGGCCGGCTGCGACATCGGCGAGGGTGACCGACTCCAGCACCGCGCGCAGGTTGCCGCGGACGGCGATCCACACTTCGCGCAACGGCTCGGCGGCGCCCGCGTACTCGACCTGCTCGGGCCGCTCGCCGCGGACGTTGGCGATCGGGCCCTCGACCGCCCGGATCACGTCCGCGAGTGAGATCTCGGCGGGCTCCTTCGCCAGCCAGTAACCACCCTCGGCGCCGCGCTGGCTCTGCACCAGGCCGGCGTGCTTGAGGTCGAGAAGGATGTTCTCGAGGAACTTGAGCGGGATCTTCTGCGCCTGCGCGATCGTGTCGCCCTTGACGGGGCCGCGGCCCGCGGCTGCGGCGAGCTCGGCGCCGGCCCGCACGGCGTAGTCGACCTTGGCGGAAACGCGCATGGAGGCGAAATCTAGCCGGGGCTAGATCTCGCCCTTGGCCGGCTTGCGCTTGGCCGGCGCGGGTTTCTTCGGCGCCGCGGCGTTCTTGGGCCGCCGGCGCTCGGGCTGCTTCCGCTCCGAGCGGCCGTTCGCCGGGTCCGGGACGACGCGATTCTTGCCGGCCCGCTTGGCCGCGTACAGCGCCTCGTCGGCGGCGGCGACGAGGTCGTCCGGAGACGACAGCTCGTCCTTGAGCGCGACGCCGAAGCTCGCCGTGACCGTGAGCGTCTTGCCGTCCGCCACCTGGATCGGCGTGGTCTCGAGCTCGACCCTGAGGCGCTCGGCTAGCTTGACCGCGCCGAAGAGGTCGGTCTCGGGAAGAATCAGAGCGAACTCCTCGCCGCCGTATCTGCCCGCCAGGTCGACCTGGCGCACGCCTTCGCGCAGGACCTGCCCGACGGCGCGCAGGACTGCGTCGCCCGCCGGGTGGCCGTGCGTGTCGTTCACCTGCTTGAAGTCGTCGAGGTCGAGCAGGACGAAGGCGAGCGACTCACCGACGCGGTCGGCGCGCCGCCACTCGAGCACGAGCTCCTCGTCGAGCGTGCGGCGGTTGCCCAGGCCGGTGAGGCTGTCGGTCGTGGCCTGAGAGGCAACCCGACGGAAGTCGCCGAGGAGTCGCATGATCGGCCCGGCGAAGAGGAACGCGACCAGGATCAGCAGCGAGAACGACCCGAGCGCCGCATAGCGGACCCGGGCCTGGTACGGCGCGACGTTCGCGGCGATCACGTGCTTGGGCCGGAGCGCGATCAGGCGCGTGCCGTGCGAGTCCGGCACGAGCGCCGGCAGGCCGCGGTACGAGACGCCGCGCAACCGAATATCTCGGCCGTTGGTCGTGAAGGCCAGGCCGCCGAGCACGCGGCCGCCCTTCGCAAGCACGAGCCGGTCGCCGAGTCCGTGAGGCGCGTCGTGAGTGAGCTGGGCCGAGAGTCGCCGCCCGAGCGGGACGCTCGCGACGATCTTTGCGACGCGGGCCCCGTTGACGGTCAGCCAGATGTACCGCTGCACGCCGAGGCCAGGAGGGTTGCCGGCGACTCGCGCCCCACGCAGGTAGACGGCGAGGCCCGGCGTCTGCCCGGCCAGGCGCCGCAACGTCGCGGTGTCTCGCGTGATCACCGCCCGCTGCACGACCGGCGAGCCCGCGAGATCGCGCGCGGTGGTGGACGCGTTGTCACCGAGCCGGCCGAGCTCGCGCAGCCCGTTCTGGAGCTGGTCGCGGAGCGCGGAGTCCGTCCGGGCCTGCTCGTTGCGAAGCGCGTTCGCCTGCAGGATCCGGACGGTCGAGACGATCGGGATCGCGCCGACGATCAGGACGCCGACCAGGAGCTGGATCGCGGACCGCCGGGTGACGGGAGGCTTGGTTTGCCGCCGGCGGCGAGGTGCCGCATGCTGCTGTTCGGCGACCGTGGGGGTGGCCGCAGAGCTCATCGGTCTCTTATCGGCGTCGAAACCCGCTTGCTTGAGCCGAGAAACGGCTCAGAAGTTCGGGTCTGAGGCGCCCAACTCGTTGGCGCTGCCCTTGAACGTCCACCAGACCATGTCCTGGTTGGAGGTATCCCGGTAGACCGTGCCTGAGGCCGTGCCGAGCACGACCTTGACCGTGGTTCCGGTGAGGGTCATCTGCGAGTTGTCGAACGTCGCCCCGCTTGCGTTCGAGTAGTTGCCGACCAGGCCCACGCCGCCGAGGCCGGACAACCACGAGGTGTCGGCCGCGTCCATGAAATAGAGCCAGTCCTCGGAGCCGAAGGTGTTGATGTGGGCGGTGACCGTGGTCGGCGAGCCGTCCCAGCCCGCGTGGATCAGGGCGGGGTTCACCGCAGCGCTGAAGGTGAGGTCGATCTCGTCGCCGGCCTCCGGCTTGCCGCTCAGCCCGTGGTTGACGGTCTGCACGTCGCCCGGCGCCGGCAGGGCCGTCGGCGGGAATGGCGGCAGGGGCGGTGGTGGAGGCGGAGGAGGCGGAGGCGGAGGCGGAGGAGGCGGAGGCGGAGGTGGCGG
>DATIOF010000191.1:0-16970 GCA_035473395.1 Gaiellaceae bacterium
GTGTAGCCGGACTGCGAGTCGGCGATGTGCCAGTAGCCGGACGCGACCTTGGTCAGGAGCGACAGGACCGCGTTGCCGAGGTAGCGGTAGCGCGGGATCACCTCCCACGCCTGGCCGGTGAAGAGGCGGTTCGCCTTGGCGTAGTCGACGTCGCGGCGCGCGACGGCGCCCATCAGCATCTCGAGGTCGGCCGGGTCCATCTGCGCGTCGGCCGCCATCACCGCGGTGACGATCATCTTGTCGTCGCGCGCCTTCTTATAGCCCGTGATGATCGCGCCGCCGACGCCGAGGTTGCGCTCGTGCTCGATCAGCTCGACGCGCGGGTCGGCGAGCGTGCGCACGGCCTCGACGGTGCCGTCGGTCGATTGGTCGTCGACGACGTAGATGCGGTCGACAAACTGCGGAATCCCGCGGATCGTCTCCGCGATCAGCTTCTCCTCGTTGTGTGCGGGGACGACGACCGACACCCGCTTTCCGTCGAGCACGGTTGAACGCTACGAGTGGCGGCGGACGGCCCGGAGCGTGGGCTCGTACACGAGTGCCGCGACGAGGCCGAGGATCAGGCCGATCAGGCCCGCGACGAGCACCGTGTTCCGGCGGCTGCGCGCGGTGGTCTTCGTCGCGGCGGCGAGGGTCGTGATCACCGGCGCCTCAACGTCCTTGGCGAGCGCGAGCTGCTGCTGGTTGCTCGTGAGCTGATCGGTGGTCGTCAGGAGCTGGGCCTGCAACCCGTTGAGCTGGCCGAGCGCGATCAGGCGCTCGCTCGTCGACAGACCGGAGCCGTTGCCGAGCGCGGCCTGCTGTGCCTTCAGGTTCGTGTTGAGCGTGCTCAGCGTCGCCTTCTCCTGGTCGACGAGCAGCTGCAGGTTGGCGATCTTCGTCTTCGAGTAGCCCGCGAGGGCATTCGAGAAGACGACGGTGCGTGCCAGGTCGTTCGCGGCGCGCGCCACGGGCCGGCGGGCGTGGCCCGTGACCGTGATCGCGACGAGCGGGTTCTGGCCCAGCCGCGAGATGTTCCCGGAGACCGCCTGCGTCGCGATGTGCCCGCGCAGCTGGCCGGCCCGCAGGCCGGCGTCGCGAGCGACCCGCTGGATCGTCGACTCCGCTGTGACGATCTCCTTTACCGTCGAAGGGTTCGTCGCCTGGCTCTGCACCTGCACGCCGCCCTGGGAGAGCGGCTGGCCGAGGTAGACGACGGCCTTCGCCTTGTAGACCTGCGCGCCGCCGAGCGAGATCAGGTAGCCGACGATGATCCCGGCCGCCAGGCCGCCGAGCGGCAGCCACCAGTGGCGCGTGATCGTCGCCCAGTGGCGGTGGAGATCGACGTCCTGCTCGGCGTCGAGATCTGGTGCGTCGGTCGGCATCGGCGGCTGAGCCTACCCGCGCAGGCGTGGCGCGAGGGCGAAGATCCGTGCGTAGCCGACGAGGTAGAGCCGCCTGCGGTCGGAGACGACGGCCGCGTAGGCGCCGCGCCGGAACGACCAGAGCAGCTTCCCCGTGCGCGGATCGAGGCCGTAGGTGCGGCCCTTCAGCGACGAGACGTAGACGATGCCGTTGATCACGATCGGCGAGCCCGAGATCGGCCCGTTCGTCCGGTACTTCCACAACACGTCGCCGGTCGCGGCGTTGAAGGCGAAGAGGTCGCCGGTGAACGAGCCGGCGTAGACGCGCTGCTGGTAGACGGCCGGCGAGGAGTAGACGTAACCGCCGGTCCCGTGCGACCAGCGCAGCTTCCCGCTCGTCGCGCCGAACGAGTAGACCTTCCCGTCCGTCGAGCCGATGTAGACGCGATCGTAGGCCACGGCCGGCGTCGAGTAGAAGGTGCCGCGGTGGCCGAGCCGCTGCTGCGCCGTCGCCTTCCAGATCAGCTTGCCGGTGCGAGCGTTCAGGGCGTAGACGTGGTGGTCGTAGGAGCCGAAGTACACCCGGCCGCCGGCGTAGGCGATCGCGTCCTTCACCTTGTCGCCGGTCTGGAAGGTCCAGCGAGTCGCGCCCGAGGCCGCGCTCAGCGCGTAGACGCGCCCGTTCCAGTCGCCCACGTAGACCACCCCGTCGAGCACGAGCGGCGACGACTCGGTCGGCCCGATCTTCAGCCGCCAGCGCAGCTTGCCGGTGTCGGCGTTGATCGCCACCACCTCGCCGTCGAGGCCCGAGCGGGTCGCGTTGCACGGCGGCTTGTTCAGGAAGGTCATGTAGACGGTGTGGTTGTCGACCGCCGGCGAGGCGGCCGTGCAGCGGTGGGCGCGGTAGGCCCAGACCGTGCGGACGCGCTTCGTCTCGACCGCGAACAGGACGCCCGTGGCGTTGGCGAAGTAGAGGCGGCCGTACGCGACCGCCGGCGGGAACTCGAGCAGCGACCCGCCTCGGAAGAACCAGAGCGGCTTGTAAGGCGGCTGAACGAGCATCTTTTCCGCGTTGCCCTGGCGGGTCGGGTCGAAGCGGTACATCGGCCAGCGGATCTTCGCCGTCAGCGGCGGCGGCTTCGGCGCGGCCTGGGTGGTGACGAACTCCACGGTCGACGAGCCGTGGACGTCGTGGCCCTGGTGCTTGCGGTAGAGGCCGAACGCCACGAGGCCGGCGGCGAGCAACAGCACGACGCCGGCCGCGACGAGCAGGATCCGCTTCATCGCGTGCGGCTCTTCGGCGCCATCGCGTAGAGACGCGAGAAGCCGTGCAGTAGCAGGAGGCGCCCGTTGCCCGCGACCGGCACGAAGGCGCCGTCGGGCCAGCGGGTGACCTGCCTGCCGGTGCGCGCGTTGAGCGCATAGATCCGGTGCTGCCGGTTGGCGAAGTAGACGACCCCGTCGACGACCGTCGGCGCGCCGCCGATCGAGCCGCCGCTGCCGAAGCGCCAGATCACCGAGCCGGTCGCGGCGGAGAGGCAGTAGAGCGTGCCGTTGTAGGAGCCGACATAGACGCGTCCGTCCCAGACCGCCGGCGAGGAGTAGACGTACGAGCCGGTGCCGAGCGACCAGAGCCGCGAGCCGTTCGTCGAGAACGCGGTGAGCGAGCCGCCGGTCGAGCTCGGCACGAAGACGCGCCCGCCCGCGGTCGCCGGGGTGCCGTAGACGCGGCCGTTGACGGAGCCCGACCAGCGCAGGCCGCCGTTTGCGGCGGAGAGCGCCAGCAGCCGGCCGCCATAGTCGCCGATGAAGACCGTGCCGCCCGCGTACGAGGCGCTCGAGGTGATCTTCGTGCCGGCGTTGTAGGTCCAGCGAGGGCGGTGCGTCTTCAGGTCGAGCGCGTAGACCGTGCCGGCCCAGGTGCCGAAGTAGTCGACCCCGTTCAGCACGAGCGGCGACGACTCGATCGGCGCGCCGGTCGTGTAGCTCCAGCGCACCTTGCCGTTGTGCCGGTCGAGCACGTAGACGTGGCCGTTCATCGCGTGGACGACCACGTCCTCGCCCTGCACGGCGGGCGAGGAGGCCATGATCCCGCCGAGGTCGCGCCGCCAGACGCGCTTGCCGTTGCGCATCGAGTAGGCGCGCACGCTCGCGTGGTAGTTGGCGACGAAGGCGACGTCGGCGTCGACCACGGCCGGGAACTCCATCAGGCCCCCGACGGCCGTGCTCCAGATCTCCTTGAACGGCGGCCGCACGTGGATCTCGTCATGCGACTGCGTGCGGCCCGGATTGGCGCCGTAGAGCGGCCACTGCAGCTTCGCCTGGTAGACGCGGACGCCGACCTTGGGCTTGTTGCGGAACTGGAGGCGTTGCTTGAAGCCGTCGTAGCCGCGCTTGGCGACCTTCACCTGCAGGCGGACGTGGCGCGCGATCCGGATCTTCGCGACGCCGTGGTAGTCAGTGCGCCCGCCGAAGCGGCCGACGTGGACTGCGGCATTGCGGACCGGCTTGCCCGTGTCGCCGTCGAAGACGATCACGTGCACCTTCGAGCGCTTGGGCGGCGGTGCCGGCGGCGGCTTCAGCGTCGCGGCGGGCGGCTGCGTGGTCGTCGGCGCGGCCTGCTTGTCCGAGGCGCAGCCGGCGGCAAGCAGCGCAAGCACGAACAGAACGACGGGCAGGCGCACCCACCCCAGGCTAGAGACCCCTACGGTTGCCATGCGCCGGTTCTAGCGGGTGCCCTCGGCCTTCTCCCACATCAGCGGCGCGCCCTCGCGCAGGTAGCGGACGAGCGCGGCCATCGTGGCGGCCGTCATCAAGAGGTAGTACCAGGCGATCCCGGCCCCCGGCACGCGCAGCCTGAGCTTGCCCGCGACGGCGAGCACGAGCCAGAGCGCCTGCAAAGCGAGCGCGGCCTGGTAGACCCAGCCCTCGCCGACGAGCGCGATGCTCGTGGCCAGCAGGCCGACGTGCAAGAAGCCGCTCGCGTAGCGCAGCACCCGGTGCGAGAGCAGCTCGAACAGGTACATCGGCGGCACGCCGCGCAGCGGGCTCGCCTCGAACAGGTACCGCCACGACCAGGGCAGCATCCGCACCTTGCGCCGGAACTCGTCCTCGCTGTGCGTCGACGGCTTCTCGAATGCCAGCGCCTCGCGCTCGTAGACCGCGCGGCGGCCCCTCTGCACCATCAGATTCGGGAAGCCCTGGTCATGGCCGAAGGGCCACTCGACGTAGTCCGAACGGCGTACGGCGTAGATCGCCCCGTTGCCGCTGGTGATCGAGCCGAGCGCGGACTCGCTCTCGCGCAGCCAGAGCTCGTAGCGCCAGTAGAGGCCCTCCTTGTTCGTGCCGTCCTCGCGCTGGAAGCGGACCTGGCCGCAGACGTACGCGACGTCAGGGTCGGCGAAGTTGCGCACGAGCTTGCGCAGCGCGTCCGGCGCCCAGACGGCGTTCGCGTCGCCGAAGGCGAGGATCTCGCTGTCGGTCTCGCGAACGGCGCGGTTCATCGTCGGCAGCTTCCCGGCGCGCTCGCACTCGAGCAGCCGGATGCGGTCGTAGCCGCGCACGATCTCGTGCGTGCGGTCGGTCGAAGCGTCGGAGGCGACGACGAGCTCGAGCTTCTCGGCGGGGTAGTCGAGCTCGAGCAGGTTCTGGACGCGCGCCTCGATCACGTCCTCCTCGTCGTGGGCTGGGACGATCAGGGTGACGGTCGGCTCGATCTCCTCCTTGTGCACCGGCCGTTCGCGCACGCGTCGCAGTGCCGCAGCGGCGACCGGATAGCCGACGTGGGTCCACGCCAGTCCGGCCGCGCTCGCCCAGAAGATCGCCTTCAGGATCATGGCTCGAAGCTACCCGCTCGAGCGGCGATACGCGGGGAAGAAGCCCGCATAGCCCGTCTCGCCGCCGCTCAGCTCGCGGTAGGCGGCCGCGTCGTGGATCGCCTTGCCGACCGCGGCGTCGACCAGGCCCTCGGGGTCGAAGCGCGCCTTGAAATGGTGCAGCGAGTCGGCCCTGCCGCCCAGCCCACCGCCGAGGTGGAAGCGCTCGTAGCCGTTCGCCTGGGCCCACTTCGCGGCCTCGAGCAGGACGAGCGTCGAGGCGCCGGTCTCGCGTCCCTTGTCGGTCGTGCCGCTCAGGTGGTAGTGCAGCCAGGGCGGGCTCGCGAGGCAGAGCGCCGAGGCGACGACCTCGCCGTCGATCGCGGCGTCGAAGCGCGCGAGCGGCAGCTCGCCGAGCCGCTCCCAGTAGGCGGGCTCGAACAGGTAGAACGGGTCGGCGTCGATCCGGCGCATCGTGTCCTCGTAGAGCTCGACGAACTCGCCCAGGCCCGTCGCCGCGGTGACGGTCGCCCCGGCGTTCTCGGCCTTGCGCACCTTGTTGCGGTGCTTGAAATGCAGGCCGGCGAGCAAGTCACGTCCCTCCTCGACCCGCCAGGCGACCGTCGGGGCGAGCTGCTCGACGTGGATCGGCGCGCCCTGCTGGTTCGCCAGCAGCGGGTGAAAGCGAACGAACGTGCTCACGACGCCGCGCTCCCGTGCCCAATCCTCGTACGCGCCCCAGAAGCCGTCGCCGGTCGGCCCGCCGTAGCCGTACGGCGTGACCACGTCACGCGGGTCGTCGCGCTCGATCCCGGCAAAGAACACGCCCTCGTGCTCGAGCAGGAACGGCCGGCCGCGATCGAGCAGCGCCGCGCTCTCGACGTAGGGCCGCCGGTAGTAGGCGTCGAGCTCGAGCCCGTCCCACTCCTCGGCGGGAACCTCCCTCACGGGCCGCTCCGCTTGGCGCGCTCGATGTTGAGCTTGTCCTCCACCGGCTCGGGCTCCGGCCGGCCGAGCTGCGTGAAGGTCATCAGCACGATCCGCGCGTCGAGGCCGAGCGACCAGTTGTCGACGTACCAGGCGTCGAGGCGGAAGCGCTCCTCCCACGGGATCTCGTCGCGGCCCATCACCTGCGCCCAGCCCGTGATGCCGGGCTTCACGTCCAGGCGGCGGCGGTCGCCGGGCTCGTAGTTGGCGACTTGCTCGACGAGGTCCGGGCGCGGGCCGACGAGGCTCATCTGGCCGCGCAGCACGTTCCAGAGCTGCGGCAGCTCGTCGAGGCTCGTGCGCCGCAGGAAACGGCCGCTGCGCGTGATCCGCGGGTCATTCGGGAGCAGGCCGAACGGGTCGTCGCTCAGCTGCAGCTCGCGGCCGAGCTCGACCGCGTTCGCGACCATCGTGCGGAACTTCAGCATCGAGAACGGCTTCGCGCCCTTGCCCGCGCGGCGCTGGCGGAAGATCACCGGGCGGCCCGACTCGAGCATGATCCATAGCGCGAGCCCGGCGAAGACCGGCGAGAGCAGCACCAGCCCGAGCGCGGCGAGCAATCGGTCGAGCAGCCACTTCAGGGCTCTCACCGGGCGACCTCGCGGTAGACCGCCTCGTGCGCGGCGGCCGCGGCGTCCCAGCTGAGCCCGCGACGCGCGGCCTGCGCGCCCTCGTAGGCGTTAGCCAGCTCGTCAGCTTCGAGGAGCTCCCGCAACGCGGCCGCGAGCGCCTGTGGATCGTCGGGCGGAACGACGCGGCCGGCGCCGAACTCGCGAATCGCGTCCGGAAGGCCGCCGACGTCGGTCACCACCGCGGGCCGGCCGTGGCCGAGCGCGGTCGCGAGAACGCCGGAGCTGTCGATCTTGCGGTACGGCAAGGCCACGAGCGTAGCGTTGGCCATCAGCCGGGGAATCGCCTCGTCGGGCACGAAGCCGAGCCGCCACTCGACGCGCTCGGTGATACCGAGGCCGGCGGCCAGGCGCTGCAGCGGCTCGACCGGGTCGACCGGATCGCCGGCAACTACGAGGCGCGCGTCGGGCACCTCGGCCAGCGCACGCAGCAGGACGTCCAGGCCTTTGTACTCGCGGATCAGCCCAAAGAAGAGGATCGTCCGTCCGCTCGGGGGCGCGGTCTCGAGGCCGCTCTCGAAGACCGGGTGCTGGATCCGCACGAGCTTCTCGCGCGGGACGCCTGTCGCGGCCAGCTGCTCGATCGCCCGCTGCGACTGCACGATCACGCGCTCCGCCAGCGCCAGCGCCTCGCTCCAGGCGGCGGCGTTGCGCTCGCGGCGGGGCAGCACGTCGTGCGCGGTCAGCACGAGCGGCGCCCGCAGTTGGCCGAGCCAGTGCAGGTCGTAGCGCGGGATCCCGAGCCACTGGACGTGCGCGACGTCCGGGTCGAGTGCGCGCACGCGGCGCACGAGACGCACGGCGCTCGGCGCGTACTCGAGCCCCTTCAGCACCAACCGGGCTCGGGAGCGCGGCGCGCGCCGGACGAGCCGCGACGAGACCGGCAGGAAGATCTCCTCCCGCCGGTAACCCTCGGGCTCGGGCACGTCGCCGTGGGTGAACGGCGCCGTCAGCAGCGTCACGTCGTGGCCACGGCGGGCGAGCGCCGAGGCGAGCGCGTGGTCGTAGGGCACCGTGAAGCTCGGCGGGTCGAGCAGCGCGATCCGCATCAGACGATCTTCGAGCGAGCGTAGGCGGGCACGCCCAGCGCTGGCAAGGGGTCGTCCGCCGCGAAGACGCCGCGCACCTTGTGCCGCTGGAGGTACGGGCGCGCCCAGCCGGCAGGTGTCAGCTCGCGCCGCCTCGCCATCTTCAGCGAGACCGCGAGATCCTTGGCGAAGAACGCCCACCAGAGCTCCTCCTGCAGGTCGACCGGCTCGGACGCGGGCCGGCCGCAGAGGTCGTCGTAGGCGATGCGGGCCATGTCGAAGCGCGAGGTCATCGCGACGCCGGCCCACATCGGCACGCGAGTGTTCACCTCGAGCAGCTTGTAGTCGCCGTCGCGCCGGTCGTACGCGAACTCGACCTGGGCGAAACCCTGGTAGCCGGCGGACTCGAGCAGGCGCAGGCCGAGCTCGCGCACGCGCGGCTGCGGCGTGGTGCGAAAGACGGCGCTCGTGCCGAAGTGGAGCGGCCCCTGCCGGACCTTCACGCCCGTGGCGTTCGCGAGCGGACGGCCGTCGCGGCCGATGTAGGTGAAGAGCGACCAGATGCCGGTCTCGGAGTCCGGGACGAGCTCCTGAACGACGGTCTCGAAACCGCGCTCCCTGGCGCGCTTCCACTGGGCGACGAGGTCGTCCTTCGTGGGAGCGACGAGCACCTTCTCGCCGAAGGAGCCGGCGAAGTGCTGTCCCTCGACCGGCTTGAGCAGGTAGGGCGCGCGCAGGTCGAGCCCGCGGAGGGTCTCGATCGAGCTCGCGTCGACGGTTCGCGGCGCCTCGATCCCCGCGCGCTCCGCCTCCTGCGGGAGCGTCGCCTTGTGCCGCAGCCGCCTGGCCACCTCAGGGTCGGGTGGCAGCGGCAGCTCGAACAGGTCGTTGAGCTCGTCCCAGTGGCGCAGCACGAGCTCGACGTGATCGTCGCGCTCGGGCAGCAGCACGGGCTTGGCGTCGGCCTGGGCGGCGGCGCGGAGCGCCTTCAGCGCGGCCTCGTCGCCCTGCACACGGTGCACCTCGTCGAGATAGCGCGAGCGCGCGCCGAACTCGTGCGGGTGCATCGTGATCCCGGTCACCGGCACGCCGCGGCGGCCGAGGCTGCGGGCGAACGAGAGACCGGCCCAGAGCAGGCCGAGCACGACTGCGGGCCGCTCAGCCGGCAAGCGCGTCCTCGTAGGCCTGGATCGTCAGGTCGGTGACGGCCGGCCACGTGAAGTGCTCGCGGATGCGCTCGCGGCCCGCCTGGCCCATCCGACCGCGCTGCTCGGCGTCGCCGAGCAGCCGCTCGAGCGCTGCGCGGAGAGCGTCGACGTCGCGCGGCGCCACGAGCACGCCGGTCTCGCCGTCGACGACGAGGTCGAGCAGCCCGCCGACCGCGCTCGCCACCACCGGCCGGCCATGGGCCATCGCCTCGGCACAGGCGACGCCGAAGCCTTCCCGGTGCGACGGCACCGCCACCACCGCGGCCCGCTCG
Organism: Gaiellaceae bacterium; assembly: GCA_035473395.1. GTDB lineage: Bacteria > Actinomycetota > Thermoleophilia > Gaiellales > Gaiellaceae > AC-32. The sequence continues at coordinate 9,283 of DATIOF010000191.1, forward strand.
TACAACGGGCCGAGCTCATGGTGCGGGACGAAGCCGAGCGCTCCCGGCACCTGCGCCCGCAGCGGACCGTCCCCCGCCACCGTGAGCTTCATCCCTTCGGAGGCCTGCACGAGCTCGAGGATGCCCTTCTCGGCCGAGAGCCGCCCGACGAACAGCAACTCCGGCGGCTCGGCCGGCTCGCCCACGTGCGCCGGCAGCTCGACCGCGCTCGGGATCACGCGCACCTCGTCGGCGCCGAGCTCGCGGGCTGCGTCGCCGAGGGCGTTCGAGGCGCAGATGGTGAGGCGCGCGCGCGAGAGCACGCGCTGCGCGAAGACCCGAGCGCGGCGGGCCAGCTCGACGTCGGTCCCCCAGAGCTGCACCACGAACGGCTTGTCGGTCGCGAGGGCGACCGCGCCCGAGGGCAGCCAGTGCGCGTGGACGAGGTCGGCGTCGCGAGCCGCCCGCCGTGCCGCCCGCGCGAACGAGGCCATCATCGCGGGCACCAGCGCCAGCTTCCACGGTGCGCGCTTGAGGTTGCCCATCACACCCGCGCCGTAAGCGATCCCGAAGTGCCGGAACGAGGCCGGTGAGACCACCTCGACCTCGAGGCCGCGGGCGCGCAACTGCTCGACCGCGTCGGCGACGAAGTTCCCGGCCGGGTCGCCCTCGTAGCGCGGGTACGAGGTCGTCAACACGACGATCTTCATCGCCGGGAAAACACGGCAGGAGTCGCCAGCACGAGCATCACGAAGACGTAGAAGTAGAGGAACGGGATCGTCAGGTAGAAGGCGTTCGAAGCCAGCGTCCCGACGAGCGCGGCGGTCATCCCCCAGGCGAGCGGCCGCAGCCGGGCCGCCAGCGGGTCGCCGGCCGCGGCGAGCGCCTGGCCGAGCCGGCGGGCAACGGCCAGCCGCACGAACAGCCACCAGAGGAAGACCGCGAACAGGGCCGCCCCGACGATGCCGCCCTCGACGATCAGCATCACGTAGTAGGAGTGCGGCCCCCAGTTCGTCTTGCCGGTGACGAACTCGTAGTAGACCGAGAAGTTGTTGAAGCCGAGCCCGAAGAGCGGGTGCTGGTGCAGCACCTGCGGGATGAAGTTGTAGACGCCGAGGTGCGCGCTCGTCGAGCTGCCACCGGTCTGGACTCGCGAGCGAAGCACGACGCTGAAGAAGTGCCGCCGGTGGTAGAGCTCGAAGGCCACCGGCAGTGCCACGAGCCCGAGCGGCAGCAGCACCAGCCGCGAGAAGAGCAGATGCCGGTAGGGGATCAGCAGCACGATCGTCCCGACGAACAGGCCGAGCAGCCCGCTGCGCGAGAGCGTCGCCAGCTCGACGAGCAGCAGGAAGGCGATCAGCACCGCGAGCGGGTTCCGCAGGCGGTGGCCCCGCTCGAGGCGGAGGTAGAGCGGCGAGAGGATCAGGATCGGCAGCAGCAGCTCGATCGCGAGGTGGTTCGGGTCGCCGGTGAGCGCGTTCGGCCGGTAGACGCTCGAGCCGTTGACCGCGCCGTAGATGTTGATCTGGCTCGCGCCGTGGGTGAGCGGCTGCAGCACCAGCGAGTCGAGGTTGTGCCCGGCCTGCGCGGACAGCAGCTGCAGGATCCCGTAGGCGGCATTGACGGCGATCCCGCCGAGGAACCAGCCGAGCGTGCGCCAGTAGAAGGGGAGCGACTTCCTCGCCAGGTAGATCAAACCGACGATCAGGAAGCCGAAGTGCAGCAGCCACTTCGTCAGCCCCTTCACGAACTGGTCGAGCGCCTGGCCGGTCTCGAGGTTGAAGAAGCCGATCAGGTACACGAGCAGGAAGGCCGCCAGAAACGCGAGCAGCACGGCGGCCGTGCGCGGCGCGGGCCGCGAGCCGCGGCCGAGCCGGTCGAGCCCGTAGAAGAGCAGGAAGCCGCCGGCGGTCAGGTCGGCCAGGAAGAGGTTGCCGCCGGCACTCCACTGCACCTTCGCGAACGTGCACGTGAAGACTGCGGCGAAGAAGAAGAACGGGACGAGCCGGCTCTCGCGCGTCACTCGAGGCTCCAGAGCAGCTCGGCCAGCTCCTCGACGCGGGTCGTGCGCGAGAGCTGCGTGCGCTGCGCCTCGCTGAGGTAGCCATTGGCGAGCTGCCCGGCCTGCCAGCGCGCGTGCAGGCCGACAAGCGCTTCGCGCAGGCCGTCCTCGTCGTCGGGCGCGACGACCACGCCGGCGCCCGTCTCGCGCACCAGCTGCGCCGCCACGCCGTCGGTCGGCACCGCGGCGAGGATCGGCCGCTCGGCCGCGAGGTACTCGAAGATCTTCCCGCTCGGCACGACCTTGCCCCGGCCGCCGGCGTCGGGCAGCAGGAGCAGGTTGGCTTCCGAGTCGCGCTGCAGCTCGAGAGCGCGCCGGTGCGGCAGGTAGTCGAGTAGTTCCAGCCGGTCGCCCAGGTCGAGCTCTTGCACCCACTCGCGGTCGACCGAGCGGAAGTCGCCGACGAAGCGGGCGACCACGTCCTCGAGGCCGGACGACGCGAGCGCCGAGAGGAACGCGCGCGGGTTGCGCTTGCCGAAGAAGCTGCCGGTGTGGGTGATCCGGAATCGGTCGCCCGAGTGGTACTCGAGCCCGACGAAGTCGTCGAAGTCGCTCCCGTTCGGGATCACGCGCACAGGGCCCGCAGGGTCGTAGGCGCGGATCTCGTCGGCGATCGCGTCCGAGACCGCCACGATCCCGTCGGCCTTGCTGGCGACGAGCCTCACGACACGCTCGAGCGCCTTCTCCTTGGCCTGGACGCTCTTGCGCTCGAAGCGGCGGTCGGCGTTCTGGACGAGCGAGTCGCGCTGGTCGGCGATCCACGGCACGCCGGTCAGCCGCTTGACCGCGGCGCCGATCAGGTTCAGGGAGAGCGGCGGGCTCGTCGTGATGACTGCGTCGATGCCTTCGCTCTTGACGATCCGCACCGCGGCCGGGATCGCGGTCGGCGCCCAGGTGACGCTCGCGTCCGGGAGCAGCAGCCCCCGGCCCATCACCCGCGCCTTGGCCAGTGCGAGGTCGAAGCCCTCGAGCGTGCGTAGCTCCTCGGAGGGCAGCCGTGCCTTCGGCCCGAGGTAGCGCGCCCGGTGGACGAAGGCCTGCGTCGGCGGACGCAGTTCGTCGTCGCGGTGCAGCCACTTCGGGTCGTCGGGCGCGAGCACGTGCGTCTCGATCCCGAGCGCGGGCAGGTGCGTCGCCAGCTTCAGCGGACGCTGCACGCCGCCCCCGCCGGCGGGCGGGAAGTACATGGTGATGAGCAGGACTTTCATGGCAGGCGGTAGAGAACGTACCGCGACCCCGAGTACGCACGCGGCAGGCGGAACGAGACCCGGCCGACGCGGGCGCGGTCGACCAGCAGCCAGTGCGCGCCGTACCGGCGGGCGAGCGAGACCGGACCTTCGTCGCGGAAGAAGCGCAAGGCGTCCTTGCGCCGAGCGCCGGGCCGGTTGGCGCGCGTGTCGGCGACGTGCGTCGTCGGGGCGGCGTTGATGTAGACCGGCGCGAAGGCCGCGAGCTCGTAGGCCGTGAGCGGGTCGGAGAAGACCACGTCGCCATCCGGCACCTTGCGCTGGACCGCCGCGACGAGCTTCTGCGGCAGCCCGAGCCGTGAAGAGGAGGGTCGTGTCCATTGCGAGTAGCCGTGCACCGCGACCGGCAGGACGAAAAGCGCGACCGCCGCAGCGGCCACGAGCGGGAGCCCCTGCACCTGCGGGATCCGGCGGCCGAAGAACGCCGCCCCGAGCAGCGCCGCGATCGCCGCGGCGTAGCTGACCCAGGTCAGCCAGCCCGGCGAGCCGTCCACGAGCCGGTAGGGCACACCGAAGTCACCCGGGAAGGCCAGTTGCAACCCGATCCCGGCCGCGAGCGCGACCGGCAGCACCCACAGGCGCAGGAAGCCGGCGAGCACGAGCATGCCGCCGACGAGCACGAACGGCCGCGGGGCGAAACCGATGATCCGGCGCGCCTGCGAGATCGAGACCGCGTCGGCGAAGTGCGGGAAGACGAACGGCAGCAGCGTGACGGTGAAGGTCGCCAGCATCGAGCCGAGCACGAACGCGGCCCACATCCGCCGGTAGGCGAAGACGGCCAGCGGCAACAGCACGAGCGAGGCCACGGCGATCGAGCCTGCGCGGCCGAAGAGCTCGGGCGCGAGGCGGTAGCTGTGCAGGCCGAAGACGTCCAGCTCGTTTCCGTACGCGGCGAACGCACGGTTCAGCTCGACGCCCGACGGGCTGTGGGAGGCGGTCTCGCGCACGATCGGCAGGAGCCAGAGGACGACCAGGCCCGCCGGGACGACGATCGCGGCCAGGGCGGCGCCGATGTGCACGACGTCGTGGCGGCGGTCGAGCAGGGCCCGCACGGCCAGGAAGCCGGCGAGCCCGATCGCGACCAGCACCGAGTAGCTCGGGTGGACGAGCGTCATCGCCAGTGAGGCGGCCGCGACCGAGGCAAGCCGCGCACCGGACGGCTCGCGGACGTAGAGGAACACGAGCGCGAGCAAAGCGGGCAGGAGCAGGGTGCGCGAGGCTGTCGCCGGCAAGGCCATCGAGCTGTAGGCGCCGCCTTCCCCGGATGCGAGCCCGAGCAGCGCGAACTCGGCGAGCGCGGTCGCGACCCCGGCCCAGCGTGAGGCGAAGAGCGCGGTTCCCGCTTCGTAGACGAGCACGAACGAGAGCGGCAGGAGCACCGTCGGCAGGTGGAGGAAGGCCGACGGCGCGCCGACGCCGGCGAGCCTGGAGATCACGGCCACCGCCGCGTGCCAGAGCGGGAAGGCGTAGCCCGGGTGCAGGCCGCCGTCCTTGAACTCGTCCACCGAGCGCAGCGAGAGGTCATGGAGGGCGAGCAGCTTCTGCACCCGCGCGAGGTGGAAGAACGCGTCGCCGTCGTAGCGCGAGACCCACCAGAGCGAGATTCCCGCGATGAGCCCGATCACGATCATCCAGACCGTCCAGAACGAGCTGCCGCCCTTGCGCCGGGCAGCGAACGGCGCGGCCGCAAGCGCGGCGACCAGCAGCAGCGCGAGGGTCAGCCACAGCGAGCCGTGCACGAGGAACATCAGTGCCGTCGCGCCGAACAGGATCGCCATCGTCCACGCCAGCGCGCCGGCGAACCCGCGCACGCCGAGCGCGCGGCTGACGAACGCGCCCGGGATCAGGAACACAAGCGTCGCGAAGCCCAGCCGCAGGCCGAGGCCGACCCCTTCAGCGGGCAGCAGCCGGGAGAGCGCCAGCAGCGCCGGCGCGAACAACCACGCGCGGAGCTTCACCGGCGCAGCAGCCGCGCGACCTGGACGAGTGCCGGCCTGAGGTCGTCGCGCGCGAAGACGGCGTCGACGTACGGCGGCCGCTGCGGCGCGGGCGACTCGCCCGGCAGCAGCGTGATCGCCCAGCGCTTCCGCGCGCCGTTCGCAGACACCGGCTCGACCTGTTCGCCGGTGAGGTCGCGGTAGGCGATCAGGGGCAGGTCGACGCCGCACGCCGCTGCCAGCCCGTGCCACTGGAAGAGCCGCGGGTTGACCTCCATCAACTTGTAGGCGCCGTCGCGCGGGTCGCGCTTGAGCTCGACCTGCGAGAGCCCGTGGAACGAAAGCGCCCGCAAGAGCTTCAGGCCCTGGTCGACGACCTCGTCCACCCAGAGCGCCTCGCCGACGCGGCAGGTGCCGACGCCCGGCGGCGTCTGGCGCAGCTTGCGGCCGCTGAAGAGCCCGAGCGCCTCGCCGTCGGCGCGCAGGTACGAGCCGAGCGTGTAGAGCTCGTCGTCCCCGCCCGGGATCAGCTCCTGCACCATCGGCTCGTACGGCTCCGCCTGCGCGAACGCCCCATCGACCTCGGCCGCCGTCTCGCAGCGGAAGGCCTGGCGCTTGAAGCGCCGCTTGAAGCCCTCGGTCGACGATGGCTTGACCAGCACCGGGAAGCCGAGCTCCTCCGCGGCCGCGCGCGCTTCGGCGGCAGAAGCCGGATACGCCGTCCGCGGGACCGGGATCCCCGCCGTTTCGGCCGCCTCGAGCTGACCGCGCTTGGTCTGGATCCGCGCCAGCACCTCCCACGGCGGGAACGGGTAGAGGAACTTCCCCTCGAGCCGGCCGGCCGCGCGGGCGATCGCGTTCAACGGCTCGTCGTGGGTTGCGAAGACCGGCGCACCTTCGACGTCGAGCCCGGCCAGGAAGTCGACGAACGCCTCCTCGTCCTGCGGGTCGGGCGTCAGCCGCGGCTCCGCGTAGCGCGAGCGGAACCCGAGGGCGCTCGGCCGGTGGTCGAGCGCGAGCACGCGGATCCCGGCCCGCCCGAGCGAGCGCACCGCCGCGAGCCCGTTCACCCAGCCGACGTCGACGACGACCGCGGTGTTCACCGAGAGAGCAGCTCCTCGACCGACGAGCCCGCGAGCCAGTCGGCCGTGTCCCCGTAGGTCCGCCCGCGGTCTCCGGGAAAGACCCACCCGCGCAGGCGCAGCGAGACGAGCAGCAGCCGCCGAGCACGCTCGGCCTCGCGCCGCCCCCGGTGCTTCTCCAGGAAGCGGAGGTGGCCGCGCACCTGCTCGCGGAACATCGGCCCCCAACTCTTCTTGGTCGTCGCTCCGCCCACGTGCACGAACTCCGCGTCGGGGGTGAAGAGCACCTTCCACCCTGCCTGCCGGAAGCGGTAGAGCCAGTCCGTCTCCTCGCTGAACATGAAGAAGTCCTCGTCGAAGAGGCCAACCGTATCGGCGGCCTCCCGGCGCACGAGCAGGACCGAGCCCATCAGGAACTCCGCCTCGTACGGCTCGTCATGCGCGAAGCCGGCGCCGTAGAAGGCGTTGACGGCCCGCGAGCGCGGCGCGAGCTTGCGCAGGAAGAGGTACTCGGTCGCGAGCCGCCAGAGCGTCGGGAAGCCTCGCACCGACCGCTGCAAACGCCCGTCCGGGTAGCGCAGCTTCGGCCCGACGACCGCCGCCTCGGGATGCGCCTCGCCGAAGGCGACCAGCCGCTCGAGCGCGCCTTCGGTGGCCCAGGCGTCCGAGTTCAGCAGCAGGAACCAGTCGCCGTCCGCGAGCCGCATGCCCGCATTCGAGCCGGCGCCGAAGCCCGTGTTCTCCTGTTCGATCACCCGGGCCTCGGGGAAGCGCTCGCGCACCAGCTCGACCGTGCCGTCGGTGGAGCCGTGGTCGACGACGATCGTCTCGTTCCCCCGCACGCTCTCGAGCGCCTGCTCCACCCACGGCAGCGCGTTGTAGGTGACGACGACGACGCTGACGTCAGCCATTTTCGGGCGAGGCGCGCGTGAAGCCGCGCAGGCTCTGGTACGCGAGCAGCACCGCGCCGGGCACCGAGAGACAGAGCGTCACGACGAAGAACAGGAAGCCGGTCGCGAAGGCCTTGTCCGCGTCGACGCCGAGGTTGCCGAGGAAGCTGACGAAGAACGACTCGCGCACGGCGATCCCGTTCACCGAGATCGGCAACAGCAGGACGAGGAAGAGCAGCGGGCCCATCACGTAGTACGGCCGCGGCGAGAGGTCGACGCCCACCGCGCGGCCGGCGAGCCAGATCGCCAGCACCCGGATCGTCTGCACGGCGAGCGTGAGCGTGAAGACACCGAGCAGCAGCTGTGGGTGGTCGCGGTAGGCGTGGATGCCTTCGTAGGCCGCGCGGATCGGGCGCTCGACCCGGATCAGGCGCAGCAGCGGCACCGTCTTCGCCAGCAGCGGCCGGGCCCGGCGCGAGAAGAGCGCGACC
>DATIOF010000192.1:0-1808 GCA_035473395.1 Gaiellaceae bacterium
CGTCGACTCGACGGCGGCGATCCCCACGGGCTGCCCGCCGACCTCGACGCCGGCCGGTTTCGGCTGCGGCACGACGACCCGCACGCGCCGCTTCGCGCTCGCCCGCCCGCGACGGCCGATCGCCCACGCCGTGATCTCGTGACGCCCGGCGCTGAGCTTGAGTCGCGTGTTCCGTGCGCACGTCCGTGGACGCTGCCGGTCGACGGCACAGACCAGCCGAACCGTCCCGGGCCCTGGCGTCAGGCGGACGAGCACCGGCGAGCCCTGCACCGGCGCGGCGGTGACCTTCGGTGCCGGAACTGCGAGCGCGAGCGACATCAGGGCCAGCGCGAGCACGCCGTCAGCCTAAGCCGCCCGCAGGGTCTCCGCTACGCTCAGCGGGCGATGGAACCGCAGCGCGAAGCGATCCTGAAGGCGCTCGAGCAGGTGATCGACCCGGAGCTGAAACGCAACGTGGTCGAGCTCGACATGGTCCGCGAGGTCCGCATCGAAGGCGGCGACGTGACCATCGGGATTGCGCTCACGGTCGCCGGCTGCCCGCTGCGCTCGAGCTTTGAGCAGCAAGTCGCTCAGGCCCTGGCTCCGGTCGAGGGCGTCGAGCGCACGTCGCTCGAGTTCGGCGTGATGACTCCCGAGGAGCGGAGCGCGCTGACGGCCCGGCTGCGCGGCTCGGTGACCGAGCGCACCAAGGGCATCCAGCTCGACCGCGAGACGCGCGTGATCGCCGTTGCGAGCGGCAAGGGCGGCGTCGGCAAGTCGACGCTCTCGGCCAACCTCGCCGCCGCCTTCGACCAGCTCGGCCAGCGCACCGGGATTCTCGACGCCGACGTCTACGGCCACTCGATCCCGCACCTACTCGGGATCCAGCAGAAGCCGGTCTCGGTCGACCGCATGATCGTCCCGCCCGTGCGGGGCGACCTGAAGCTGATGTCGATCGGCTTCTTCCTCGACGAGAACGAGCCGGTGATGTGGCGCGGGCCGATGCTGCACCGGGCGCTCGAGCAGTTCCTCACCGACGTCCACTGGGGCGAGCTCGACACGCTCGTCGTGGACATGCCGCCGGGAACCGGCGACGTCTCGATCTCGCTCGGACAGCTGCTCCCGCGCGCCGAGGCCGTGGTCGTGACGACGCCGCAGCCGCTGGCCCAGGAGGTCGCCGCGCGCGCTGCGCTGATGGCGCGCAAGACCAACATGCGACTGCTCGGCGTGATCGAGAACATGAGCGGCGAGACGTTCGGTAGCGGCGGCGGCGAGCGTCTCGCGGAGGAGCTCGAGGTGCCGTTCCTCGGCAGGGTGCCGCTCGACCCCCGGGTGCGTGAGTCCGGCGACGCGGGAACACCGCTCGTCGAGAGCGACCCTGGCTCGGAGGCCGCCGTCGCGATCACCGCCCTCGCCGAGGCGATCTCGGCCACCAGGCGCGAGCAGGGTGTTGGGATCGTGAAGTCCCTGCCGGTTCTCTCCTAGGCCAGGTAGCCGGTCCGGCGCAGGAAGCTGCCGAGCTTCTGCTCGAACTTCACTCGTGAGAGCTCGCCGTGGATCTTGCCGCTGCGCGAGAGCCGGTCGATCGACTTGAGCGCGACTGCCCAGTGGCCGACCATCGCCTCGTCTGCGGCCCAGGCGGCGACGATGCCCTGATTGCTGGTCTTGTGCTTCGGGTTCATGGCCGTATGCCAGAGCGCGTTCGCGTCGCGCCCGATCTCGCTCGGGTAGGAGGGCGTCTCCACCGTCACCCGGCCGGCCCGGTAGCGCAGGATCCGTACCGGCCAGCGCGAGTCGGCGAAGCTCCCGAAGGCGTAGGAGAAGCGGTC
>DATIOF010000193.1:0-9924 GCA_035473395.1 Gaiellaceae bacterium
TCTGCCACTCGCACACCGCCGACCTCGAGCGGCACACGCTCGACGCTGACGTTCTGGTCGTCGCGGCGGGCGTGCCCGGGTTCGTCTCGCCGGACATGGTCAAGTCGGGCGCGGCGGTCGTGGACGTCGGGATCAACCGCAGCGAGGCGGGCCTCGTCGGCGACGTCGACCCAGGCGCCGCCGCGGTTGCCCATTTCCTCACGCCCGTTCCGGGCGGTGTCGGCCCGATGACGATCGCGATGGTGCTCGCGAACACCGTGCGAGCCGCGAGGTTCCGTCGCGGGCTCCTTGCGTTCCCTGACTTACGGCGCTAAGGCGTCGCTTGCGACGCCGACCAAGAGGCACGGCGGCTTTGCCGCCGGGCCGTCTGCGTTCTGGGTTACGGAGACACTTGCCGAACAACGAGATAGCGTCTAACGTTCCGCCCGCTCCACAGTAGGTCGGCGGCTCGGTGCCCGGGCCGTCGTTGTTTGCTGTACGAAGGGAGAAGGTTTCTTGCCCAAGGGCACCGTCAAGTGGTTCTCGAACGAGAAGGGCTACGGCTTCATCGAGCGCGAAGGCGGCGAAGACGTGTTCGTCCATTTCTCGGCGATCGCAGGGGACGGCTACAAGTCGCTGACCGAAGGTCAGACGGTCGAGTTCGACGTCGTGCAGGGCGACAAAGGCCTGCAGGCGGCGAACGTCCAGCCTGGCTAGACCCTTTCTGGAACCGAACAGTTGGCGGGGCTCCGAAAGGGGCCCCGTTTCTTAACGGGAACCGCTCGCGCGGCGGCCGGAAAACGCTCGTAGCTGGTTTGACAGGATTGGAGTTCGATGGCGATCTCACGAGACGAGGTGGTGCACGTAGCGCGCCTGGCGCGGCTGGCGCTGACCGAGGAGGAGCTCGACCGCTTCGCCGGGCAGCTCGACGCGATTCTCGAGGCGGTCGGCAAGGTGGCCGAGCTCGACCTCGCGGATGTCGAGCCGACGCTGCACCCGCTCGCGCTCTCGAACGTTTGGGCCGAGGACGAACCGAGCCCGTCGCTGCCGGTGGAGGACGCGCTGGCCAACGCCCCCGACAGCGAGGACGGCGCCTTCCGCGTGCCGGCCGGGTGAGCGGAGCCGGCCCGAGCACGATGTCCCACTTCCGGCACAGAGACGTCACAGACACGCGCGTCGCCGACGGCTACGGTGTCTGCAGGGGTCCCGGGGATCCCTTGGGGGCAGTTGGGAACGAGCGCGCGTGATCGACACGCTGCGACTCACCGCCGAGGAGGCGACCGGGCTCGTCGAGCGCGGCGAGGTCAGCGGCGCCGAGCTGCACCGCGCCTACCTGGACGCGATCGGCGAGCGCGACCCGGAGCTGCACGCCTACCTCTGCACGGTCGACGAGCCCGAGGGCGAGGGCGTCCCGATCGCGCTCAAGGACGTGATCTCGACTCGCGGCGTGCCGACGACCGCCGCCTCGAAGATCCTCGAGGGCTACAAGCCGGTCTACGACGCGACCGTCGCCGCTCGCTGTAAGGCGGCGGGCCTGCCGCTGCTCGGCAAGACGAACCTGGACGAGTTCGCGATGGGCTCGTCGACCGAGAACTCGGCCTACGGGCCGACGCACAATCCGTGGGACCCGAGCCGTGTTCCAGGCGGCTCCTCGGGCGGCTCGACTGCGGCCGTCGCGGCGGGGCTGGCGCCGTGGGCGCTCGGCTCCGACACGGGCGGCTCGATCAAGCAGCCCGCGTCGCTCTGCGGAGTGGTCGGCCTGCGCCCGACCTACGGCACCGTCTCGCGCTACGGGATCGTCGCCTTCGCCTCCAGCCTCGACCAGGTCGGGCCGATCGCGAAGACCGTGCGCGACTGCGCGCTCCTGCACCGGATCGTGGCCGGCCGCGACCCGCTGGACTCGACCACCGTCGAGCTGCCGGAGACGATCGAGCTCCCCGAGGCCGAGGATCTCAAGGGCCTGCGTGTCGGCGTTCCGAAGGAGCTGAACGAGGCCGACGGGATCGAGCCCGGCGTCAGCGAGGCCGTCAACCGCACGATCGAGCTCGCACGCGAGCTCGGCGCCGAGGTGGGGGAGTGCACCCTCCCGCGCTCGGTCGAGTTCGGCCTGCCGTGCTACTACCTGATCGCGCCCTCGGAGGCCTCGTCCAACCTGGCGCGCTACGACGGCGTCCGCTACGGGCTGCGGGTCGAGAGCGGTGACATCCGCACGATGTACGAGCGCACCCGTGACGCCGGTTTCGGGGACGAGCCGAAGCGCCGGATCATGCTCGGCACGTACGCGCTCTCGGCCGGCTACTACGACGCGTACTACGGCCAGGCGCAGAAGGTTAGGACCGTGATCCGCGACGAGCACGATGCCGCCTTCGAGCAGTTCGACGTGCTCGTCAGCCCGACCTCGCCGACCGTCGCGTTCGAGCTCGGCGCCCGCACCGCGAACCCGCTCGCGATGTACGCGGCCGACCTGCTCACGATCCCGTCGAACATGGCCGGCCTGCCCGGGCTCTCGATCCCGTGCGGGCTCTCGGAGGGCCTGCCCGTCGGCTTCCAGCTGATCGGTCGGCAGTTCTCGGAGAACCTGCTCTTCAGCACGGCCCACGCACTCGAGCGGGCGCTCGAGTTCGACTTCGTCCCGGAGCGGCTGCGCTGAGCTGGGAACCCGTCATCGGGCTCGAGATCCACGTCCACCTGAAGACGCGGACGAAGATGTTCTGCCGCTGCGAGGTCGCCTACTTCGACCCGCCGAACACGCACACGTGCCCGGTCTGCCTCGCACTCCCAGGTGCGCTGCCGGTGCCGAACCGCCAGGCTGTCGAATGGACAATCCTGCTCGGCCACGCCCTCGGCTGCCAGATCCCCGACCGGGCGATCTTCCACCGCAAGAACTACTTCTACCCGGACAACCCGAAGGGCTACCAGATCTCCCAGTACGACCAGCCGCTCTGCGTGAACGGCAGCTTCGAGGTGCCCGGCCCGGACGGCGACCGCGTGGTCGGGATCGAGCGAGCGCACCTGGAGGAGGACGCCGCGAAGACGATTCACGTCGGCGGCGTGGAAGGCCGCATCCACGGCGCGGAGCATTCGCTCGTCGACTTCAACCGCTCAGGCACGCCGCTGGTCGAGATCGTGACCAGGCCCGACATTCGCTCACCCGAGGAGGCGAAGGCGTTCCTCCAGCTGCTCCGGCAGACGATCGTCGAGCTCGGGATCTCGGACGCCGAGATGGAGAAAGGTTCGTTGCGCTTCGACGTCAACGTGTCGGTGCGGCCGGAAGGCTCGGATGAGCTACGCACGCGAACCGAGCTGAAGAACATGAACTCGTTCAACTTCGCGGCGAAGGGGATCGAGCGCGAGGTGCGCCGGCAGGCCGAGATCTACGAGTCCGGCGGCCAGGTCGACCAGGAGACCCTGCACTTCGACCCGGGCAACGAGTCGGCACCGCCGCTGCGCTCGAAGGAGGAAGCGCAGGACTACCGCTACTTCCCGGAGCCCGATCTCGTGCCGCTGGAGCCCGCCGCGGAGCTGGTCGACCGTTTGCGTGAGGAGTTGCCGGAGCTTCCCTCCGCGCGGGTCCGCCGCCTCGAGACGGAGATCGGCTTCGTGCTCGCCGAGGGGCTCGTGACGAGCGGGCGCGACGAGCTCTACTCGCGGACTGCGGGTGACCGGCAAGTCGTCGCGAACGTGCTCATGAATGAGTTTGCTGCAACCGGTCAAGATCCCGCAGCTGCCGATGGGGCCGCCTTGGCCGAAGCGATTCGTCTCCGCTCGGAAGTGACGCCGGAAACGTTTCGCGAGGCTGTCGCGGCAAGCGTGAGCAATCCGGCGTCGATCGGGTTGATTCTCGAGAATCGAGCGATCAGCGATCCAAGCGAGCTCGACCCGGTGATCGACCGGATCCTGAGCGCCAACGAGGCGCAGGTGGCCGACTACCGCGGTGGCAAGGAAGGCCTGCTCGGCTTCTTCGTCGGCCAGGTGATGAAGGAGACCGGCGGCAAGGCGAACCCGAAGATCGTCAACGAACGTCTGCGGGAGAAGCTCCGGGCTTGAACAGGGTCTAAAGTGTCCCGAGCACCCTTCCGAGAGAAGGTCGTATGGGCACCTGCCGCCTCAGGCTCATCGCGCTTCCGCTCGTCCTTTTCGCATTGCTCGCCGCGCCGAGCGCCTTTGCGGGCCGCGACGCGGGTCTGGCTGCGCTGCAGGTTGCGCTGCAGTCGCGCGGCCTCTACCCCGGCGCGATCGACGGGGTCAAGGGGCCAGGCACGACGGCGGCGATCGAGCGCTTCCAGCGTCGCGCGGGCCTGACGGCCGACGGGATTCCCGGCCCGGCGACCCGCAAGGCGCTCGGACGCTACGGCAAGCACGTCCTCGGCTCGAGGCCGCTGACCCGCGGTGCGAGCGGCTGGGACGTTGCCGCGCTCCAGTTCCTGTTGGCCTGGCACGGATTCCCCTCCGCCACGATCGACGGCGGGCTCGGCGTGCATACCGAGCGGGCGCTCCGCCGCTTCCAGCGCTGGGCCGGCCTCGTGCCGGACGGCGTGGCCGGCGCGACGACCTACACGGCCCTGCGACGCGCTCCGGCGAGGTGCTCGCTCGAGCTCGCGTGGCCGGTCGCCGGGCCGATCGGCGATCCGTTCGGCCCGCGCGGCAACCGCTTTCACGCCGGCGTCGACATCCTCGCGGACACCGGCACGCCCGTGGGGGCCGCAGCCGCTGGGCGCGTCACCTACGCCGGCAGGCTCGCGGGCGGCTGGGGGAATCTGGTCGTGGTCGCGCACGCGGACGGTGTGCGGACGATGTACGCCCACCTGTCCTCGATCGCCGTCCGGCTCGGCCAGCGAGTCGTCACCGGCGACCGCCTCGGCGCCGTCGGGGCGACCGGCGACGCCACCGGGCCGCATCTGCACTTCGAGGTCCGGCTGCGTGGCGCGGCGGTCGACCCGCGCCCGGCTCTGCCGTAAGACCCACCTTGTAGGCTCGTTCCCGGATGGCCGGGAAAGTCGCTGGGGTCGTGATCTGTGCGCTGGCCGCGACGCTGCTGGCCGCCGCCTCGCCCGACGCCGCGCGCGCCCCGGCCGACCACGCCTCGACCGCGCTCAACATCCTCCCACCGGGCGAGTCGGGCACGGGCGGGAAGCACGCGACCGACCAGCTGCGGCTCTACGACGCGCTCACACCGCTGCGCGGCGCCATCAATCAGGCCACCGTGCGCCGGCTCTTCAAGCCGGAGACTCTCGGCGCGGTCGGCAAGACGAAGCGCGAGGCGACCCCGCGCGCCGGGTTGAAGATCCTGCGCGACTCGTGGGGCGTGGCGCACGTCTACGGCAAGACCTCCTCCGACGTGATGTGGGGCGCGGGCTGGGTCGCGGCCGAGGATCGCGGGCTGATCCTGCAGCTGATCCGCGGGCCGGGTCGCATCGCCGCCCTCGACGGGCCGGCCTACGACCAGTCTCGTGAGTTCGTCCCGAGCTCGGCGACCGAGACCGAGCTGGCGCGCGAGTACTCGCTCCTCCGCGGCCCGAGAGGCAAGGAGCTGGTGAAGGAGGTCGACGCCTACACCGCCGGCCTGAACGCGTACCTGAAGGCCTCGAAGGCCGGCTACCCGCCGTGGACACGCAACGACACGATCGCCGCGGCCGCTGTCCTCGCGGGCGCGTACGGCGTCGGCGGGGGCGACGAGACGCGCCGCGCTGAGCTGCTCGCCGAGCTCGAGGTCTCCCTCGGCGCGACCGAGGGCCGACGCGTCTGGAACGACCTGCGCGAGCAGCAGGACCCGGAGACGCCGGTCACCGCGCCCGGAATCTCCACCTACGGCCAGAACACGAGCGAGAACGGCAATGTGATCCCGGACGTCGGCAGCGTCGGGCTCTCGGTCGAGCGCGCCGGCGCGGCCGCCGAGGCGCGGCAGCGGAGCATGAGCAACGCGCTCGTCGTCTCCCGCCAGCGCTCCACGAATGGCCACCCGATCTACGTCGCCGGCCCGCAGGTCGGCTACTTCTACCCGGCCTTCTTCCTCGAGATCGATCTGCACGGCGGCGGCTTCGATGCGCGCGGCATCTCGTTCCCGGGCGTGCCGTGGATCGTGATCGGCCGCGGGCCAGACTACGCCTGGAGCGCGACGACCTCGCACTCCGACATTGTCGACCAGTACATCGAGACGCTCTGCGGCGGGGACGACACGCACTACCTCTTCAAGGGCACGTGCACGGCGATGGGCTCGTTCGACGCCGGCGTGGTCAAAGGCCCGCCCGACCGCGTGCTCAGCTTCCGCACCACCGTGCACGGGCCGGTGCTCGGCTACGCGACGGTGCAGGGAAAGAAGGTGGCGATCTCGACCAAGCGCTCTACCCGTGGACGCGAGATCCTGAGTGCGCTCGCCTTCGACAGTCTCGACAAGGCGCGCGTCCACGGGCCGAAGGACTTCATCCTCACGATGAACAAGGTCGAGTTCGGCTTCAACTGGACCTACGCAGACGACCGCGACATCGCGTACTACTCGTCGGGGCGGCTGCCGATCAGGCCGGCGAGCGTCGATCTCGGCTTGCCGACGAACGGGAACGGCGACTTCGAGTGGCGTGGCTTTGTCCCGCTTGAAGGGCACGCGCAGGCGATCGACCCGCCCGGCGGCGTGATCGTCAACTGGAACAACAAGCCGCAGCGGGGCTACGCCGCCGCGGACGACCACTGGTCGTACGGCTCGCTGCAACGGGTGCAGATGCTCATGCGCGGCCTCGCGGCGAAGCGGAAGCACACGGTCGTCTCCGTGGTAGCGGCGATGAACCGCGCCGCGACCGAAGACTTTCGCGGCGTGCGGATCGTCCCCGACCTCGCCGCAGTGCTGGCCGGGACGACGGCGCCGACCCCGCGCGACGCGCAGCTGCTCACGCTGCTACAGGCCTGGTCGGGCAAGGACGCACCCCGGTTGGACCTGAACGGCGACGGCAAGATCGACGACCCGGGCGCGGCGATCATGGACGCGGCCTGGCCGCGGATCGCCCGGGCGGTGATGTCGCCGCTGCTCGGCCCGCTCGTGCCGAAGCTCGAGAAGCTGCAGCCGCTCGACGACCCGGCAAACGCGCAGGGATCGTCCTACGACAGCGGCTGGTACGGGTACGTCGACAAGGACCTGCGAGCGTTGCTCGGCAAGCCCGTCTCGGGCCGGTTCGCGCGCCAGTACTGCGGGGCCGGCGTGCTCGCTGTCTGCCAGGCGTCGATCTGGGCTGCGCTCGACGCGGCCGGGAACACGCTGGCAGCCGCGCAGGGTGCCGATCCGGCGCAGTGGCATTCGGACGCAACGGCCGAGCGGATCCACTTCAGCGGCGGCCTGCTGCCGGCAACGATGCGCTGGACGAACCGGCCGACCTTCCAGCAGGTGATCTCCTTCGCGTCGCACCGGAAGCGCTAGCGCTACCCTCGGGGTCGTGGCCGAGAAGCGCTACCTGATGACGCCGGGCCCGACGCCTGCACCGCCCGAGGTGCTGGCGGCGATCGCGCAACCCGTCATCCACCACCGCGGGCCGGACTACCGCGAGCTTTACGCACGCGTGCTCGCGCGCCTGCGCGAGGTCTTCCGCACCGAGCAGGAGGTACTGCTCTTCGGCGGCTCCGGCAGCGGTGCGATGGAGTCGGCGATGGCGAACATCTGCTCGCCCGGCGACCCGGTGCTCGTGGTCTCCGCCGGCTACTTCGGCGAGCGCTGGGCGGCGCTGGCCAAGGCCTACGGCGTCGAGCTCGATCATCTCCGCTACTCCTGGGGCGAGATCCCTAGCGCGGACGAGGTCGCCGAGCGGCTGCACGAGCGCGAGGCGGCGGCGGTGTTCTTCACGCACTCCGAGACCTCGACCGGCGTCGTAGTCGACCCGCAGCCGTTCGCGGCCGTGGCGCGCGACGCTGGCGCGCTGAGCGTCGTCGACGCCGTGTCCAGCCTCGGCGCCGTGCCGCTCGAGACCGACGCCTGGGGGCTCGACGTCGTCGCCTCCGGCGCGCAGAAGGCCCTGATGACGCCGCCCGGGCTCGCGATGACGACGGGCTCGCCCGCTGCGTGGGAGCGCGCCGCGAGCTCGACCTCGCCACGCTTTTACTGGGACTGGGAGAAGACGCGCAAGGGCCAGCAGACCCTCGACGCGCCGGTCACCCCGCCCGTCTCGCTGGTCGCCGGCCTGGACGTCGCGCTCGGGATGCTGCTGGAGGAGGGCCTCGAAGCCGCCTTCGACCGGCACCGCCGTCTCGGCCGCGCCTGCCGCGAGGGGCTGAAGGCGATGGGACTGCAGCTCTCCTCGCCGGACGACGACAGCTCGGCGGTCGTCACCGCGGCGTACGCGCCGGACGGGATCGACTCCGACGAGCTCGTGCTGCTGCTGCGCGACCGCCACGGCGTCACGCTCGCCCCGGGCCAGGGCGAGCTGAAGGGCAAGATCTTCCGCATCGGGCACATCGGCTACTACGACGTCTTCGACATCACCACCGCCCTCGCCGCGGTCGAGCTGGGGCTGCTCGAGCTCGGAGCCGAGGTCGAGCGTGGCGTCGCCGTCACCCGCGCGCTCGAGGCCTTCGAGCACACACCGGTGTGAGAGTCCTCGTCCGGGAGCCGATCGCCCAGGCGGGGATCGACCTCCTGCGCGAGCGCTTCGACGTGGACGTCGACGGCAACGGCGACCTCGGCGAGACGATCGGCGACTACGACGCGATCGTGATCCGCTCGGCGACGAAGCTGACCGCCGACCTGATCGGGCGAGCGGACCGGCTGAAGGTGATCGGCCGCGCCGGCGTGGGAGTGGACAACGTCGACGTCGAGGCCGCCACGCGCCGCGGGATCGTCGTCGCCAACGCGCCTGAGTCCACCGTCACCTCGGCCGCGGAGCACACGGTCGGCCTGCTGGTCGCGCTGGCCCGCAACATCCCGCAAGCGCATGCGGCGCTGAAGCAGGGCCGCTGGGAGCGCTCGGCCTGGGGCGGAGTCGAGCTCGAGGGCAAGACGCTTGGCGTCCTCGGCTTCGGCCGCATCGGGCAGCAGGTGGCACGGCGAGCGCTCGGGCTCGGGATGCGCGTCGTCGCCTACGACCCCTTCGTCGCCAAGGAGCGGTTCCGCGAGCTCGGCGTCGAGCGCGTCGAGGGCGCGGACGAGGTGCTCGCCGCGGCGGAGTTCATGACCCTGCACCTGCCGCTCACACCCGAAACCCGCGGCTTCCTCGGGCACGAGGCGATCGCCAAGCTGCCCGATGGCGCCCGCGTGATCAACGCCGCGCGGGGCGAGCTCGTCGACGAGGAGGCGCTGGTCGAGGCGCTGCGCTCGGGCAAGCTCGCCGCCGCCGCGATCGACGTCTTCGGCAGCGAGCCGTACGACGGCCCACTGCTCGAGCTCGACAACGTCGTCGTCACGCCGCACCTGGCCGCCTCCACCGAGGAGGCGCAGGACCGCGCCGGTGTGATCGTGGCCGAGCAGGTGGCCGCCGCGCTCGAGGGCGGCCTAGTCACGAACGCGGTCAACATTCCTTCGATCGGCGCCGAGGACCTCGAGGTGCTCGGCCCGTTCGTCCCGCTCGCCGCCAAGCTCGGCCGGCTGGCGATGGAGCTGGCCGAGGGCCGCGCGGAGCGGATCACGCTCTCCTACTACGGCACCCTCTCGGGCTACGACACGCGCCTGCTGACGGTGGCCGCGCTCAACGGCGCCTTCCAGGGACGCAGCGACCAGCCGGTCAACTACGTCAACGCGCCGGTGGTCGCCGCGGAGCGCGGGATCGAGGTCGCCGAGACGCGCCGCCGCGGCAGCCGCGACTTCACGAACCTGATTCGCGTCGAGGTCGACGGCGTCCGCGCGGCCGGCACGATCATCGGCAACGAGAACCGGCACTGGCTGGTGAACGCGCTCGGCTTCGAGCTGGAGATGGAGCTGGCGCCGCTGATGGTGTTCTTCCGCTACGACGACGTGCCCGGCGTGATCGGGCTCGT
>DATIOF010000194.1:0-3770 GCA_035473395.1 Gaiellaceae bacterium
GGTGCCTGTGAAATAGCCTGCGCTCTTACGCGCTCGCGCGGGCGTGCGCTTCGAGAATCGAAGCGGCCGACCGATCGATGTCGATCTCGCGCGTCCGCCAGTTCGACACCGAGATGCGCATCGCCGGTTCGCCGGCCCACACCGTTCCACCGCACCAGCACACGCCAGCCGCCTGTACGCCCGCAATCACCCTTTCGGTGATGTTGCCGCTCGACACAGCCGGGGCGGAAAACCGCACGAGGACCTGATTCAGCACGACGTCGTTGAGAACAGTGACGCCCGGCGTCCCGCTCAGGCGCTCGGCCATCCGCATGGCAAGACTGCAGCACCGCTCCACGAGTTCGGCGAGTCCTTTCCGGCCGAGCGTGCGCAGGACCGCATGGACCGGCGCGACGCGCGCGCGCCGAGAGGCTTCCGGCACCCAATCCGTCCCGTCGCGCTGCTCGCCGTGCGCGGCGATCAGATAGGCGGCGCTCTGACTCATCGCCGCGCGGTGCGCCGCGGCGTGCCGCACGATGACGATGCCGCTGTCGTATGGAACGTTCAGCCACTTGTGCGCGTCGGTCGTCCACGAGTCGGCGCGCTCGAGGCCGCCGACGAGGTGGCGCAGCCGGGGCGAGACGGCGGCCCAGATTCCGAAGGCGCCGTCGACGTGGAGCCAGGCCCCCGACGCTTCGCAGGCGTCGGCGACATCCGGCAGCGGGTCGAAGGCGCCGGTGTTCACCTCACCTACCTGGGCACAGACGATCGAGGGTCCCTCGCCGAGCGCCTCACGCAGCGCCTCCGGCACGAGCCGTCCCTGCGAATCGGCCTCGACGACCGTCGGGGCGCCGAGGCCGAGCAGGCGGAGCGCCCGGTCGACGGTCACGTGACGCTTGCCGCCGGCGATCACGGTCACGGGCGGCGCGCCGGTGAGTCCGTTGGCGCCGACGTCCCAGCCGACAGCGTCGAGCACATGCCACCGCGCGGCGGCGAGCCCGGTCACATGCGCCATCTGCGTGCCCGTGACGAAGCCGACCGACGACTCGGACGGCAGTCCCAACAAGTCGACGAGCCACTCGCGGGCGACCTGCTCGACGACTGAGGCGGAAGGCCCGCCGACGTAGAGCCCGGCGTTCTGGTCCCACGTCGACGTGAGCCAGTCCGCCGCGAGCGCCGCGGGCAGCTCGCCTCCGATCACGAAGCCGAAGTAGCGCCCGCTGCCCAGCGCGACCACGCCCGGCTGCGCGCCGGCGACCAGCTCCTCGACGACCTGCTCCGGCGGCAGCGGCTCCTCGGGCAGCGGCCCGCCGAGCGCTTCTCTCAGCTGCTCGGGGGTGACCTGCGGGAAGACCGGCCGCTCGCCGAGGCTCTCGACGTAGTCGGCCGCCAGCTCGGCGGTCCGGCGCAGCAGCTCCCGCGAATCGTTCACGAGCCGATCTTCTCACCGAGCGACCACATGCCGGCCGGAAATTCGAACGGGCTGGGCTCGAGCTCACGCTCGAAGCTCTCGCCGATCCGCTCGGCGACGCGGATCGAAGGAGTGTTCTCGAGCGCGATCAGGGAGATCACGCGCGTCAGCCCGAGCTCGCCGAGCGCCCAGTCGCGGCAGGCGAGCGCCGCCTCCGTCGCATAGCCGCGTCCCCAGGCCGCGCGGCCGAGCTTCCAGCCGAGCTCGGTCACGTAGGGCGGCTCGAGCTGAACGCGGTGGCCGCTCTCCCACGTCTCCGGGTTCCAGACCAGGAAGCCCACCCGCCCGAGGATCGCGCCGTCCTCGCGTCGCTCGACCGTGAAGTTCCCGATTCCGAACCAGTCCCAGTGCCGAACCGTCCGGTCCATCATGCCGTCGACCTCCGCGGGTGTCTTCGTGCCCCCTACGAAGCGGGAGGCCTCTTCGTCTTGCCAGAACGCGTCGAAGGCGCGGGCATCCTCGAGTCGCGGCCGGCGCAGAACCAGGCGCTCGGTTTCGAGCGTCACGGCTCGAGGGCGAACAGCTGCGCCTCGCGCCGGCCGAGCATGATGTTGCGCTCGTACTCGAGCCCGAGCTTGCGCGCCACGTTCTCGGAGGCGGTGTTGCCGTGGATGATCAGCGCGATCAGCCGGGCGGCGCCGAGCTCGCCGAGCGCGTAGTCGCGCACTGCCCCGGCCGCCTCGGTGGCGAAGCCCTGACCCCAGTAGTCGCGGCCGAGCGTGTAGCCGACCTCGACCTCGCTCGGCCCGTCAGCAGCCTCGGCGCGCGTGGTCGGCTCCCACGTGTCGCTGTTCCAGACGAGCAGGCCGACGCGGCCGATCACCGCCTCGTCGTCCTTGCGCACCGTGGTGAAGAGCCCGAAGCCGTCGGCCTCCCAGCGCTCGATCATGCGCCGGACCGAGCGCTCGGTCTCGGCGCGCGACAGGGTGCGGCCGTCGCCGACGTAGCGCATCACCTCGGGGTCGGCGTACATCGGCGCCAGCGCGTCCGCGTCCTCGGGGACAGGCGCGCGCAGGAGCAGCCGGTCGGTCTCGAGCGAGAGCATCAGACGACCAGCTTCACCAGGAAGACGATCGCCACGATCGCGGCGACGACGAGCACCAGCGTGAAGAGCCCGCCGGCCGCCCACTTGACCTGCGCCGTCGGCGACCCGCTCAGCGCGGCGTCGAGCTGTCGTTCGACATAGCGCTCGATCTTGTCGTCGAAGCGCTTCTCGAACGCGGCCTCGCCGGTGAGCGGCGTCTTCAGCGGCGGGAACGACCGGCTCGACTCGTCGAGCGCGAGCTCGAAGACATGCTCGTGCTGGATGTCCTTCATCTGCGCAGGGCCGAGATCGCGAACGGTCACGCCCTCGGGCAACTCGTTCCCGATCAGCGCGCGGGTCGTCTCCGAGAGCAGGATCTGGCCCCCGTGCCCAGCCGAGCAGATCCGCGCGGCACGAACCACGTCGAGGCCGATGTAGCCCTCGTCGCCGACCGTTGGCTCGCCGGTGTGCACGCCCATGCGCACCAGCACCTGAGCGGCGCGCGGCCACTCGTGCCCGGCGAGCGCGCGCTGGCCGGCAACTGCCGCGCGGACCGCGTCACGCGCGCGCGGGAACGAATAGAAGAACGCATCGCCCTGCGTGTCGACCTCGTTCCCGCCTGCCTCGACGAAGGCTTCCCGCAGCAGGCGGCGATGATCGGCAACGACCTGCCCGTAGTCGTCGCCGAGCTCCTGCAGGAGTCGCGTCGACCCCTCGATGTCCGTGAACAGGAACGTGACGGTGCCGCCCGGGAGAGTCACGCCGTTACCGTACAAAGGTGAATCGGCTCGCGTCAGAGACGAGCCCGTACCTCCTCCAGCACGCTGGCAACCCGGTCGAGTGGTTCCCGTGGGGCGACGAGGCGCTGGCGACGGCGCGGGCGGAGGACAGGCCGATCCTGCTCTCGGTCGGCTACGCGGCCTGCCACTGGTGCCACGTCATGGCGCACGAGAGCTTCGAGGACCCCGGCATCGCAGCCGTCATGAACGAGCTATTCGTCAACATCAAGGTCGATCGCGAGGAGCGGCCCGACATCGACGCCATCTACATGCGCGCGCTGCACAGTCTGGGCGAGCAGGGCGGCTGGCCGCTCACAATGTTCCTAGACAGCGAGGCGAGGCCGTTCTGGGGTGGAACGTATTTCCCGCCGGCGCCGCGCTACGGCCGGCCCGGCTTCGCCCAGGTGCTGGCCGGCATCGCGCAGGCCTATCGCGAGAAGTCCGATGCCGTGGCGCAGAACGTGGCGCAGCTGGCCCAGGCCCTGGCGCGCCACGCCACCCGCGAGGGCGGCGGCCC
>DATIOF010000195.1:0-22406 GCA_035473395.1 Gaiellaceae bacterium
GCGGCAGCTTCGCGAAGGTGCGCGGCTTGCCGCGCCACGGGCTCGGCGCGAGCGAGATCGGCGCGATCGTCCCTGCCGCGGTCCCGAGATAGCGCGCGAACCACGCGTTCCCGAGCGTCGTCACCTGCGCGATGTCGGGGCCGGGGAACGTCGACGGCGCGTGGCCGAAGTCGCCGATGTAGAGCCGCTTCGGGCCTTTCAGCAACGCGTAGCCCGCTTTCGCCTGGGCGATGTCGAAGGCAAAGTCGCGGCGGCCCTGGAACATGAAGACCGGCGTCGTGACCGTCTTCAGCAGCTTGCGGCTCGAGCGCAACGCGGTCCAGTCGCGCAGCGCGGGGAGGTTGCGGCTCGTCAGCGCGTCGTCACGGATCGCCGTCACGCTCGGATCGAGGCGGTCGGCCGGCACCGAGCTGAGGAACTGGAAGATCGCGCCCGACTTGGCCAGGTTCTGCGGAGCGAGCGCGCTGTAGAGGTCGGTCCAGGTCTCGACCGTCTCGACCGCCTTCCACGGCACGCCCTGCACCAGGGAACGGAGCACCGCGCCGCCGCCCAGCGAGATTCCCCAGGCGCCGATCCGGGTCTTGTCGATCTCGGGGCGCGCGGCCAGCTGGTCGTAGACCTCGCGGGTGTCGGCGATCTCGCGCGGGCCGTCGATCGAGACGAGCCCGCCCGACTGGCCGTGACCGCGGGCATCGAAGGCGAGCACCGCAAAGTTGTCGTCGAAGCCCTGGGCGATCGCGGCGAGGTCCTGGCGCTTCCCGCCGATCCCGTGGAAGAGCACGATCGCCGGATAGCCGGCCGGCGGCGGGGCGTTGCTCGGCTCGTAGAGCGTCGCGGCGAGGTCGACGCCGTCGTCCATGTGCAGCGTCAGCTCCTGCGTGCTCGCGGACGCGCGCCCGGACGCGCAGAGCGCGACCAGCGAGGCAACAACGATGAGCAAGACCCGCCGACCCAAAGCGGACGTCAGCGTACCGGTCGATCGAGCGCACTTGGCCGAAGCGCCGGGACGGGAGATACTGGCGCGTCCCGACCAGGAAGAGGTGCCATGAGCGACCCGCTGGACTTCGAATCGAGAGACACGCCGTTTCCCGTCGCCCTAGCGGGGATGATCGGCATCGGCAAGGCGCTCTTCGAGGGGTTCTACGGCGTGTTGGGGATCGCCGTCGCGAGCTCGGTGGACGACTCGTTCGGAGTGGGAGCCCTCGTCTTCGGGATCGTGTTCCTGATCGCGTCGATCCTGCTGCTGCGAGGAAGCCGGTTCGGCTACTACGTGACGGTCGCGCTCTCCGTGATCGGGCTGGTAGGCGCGGTCGTCTACATGTTCAGCTCGAGTGGGACCGTCTTCGGCGGAGCATTGCTGATCGCTCTTACGAACGCACTCGTCCTCTGGCTGCTGGTCGGCAGGGACAGCTCGCGCGAGTTCTTCGGACTGGGCGCCCGCGCCAGGGGGTAAGCCCTCCTAGAATCGCCGCGTGGACCCAAGGCCGATCGGCGTGTTCGACTCGGGCGTGGGCGGGCTAACCGTCCTGCACGAGTGCCTGGTGACGATGCCGCACGAAGACTTCGTCTACCTCGGCGACCACGCGCGGCTGCCATACGGGCCGCGGCCGCTCGAGGAGATCCGCGGCTTCGCGCGCGAGATCGCCGGTTACCTCGCCGCGCAGGACGTGAAGCTCGTGCTCGTCGCCTGCAACTCGGCCACGGGTGCCGCGCTGCCGCAGCTGCAGGAAGAGCTCGAGGTGCCGGTCGTCGGCGTGATCACGCCCGAGGCCCACGCGGCCGTGCAGGGGACGCGCAACCGGCGGATCGGCCTCCTCGCCACGCAGGCGACGGTCGACGCCGGCCGTTACTCGGAGCTCGTGCACGCGCTCGACGCCGGGGCCGAGCTCGTCCCGGTCGCGTGCCCGCGGCTGGTGCCGCTGATCGAGAGCGACGACCCGTTCTCCGCCGAGACGACCGAGGCGGTGCGCGAGTACGCGGCGCCGCTGAAGGAGGCGGGCGTCGACACGGTCATCCTCGGCTGCACGCACTACCCGTTGATCCGGCCAATCTTCCAGCGCATCTTCGGCCGCGGGGTGACGCTCGTCTTCTCGGCCGAGGAGACGGCGCGCGAGGTCGCCGAGACGCTTGCGCGCAAGGGGATCGAGAACGACGAGTCGCGCGAGGGCTCGTACCGCTTCCTCACCACCGGCGACCCCGCCGTGTTCCGGGCGCTCGGCGAGCGCTTCCTGCAGCTGCCCCTCGGCGAGGTCGAGCACGTCGACGTCGCCGATCTGGTCGTCGCATGAGAGAGGGCCGACGCTCGGATGAGCTGCGTCCGGTCGAGATCGTCGTCGACTACCTCGAGCAGCCGATGGGGTCGGTGCTCTATTCGCAGGGGAAGACGAAGGTGCTCTGCACGGCGTCGCTCGACGAGGGCGTGCCGCGCTGGATGCGCGACCAGGGCCGCGGCTGGCTGACGGCCGAGTACTCGCTGCTGCCGGCTTCGACCGGCGAGAGGACGCAGCGTGAGGCGAGCGCCGGCAAGCAGAAGGGCCGCACGGTCGAGATCCAGCGGCTGATCGGCCGCGCCTTGCGCTCGGTGCTCGACTTCGAGGCGCTCGGCGAGCGGACGCTCTGGGTCGACTGCGACGTGCTGCAGGCCGACGGCGGCACGCGCTGCGCGTCGATCTCCGGCGCGTGGGTCGCGGCCGCGCGGGCGCTGGGGAAGGCGGGGCTCTCGCGGGCGCTGCCGGAGTCGGTCGCGGCCGTCTCGCTGGGGATCGTCGGCGGCGAGCTGCTGCTCGACCTGGACTACGTCGAAGACTCGGGCGCGGAGGTTGACCTGAACCTCGTCATGACCGGCGACGAGCGGCTGGTCGAGGTGCAGGCGACCGCCGAGCGGGCCACCTTCGACCGCGAGCAGCTCGACGAGCTGCTGGATCTCGGCGCTGCGGGGATCGCGACGATTCGCGCGGCCCAGGAGGCGGCGCTCGATGCTCCTGCTTGACATCCCGTCGCTGACGTGGGGGCAGGAGATCTTGCGCGTAGCCGTGGCGGCGGGGCTCGGCGGCGCGGTCGGGCTGGAACGGGAGCTGCGCGACCGCGAGGCCGGCTTCCGGACGCATCTGCTCGTCTCGGTCGGCTCCTGCCTCTTCACCCTCGTCTCGGCGTACGGCTTCGCCGAGTTCGTGTCGCGCGGCAGCTCGATCGATCCGACCCGGATCGCCGCGCAGATCGTGACGGGGGTCGGCTTCCTTGGCGCGGGCGCGATCATCCGGCAGGGCTTCTCGGTACGGGGGCTGACGACGGCCGCGACGCTCTGGGTGGTGGCGGCGATCGGGATGGCCTCCGGCGCGGGGTACTACTCGGCAGCGGTGATCACGACCGCGCTCGTCCTCTTCTCGCTCTGGCCGCTGCGGATCGTCGCGTTCAAGGTCATGACGCGCTACCGGCCCGCGACCGACCGTCTGCTCGTGCAGCTGTCGACAGGGGAGAGCCCCGCGCCCGTGATCGAGAAGCTGGAGTCGCTTGGCGGCCGGCTGCAGTCGCTCGAGGTCGGGCAAGAGGCCGACCGGCGGACGGCGCTGATGGACGTGACGCTCCCGCCGAGGGCGGACGCGCCGTCGATCGTCACGCAGCTCTCGGAGCTCGAGCACGTGTTGGAGGTCCGCTGGAGCGACTGACGGTTCGCCTCTGCTCCCAGAACGCGAACAAGCTGCGGGAGCTCTCGGCGCTGCTGCCCGGCTGGGAGCTCGAGCTGCTCGAGGCGGACGGCTATCCGGAGGAGGGCAGCGACAGCTACTACGAGAACGCCCGCGGCAAGGCGGTCTACGGGCGTGAGGTCGGGCCCGCGGACGCCTGGATGCTCGGCGAGGACTCGGGGCTCGAGGTCGCGGCGCTCGGCGGCGCGCCGGGCGTGCGCTCGGCCCGGTACGGCGCCGAGGGCGTCGAGGCGATCGGGCGGCTGCTGCGCGAGCTCGAGGGCGTCGAGGACCGGCGTGCCCGCTACGTCAGTGAGCTCGTGCTCATCGGGCCGGGCGGGGAGGAGCTGCGTGGCTCCGGCGTACTCGAGGGCCGGATCGCCAGGGAGCCGCGCGGGTCGGAGGGATTCGGCTACGACCCCGTCTTCGTCCCGGGCGGCGAGAGCGAGACGGTGGCCGAGCTCGGCAACGACTGGAAGCGCCGGAACTCCCACCGCGCCCGCGCCGCCGAGAGCCTCCGGGGACAGACACAGGGACAGACACAGGGACAGTCACAGGGACAGTCACAGTGACAGTCACTGCTCGGGCGTTTTAGGCCAGCCCGGCGGCTTCTTGCTCGTCGGCGCTCGGCGGGCGGTGCTTCTGCGCGTAGCGCCAGTTCACCTCGGCGCCGAAGACGATCACGTTCGCCATCACGTACAGCCAGACGAGCAACAGGGCCGGCCCGCCGAGAGCCTTCAGCGCCACCACGTTGCCCGAGTAGCGCACGTAGAGCGGCAGCACCTGGAAGCTCGCCTCGAGCAGCACCGCCGCCACGATCGCGCCGGGGAGCACGTCCCTGAACGAGTGCTCGACGTTCGTCAGCAGGTAGTAGATCGCTAACAGGAAGACGAAGACCGAGATCGTCGAGACGGCCACCGACAGCCCGTACGCCACGTACGAGTTGCCGGCAACCGACGCCGCGTAGCGCTTGAGCAGATCGAAGCCGAACGAGCCGGCCAGGAGCCCGAAGAAGAGCGTCACCAGCGAGATCAGCATCAGCCCGACCGCGAGCAGCTTGCCGCGCAGGAAGGACCGGTTCGGCTGCCCGTAGACGATGTTGAACGCGGACTCGAGCACGCTGAAGAGCGAGAGCGACGTCCAGAGCAGCCCAGCCGCTCCGAGGATCCCGAGCACGGTCGCGTGATTCTGGATCGCGCGCACCGCGTGGACGATGCTGGAGATCGAGCTGCCCGGGAAGGCGCGCTTCAGCTCCGTCACCAGGTAGCTCGACTCGTCGGGCCTGCCGGCGAGGGAGAGCAGCGAGATCGTCAGGAAGAGGAGGGGCACGAACGAGAGCAGCGCGAAGTACGCGATCATCGCCGCGAGGTGGGGGCCGCGGTCTGCGTAGAACTTGGCGAGCGGCTTGGGCAGCGACGGCATCAGCCCGGAGTATGTGTCTGTTAGCGTCAACCGCGTGCCGCCGGCCGCCGATGCGCTCGCTCACCTGACCGAGATCTCGACCCAGGTCGAGGCTGCCGTCGTGCTCGACCGGGAGGGCGCCGTACAGGCCGCGACGGTCGACGACGAGCGCGCCGCCCGCATCGCGCGCGCCGCCCTCGAGCTCTTCCGCCAGGCCGATGCGCAGCGCGACCAGGACCTCGTCCAGCTCGACGCGACGCTCGGCGACGGCAGCGTCTTCGTCGTCCGCGACGAGGAGCGCCTGATCGCAGCGACCACCGGCGCCGGGCCGACGGCCGGGCTCGTCTTCTACGACCTGAAGAGCGCGCTCCGCAGCCTCGCCGCACCCAAGCCCAAGCCGAAGCCGCGCACCAGGCGCGCGCCGGCCAAGCCCGCGTCCACCTCACGGAAGAAGACCGATGAGAGCACGTAAGGCTCTGGCCGTCGGCGCGGCGATCGGCTCCGCGGTGGGCGCCGTCATGCTGCGCCGGCGTTCCGGCCGCAGCCGCGACCGGGTCGAGCTCTACTTCGACGACGGCTCGCTCGTGACCTTCGCGCAGGGCTCGCCCGAGGCCGTGCCCCTTCTGCTTCACGCGCGCGAGCTGCTCGCGGCGGCCCGCGGCTAGTGGACCGGGCAGAGCTCGGCGCGGCGCTGCGCGACCACGCCTATCTCGAGGGCGACTTCGTGCTCCGCTCGGGACGGCGCTCGCAGTACTACCTCGACAAGTACCGCTTCGAGACCGTGCCCGAGCTGCTCGGCCCGCTGGGCGAGCTGATTGCCGACACGGTGAGCGAGCACGAACCGGACGCCGTACGCCTCGCGGGCCCCGAGCTTGGCGCGGTCGCGCTTGCGGCGGCGGCCTCACTCGCCTCGGGCCTGCCCTTCCTGATCGTGCGCAAGGAGGCGAAGGAGTACGGCACCGCCAACCGGCTCGAGGGGTTCTTCGAGCCGGGCGAACGCGTCTGCCTGGTGGAGGACGTCGTCACCTCCGCCGGCGCCGCGATCGAGGCCGTCGAGGCCCTGCGCGAGGCCGGCCTCGAGGTCGGAACGGCGGTCTGCGTGGTCGACCGTGAGGAGGGTGGAGCGGACGCTCTCGCCCGCGCCGGAGTCCGTTTGCGTGCGCTGTTCCGGCCGACCGAGTTGCTAGAACTGTCCAAAAGCGCCGCAAAACCGCATGGTTGAGCCGAAAGCTGAACCCTGCTAGGGTCTTGCGCCGTGATCCCAACCCGGCAACCGGGAGGAGAGGAGCGACTGTGACGAAACAAGAGTTCGTCGACAAGGTGGCCCAGAAGGCAAACCTGTCGAGGCGCGACGCGGCCGAGGCAGTGGATGCGGTGCTCGATTCGATCACCGACACGCTGAAGAGCGGCGGCGAGGTCAACTTCACCGGCTTCGGGAAGTTCTCGACGCAGTTCCGCAAGGAGCGCCAGGGCGTCAACCCTCGCAACCCCACCGAGAAGGTGACGATCCCTGCAGCGACCGTCCCGAAGTTCTCCGCAGGTAGCTCGCTGAAGACCGCGGTCAAGACCGGCGGCGGCGGTGGCGGCGGGTTCTAGCCCGGGCTTCCGAAGGTTTGCGTGAGGGCCGCGAAAGCGGCCCTCACTCGTTTCCCGGCCGAGGCTCGCGCTAGCCTCTGAGCCTGGTGGGGGCCGAGCCTGCAGTCGCGACCGCGCTCTTTCCCGACCGTCTCGCCGAGGCGGTCGAGCGGAAGCGCTCACAGCTTCTCGTCGGCCTCGATCCCCGGCCGGACCTGCTGCCGGTCGAGTTGGCCGGCGACGCGCATCTTTCGCCTGACGCGGCGGCCGAGGCCTGCGAGCGCTTCTGCTGCGGGATCGTGGACGCGGTCGCGCCGCACGTCGTCGGGGTGAAGCCGCAGCTGGCCTTCTTCGAGGCGCTCGGCGCCGACGGCCTGCGCGCCTTCGAGGCCGTTTGCTCCTACGCGCGCTCGGCCGGCCTGGTCGTGCTCGCCGACGCGAAGCGCGGCGACATCGGGTCGACGGCTCGCGCGTACGCGACCGCCTACCTCGAGCCGCGCGGCGAGGGCCCGCCGGTCGCCGACGCGATGACGGTCAACCCGTACCTCGGCCGCGACTCGCTCGAGCCGTTCCTCGGTGCGTGCCGCCGTCACGGCGCCGGGATCTTCTGCGTCGTCAAGACCTCGAACGAGGGCGGCGCCGACATCCAGGACTTGAAGCTCTCCGACGGGCACCCGGTCTGGCACCACGTCGCCCTGCTCGTGCACGAGCTCGGGGAGGAGCTGGTCGGCGAGCGGGGGCTGTCGAGCGTCGGCGCGGTCGTCGGCGCGACCCACCCGCGTGCGGTCCGTGAGGCGCGCCGGCTGCTGCCGCAGGCGATCCTGCTGCTGCCGGGCGTCGGCGCGCAGGGAGCGACGCCGGCCGATCTCGCCCGCGCCTTCACGAGCGGCCCGGCGAGCGCGCTCGTCAACGCCTCGCGGAGCGTTATCTACGCCTTTCGCAACGGCCAGGAAGACTGGCGTGCGGCGGCCTCGGCCGAAGCCGCCCGGCTGCGGCGCGAGGTCTGGGCCGTCTCCGGCTGGTAGCCGGTGGAGCGCGGCTGGCGACGCGAGGCGAAGCGCTACGGCGCTCCCGCGGCGTTCCTGCTGGCGGTCACGATTGCCGTCCTGCTCGTTCGCTCCGGCTTGCAGAGCGATCCCGCCCCGGCGACGACGGGCGTGCTGACGCAGACCGTGCCGACCCAGACCGCCACGACTCCGGTTCCGGTCAAGCGCAGGCGCTTCTATCGCCTGCGAGCCGGCGAGACGCTCAGCGACGTGGCGATCAAGTACAGCACGACCGTCGCGCAGCTGATGGCGCTGAACCCCGGGATCGAGCCGACGAACCTGGTCGTCGGCCAGCGGATCAGAGTCAAATAACCGTAGACTGCCGCCCGCTTGAAGGGCCTCCTCTTTGCCGCCGCGGCCCTTGCGCTCGCGGCTCCCGTGCTTGCGGCTCCGCCGCAGGTGACCGGCCGCGCCTACGTCGTCGAGAACGGCGTGACCGGCGAGGTCCTCGCCGCCCGAAACGCGCGCGAACGCGTGCCGATCGCCAGCATCACGAAGCTGATGACCGTGCTGCTGACGGTCGAGCGGACGCGGCCGTCCGACGTCGTCACCGTCAGCGCTCGCGCCGCCGCCGTCGGCGAGTCGAGCGCCGGCCTGCGGGCGGGCGAGCGGCTGACCGTCCGCGAGCTGCTGGAGGCTGCGCTGATCCAGAGCGCCAACGACGCGGCCGACGCGCTCGCCGACTACGTGGGCAAGGGAAGCGAGGAGCGTTTCGTCGCGCTGATGAACCAGCGGGCGCGGCAGCTCGGCCTGCGCGACACCCACTACGTCCGGCCGGACGGGCTCGACGCGACGGGGCACGTCTCGAGCGCCCACGACGTGACGTTGCTCGCGCGGATCCTGATGCACCGCCCGCTCGTGCGGCAGATCGTCCGCCGGCGAGCGGCGTCGATCTCGGGCGGACACACGCTGCACACCTGGAACGACCTGCTTTCGAGCTACCCGGGCATCTTCGGCGTCAAGACCGGTCACACCTCGGCCGCCGGGTGGAACGAGGTCGCGGCCGCGCGGCGCGGCGCGGTGACGGTCTACGCGACGCTGCTCGGCAGCCCGGACCGCTACGAGCGGAACGCCGACCTGGGGAAGCTGCTCGACTGGGGCTTTTCCCGGTATCGCGGGGCGACCGTCGTCACGAAGGGTCACGCCTACGCCCGCGCGGGGGTCGGCTACGGGCGCGAGCCGGTCGCGCTGGTCGCGGCTGCCTCGCTGGCGCCGTCGCTGCGGGTCGGCTTTCCGGTCGTCCGGAGGATCGTCGCCACGGACGCGGCCGAGCTGCCCGTGTCCCGGGGACAGTCCCTGGGGCAGGTCCGGATTTACCAGCGCGGCAAGCTCGTCGGGGTCGTGCCGCTCGTCGCGTCGCGCGCCGTCGCGCGTCCCGGCGTGGCCGGTCGCGTCGGCTGGTACGCGACACGTACCCTCCACCACATGACCGGGTGGTTCTCGTAGTCGTCACGGTGACCATGAACGCGGCGATCGACCGCACGCTGACCGTCCCGAACTTCCAGCGCGGCCAGCGTCACCGCGCGAGCGCGGGGCTGACGCTCGCCGGCGGCAAGGGGATCAACATCGCCCGCGCGCTGAAGCGGCTGGGCGTGCCCGTTGTCGCCACCGGGCTCGCCGGCGGCCGCACCGGCACGCGCATCGTCGAGGAGCTGACGGCCGAGGCGATCCTGAACGACTTCGTCCGGATCGACGACGAGTCGCGCACCTCGACGGCGATCGTCGACCCGACCGGCGGCAGCTACACCGAGGTCAACGAGTGGGGCCCGCACGTCTCGCCCGAGGAGCTCGAGATGCTGTTGGAGAAGCTCGTCTACCTCTCGCAGGGCGCCGACTACGTCGTCTTCTCGGGCTCGCTGCCCCGCGGGATCGACGACGGGTTCTACGCGGAGGCCGTGCGCGAGCTCAACCGGCGCGGCGCGCAGACCGTGCTCGACTCCGAAGGTGAGCCGCTGCGCCTCGGCGTGCAGGCCGAGCCGTTGCTGGTCTCGCCGAACGAGCGCGAGGCGGAGGCGCTCGTCGGCCAGGAGTTCAATGACGACGACGACTTCCTCACCGGCCTGGAGACGATCGCCGAGCTGGGGGCGAGGAACGTTCTGATCACACGGGAGTCCGGTTGCTGGGCGTTGCTGCGGGCCGAGCGGCACTCGAGCCGCTACCGCGCGATCGCGCCGCGGGTCGATCCCGTGTCCGCGGTCGGCTCCGGCGACGTGCTGCTCGCCGGCTTCGTCGCCGCGCGGCTCGACGGCCGCTCCGATGAGGAGGCGCTGCGTGCCGCCGTGGCCGCCGGGGCCGCCTCGACGCTCGAGATCGGCGCGGGCAGGTTCGAGCCGCGCGAGGCCGGCCGCCTGATCGGCTCGGTCGACGTGGCGCAGCTCGAAGCGGTCGGCAGCTAAAGCAGCTTCCGGCGTCGGCCGATATCTGCCAGGCGATGAATCGTCAGCGCCTGCCTGTGGTGCTGTCTGCGGCCGCGCTGGTGGTCGCAGTCTTGAGCGCCACGCCCAACGGGATCGCGGGAAGCGCGGTCCGCGTCGCGCTGTTCGCCAAGAACGCCGCCAAGGTCGGCGGCATCGCGGCCTCGAAGAAGCCGAAGGCCGGCAAGCTGCTCCCGCTCGGCAAGAACGGCAAGTTCCCCGCCTCGGTGCTCCCCGTCGCGGTACGTGGCCCGGCCGGCCCCGCCGGCGCCGAGGGCGCGCGCGGCCCGGCCGGATCCGCCGGCCCGCAGGGCGCGCAAGGAATTCAGGGCCTCCGAGGCTTCAAGGGCGTCACCGGCCCCGCCGGCCCGCAGGGGACGACCGGCTTGCAGGGCCCCATCGGGCCGCCCGGAGGCTTCGGCCTGCTGAACCTAGGCCGCGCGAACGTCTCGCGGGTGACCGTCGATGCCGGAGGCGCGCACTCCTCGGTCACCGCAGGCGCCGACGGCTTCCCGCTCGTCGCGGTCTTCGACGACGCTACGAAGAGCCTCGTCGTCGTGCATTGCAACGACGCAGCGTGCTCGAGCAAGACCAGCACGACCGTCGACGCATCCGTAGCCGACGTCGGCCGCTATCCGTCAGTCACGATCGGCTCGGACGGGCTGGGCCTGATCGGCTACGTGGACGCCACCAACGGCGCGCTCAAAGCAGCCCACTGCTCCAACGTCGCCTGCACCGCCTCCACGAAGGCCACGATCGTCTCGAGCGGCACCGTCGTCCAGGACTACACCTCCGCCACGGTCGGGCTCGACGGCTTCGGCCTGATCGCGTACGTCGACAACGGCCAGCTCCGGGTTGCGCACTGCTCGAACGTGCTCTGCTCGGCCGCGACCTCGAACCCGATCGACTCGACGGCCACCGCCTACGCCTCGCTCGCCATCGGCGCCGACGGGCTCCCGCTCGTCAGCTACTTCGACAGCGGAAACGCCGACCTGAAGGTCGCCCACTGCGCCGACGCGCTCTGCGCGACCGCCACCGCCACGACTCTCGACAGCACCGGCACCGTCGGCCTCTACACCTCGCTGACGATCGGCTCCGACGGCCTCGGCCTGATCAGCTACCGCAGCGTCAGCGGCGGCCTGAACGTGGCCCACTGCTCCAACGTCACCTGTTCGACGGCGACGACGCAGTCGGTCGACGCGGGGATCAAGGGCGAGTACTCGGCGATCACGCTCGGCGTCGACGGGCTCGGCGTGATCAGCTACTACGACGGCGCGGGCGGGTCGCAGGACCTGAAGGTCGCGCACTGCGTGGACGTGCTCTGCGACGCGGTCACCTCGGTCGCGGTCGACACGCCCGGCAACGTCGGCTGGAGCACGTCGATCACGGTCGGCGCAGACGGCCTGCCGTTCGTCAGCTACCGCGACGTCGACGGCCTTCAGGTAAAGGGCCTGCACTGCCCGAACGCCTTCTGCGTTCCGTACCTGCGGCGACACTGAGTCGTCTGAAGACGGTGGTACCATCGCCGTCCACTTGAGAGACGGCAGCGAGAACGGTTTTTCGGCCCAGGCGATCGGAACGGCGCCTGGGCCTTTCTGCATCCAGGGGAGGTAGCGGGCGTGGAGATCGAGATCGGCCGGGGCAAGAAGGCGCGACAGGCGTACGGGTTCGACGACATCGCGATCGTGCCGTCCAGGCGGACGCGCGATCCCCAGGACGTCGACATCGGCTGGCAGCTGGGCCCTCACCTGCTCGAGCTGCCGCTACTGGCCTCGGCGATGGACGGCGTCGTCTCGCCGGCAGTCGCGATCGAGCTCGGCAAGCTCGGCGGCCTCGGGGTGCTCAACCTCGAGGGGATCTTCACTCGCTACGAGAAGCCGGAGCGTGAGCTGGAGAAGATCTCGAAGCTGACGAAGGAGCAGGCGACGCGCGGCATGCAGGAGATCTACGCACGGCCGGTCGAGCCGAAGCTGATCGCCCAGCGGATCGAGGAGATTAAGGCCGCGGGCGTGCTTGCCGCCGGGTCGCTGACGCCCCAGAAGGTGCGCGACCACTACGAGATCGCGCTCGAGGCCGGGCTTGACGTGCTCGTCATCCAGGGCACCGTCGTCTCGGCCGAGCACGTCTCCTCGAACGGCCACGCGCTCAACCTGAAGGAGTTCATCGCCTCGCTGCCGATCCCGACCATCGTCGGGGGCTGCGCCTCGTACCAGACGGCCCTTCACCTGATGCGCACCGGCGCCGAGGGCGTCCTCGTGGGCGTCGGGCCGGGCCAGGCGTGCACCACGCGCGGCGTGCTCGGCGTCGGCGTCCCGCAGGCGACGGCGATCGCGGACGCGGCGGCGGCGCGGGTCCAACATCTGCTCGAGACCGGCAAGTACGTCAACGTGATCGCCGACGGCGGCATGCGCACGGGCGGCGACATCTCCAAGGCGATCGCCTGCGGCGCCGACGCGGTGATGGTCGGCTCGCCGCTGGCCAGAGCCAAGGAGGCGCCGGGCCGCGGCTACCACTGGGGCATGGCGACCTTCCATCCCACCTTGCCGCGGGGTGCGCGGGTGGCGGTCGAGCAGAACGCGACGCTTGAGGAAATCGTGATCGGCCCGGCCCGCGAGAACGACGGCACGCTCAACCTGATGGGCGCGCTGCGGACGTCGATGGCGACCTGCGGCTACGAGTCGATCCACGACTTCCAGAAGGCCGAGGTGATGCTCGCGCCGTCGATCAAGACCGAGGGCAAGTCCCTGCAGCAGGCCCAGCGCATCGGGATGGGGTAGTTGGGGCAGGTCGTACCGCTGCCCACGCCGGAGCCTTCGCCTGAAGACCGGCCGGTGCTGGTGCTCGACTGCGGCGGTCAGTACGCGCAGCTGATCGCGCGCCGCGTGCGCGAGGCGCGGGTCTACTCGGAGCTCGTTCCGCATTCGATCTCGGCCGCGGAGGCGCGGTCTCGGCGGCCGCGGGCGCTGGTGCTCTCCGGCGGGCCGGCCTCGGTCTACGCGGCAGGCGCGCCGCAGATCGATCCCGGCCTGTTCGAGCTCGGCGTTCCGACGCTCGGCATCTGTTACGGGATGCAGCTGATGGCGCAGGAGCTCGGCGGCACGGTCGAGCGCACCGGCGTCTCGGAGTTCGGCAAGACGGACGTGCGCGCCGAGCCCGAGAGCGCGCTGTTCGCGGGGCTCGAGGCCGAGCAGACCGGTTGGATGAGCCACCGCGACTCGGTCACGGCGCCGCCGTCCGGGGCGCGCGTGACGGCCGGCTCGTCGGCGGCGCCGATCGCCGCTTTCGAGGATCCGGAGCGCGGGCTCTACGGGGTCCAGTTCCATCCGGAGGTCGTGCACACGCCCAATGGCCAGGAAGTGCTGAAGAACTTCCTCTACGCCGTGGCCGACGCGCCGCCGACCTGGACGGCCGCGGCCGTGATCGAGGAGCAGGTCGAGCGGATCCGGGCGCAGGTCGGCTCCGACCGCGTCCTCTGCGCGCTGTCGGGCGGCGTCGATTCGGCGGTCGCGGCGCTCCTCGTGCACAAGGCGGTCGGCGACCAGCTCGTCTGCGTCTTCGTCGATCACGGCTTCATGCGCAAGGACGAGGCGGTGCAGGTGGTCGAGACGTTCGAGGGCCACTTCCACGTGCCGCTCGTGCACGTGCAGGCACAGGAGCGGTTCCTCGCGCGTCTGGACGGCGTGTCGGACCCGGAGGAGAAGCGCAAGGCGATCGGCGAGGAGTTCATCCGCGTCTTCGAGGAGGAGTCGAACCGACTCGGCGAGATCAAGCACCTGGTCCAGGGCACGCTCTACTCGGACGTGATCGAGTCCGGCGGGGACGCCTCGGTCGCGGCGACGATCAAGTCGCACCACAACGTCGGGGGTCTGCCCGAGGACATGGAGATGGAGCTCGTCGAGCCGCTGCGCCTGCTCTTCAAGGACGAGGTGCGGCGCGTGGGCGAGGAGCTGGGGCTGCCGGAGCGGATGGTCTGGCGCCAGCCGTTCCCAGGCCCGGGGCTGGCGATCCGGATCATCGGCGAGGTGACGCGCGAGCGGCTCGAGATCCTGCGCGAGGCCGACGCGATCCTGCAGGCGGAAGTGCGGCGCGCCGGCCTGTATCGCGAGCTGTGGCAGTCGTTCGCGGTGCTGCCGGCGATCCGGTCGGTCGGCGTGCAGGGCGACGAGCGGACGTACGGCTACCCGGTGGTCGTGCGCGCGGTGACGAGCGACGACGCGATGACGGCTGATTGGGCCCGGCTGCCGTACGACCTGCTCGAGACGATCTCGTCGCGGATCGTGAACGAGGTTCCGGCCGTGAACCGGGTCGTGCTCGACATCACGTCGAAGCCGCCGTCGACGATCGAGTGGGAGTAACCGGGGACTGTCCCCGGCGACCCCGGCGACCGGCCGGGATGGCCGTGTCGTTCGTGCCGAAGGTGTGACGCTTTCTCCACAGGCATGGCTGTAGGGGGCGACCCGGACGGTTGCCGCGAGCGCTCAGGCGGCAGAATTGGCCTGGGAGCCGAACGCGGGGTACAGCGCACGCACCTCGTCCACGTACGCGCTCAAGCGCCGCGCAAGCTCTGGATCCTCGAGCTCGAGCACGTTCTCGGCGTTCTTCTCGCCCGAGTGCGAGAGGTTGAACGAGCCGGTGAAGACCACGTCGTCGGCGACGACCAGCTTCGCGTGCATGAAGTTGTGCAGGCTCCCGGTCGGCAGCCAGTGCTCGGAGCGCTTGCCCGTGAACGACCCGGCCAACACCTGATGCAGGAGCGGCAGCTTCCACGACACGTTGCCGTCCGCCTGCCACTGGCGGATCACGTCGTCGACCTGCGTCGCGTCCACGCAGCCGGCGATGTCGCCGCTTCCGTCCGCGATCCGCTGCGCCAGCGTCGCGAGCACCGGCGCCGACGTGATCACCGGCGAGCAGATCCGCACCTTCTGTGCGTGCCCGATCTTCTTGGCGATCCGCGCGGTCAGGGCGTCCGCGAAGCCGGGCGTGAACCACGGCCGCAAGCGGACCCCGTCGACGTCGACCGGCCGGGGCTCGACGAAGCCGCTCTTCTCGACGTCACCGTCGCGCCACAGCTCCTCGAAGTCGAGCGTGAAGGCGTGCGCGAGCTCGGGCGAAGCCACGGTCACGACCACGTTCTCCTGCCGAGACCAGGAGTCGTCGGTCCAGTTGGTGGAGCCGGTCAGCACGGTCTCGTTGTCGCGCACGACGAACTTGTGGTGCATCAGGTCGGGGACGCCCGCGATCGCCTTGGCCGGCACCTCGAGGGCGGCGATCAGCTGCGTGTCCGGCTCCGGCGGCGGCGGCACCGGGATCGGGTTGGCGTGGTCGACGTTGTAGAGGATCCGCACCGCGACGCCGCGGGCGTGCGCGTCCTTGATCGCCCCGCCCACCACGGCGCCCGTCTCCGGGCCGAGGTTGAAGTCGTACTGCGCGAGGTCGAGCGAGTGCTTCGCGGCCGAGAGGAAGGCGGCGACCTCGTGCGCGACCTCCGTCGGCTGCTGGCCGCCGTCCGTCAGAGTGCGGATGTTGATGGAGGAGCTCATCGAGCGCTTGCGCCGCGCCAGGATCGGCGCGACGTTCAACTTCTATCGTGACGGCCACGGCGCCGACGCGCGGTGCCACCGGCTCCGTACCTACCTGGAGGCGCGCGAAACCGCCCCGCTGCTACTCGTCGGCGAGGCGGCCGGATACCGCGGCGCCCGCGTGTCGGGGATTCCGTTCACCTCGGAGCGCCAGCTGACCGGCCGCGGGCCGGCGGAGGCGACTGCCACCATCGTCCGCCGGACTCTTGTCGAGCTCGGGCTCGAAGAGCAGACGCTCTGCTGGAACGTCGTCCCGACGCATCCGCACCGCACCGCGCAGCCGGACAGCAACCGCCCGCCTACTGGCGTCGAGATCGACGAGTCGAGCCGGTTCCTCGAGGAGCTCGCTCGAGGTCGTCGTGTGATCCCCGTCGGACGGTTGGCCGAGCGGGCGCTCGGCTTGCCGGGCGTCAGGCACCCGTCGCACGGCGGCGCGCAGGCATTCCACGACGGCCTGCAAAGATTGCTGGCGTGAACGACTACCCCGTCGTCCGCAACACGATCCTGCTGGCGGGGTCGCTCACCTGTCTCTCCGGGATGCTCCAGCTCGGCGTCGCCGTCGCGACTACCTCGCTCGTGCTGGTTACAGGGATCGAGGGGATCCTCGGGCTTGGGCCGGCGATCTTTTTGCTGGCCGGCGCGCTCAGCGCCATGCCCGCCGGTCGCCTGATGGACCGGGTCGGGCGGATTCCCGTGCTCGCAGGCGGCTTCGGCCTCGGGATCGCCGGGTGCTGCGTGACCGCGCTTGCCTGCGGTCTCAACTCGGCCGTGCTGCTCGTGACCGGCTTCGCCGCAATCGGCGGCTCGCAGGGGATCGCCCTGCTGGCCCGCACGGCGGCCGGCGACATGTACCCGCCCGAGCGGCGGGCGCGCGGAATCTCGCTCGTCCTCTTCGGCGCCGTCTTCGGCGCGATCCTCGGCCCGACCGTCTTCAGCCCGCTGTTCGCCGGGAAGGAACTGGACGCGAACGCGCTGGTCGTGCCCTGGCTGGCTGCTGCCGCGATCATGGTCGTCGGGCTCGTGCTCGTCCTCGCCGTCAGGCCCGACCCCGGCAAGATCGCTCGCCGCGCGCCGGGAACCACCCGGCAAGAGCCCGCCGCGCTGCGCGAGATCCTGCGGCGCCCCGGCGTCCCGACCGCCCTGGTCGGCGCGCTGGCGAGCTTCTCGGTGATGGTCGCCGTGATGAACCTGACCGGGTACATGATGGTCGGCCAGGGTCACATGCAGTCCGACGTCTTCCCGGTGATCAGCGCGCACATCGTCGGCATGTATGGGCTCGTGCTCGTCGTCGGCGACCTGATCGACCGGCTTGGCCGCCGCGTCGCGCTCGTCGGCGGCCTGGCGGTGATGGCCGTCTCGACGCTCGGGCTCGCCTGGACGATGAGCGTCTTCGCCACGGGCGTCGCGCTGTTCGGGCTTGGCCTCGGCTGGAGCTTCTCGTACGTCGCCGCGACCTCCGAGCTGGTCGACCTTGCCCTGCCGGCCGAGCGGGGGCGACTGATCGGCTTCAACGACCTGCTCTCCGGCTCGACCGGCGCGGCGCTGGCGCTGCTCGGCGGCCTGGCGTACTCGCACGAGGGCAGAAACAGCGTCGCGCTTGGCGGCGCGGTGGCCGTAGCGCTGCCCGCGCTCTGGATCGCGCTTTCCGGCAGCCCGCCTGCCTCGCTGGCCGAGCCCGCCACGTGATCGTTGGTACACTGCCCGGCCGGCGGACAGCAGTCCGCCGCTTCTCTGTCGAGACACGAATGAAGACCTGGAACGCAAAGCCCGGTGAAGTCGAGCGCCGCTGGTACCTCGTCGACGCCGAAGGAAAGACGCTCGGGCGTCTGGCTACGCAGATCGCCGACACGCTGCGCGGCAAGGGCAAGCCCCAGTACACGCCCCATGTCGACACCGGTGACTTCGTCGTGGTCGTGAACGCCGAGAAGATCCACGTCACGGGCAACAAGCTCGACGCGAAGATGTACCACCGCCACTCGGGCTACCCGGGCGGGCTCAAGAGCCGGCCGCTGCGCGACGAGCTCGAGCGGCGCCCGACCGAAGTGCTGCGCAAGGCCGTCAAGGGGATGCTCCCCCGCAACCGCCTGGCGCGCGCCCAGATCAAGAAGCTGAAAATCTACGCCGGCCCCGAGCATCCGCACGAGGCGCAGGCGCCCTCCGAGCTGAAGGTGGAGGCATGACCGAGCTCGCTGCATACGCCGGCACCGGCAAGCGCAAGACCTCGGTCGCGCGCGTGATC
Source organism: Gaiellaceae bacterium (assembly GCA_035473395.1). Classification (GTDB taxonomy): domain Bacteria; phylum Actinomycetota; class Thermoleophilia; order Gaiellales; family Gaiellaceae; genus AC-32. The sequence continues at coordinate 17,938 of DATIOF010000195.1, forward strand.
CTGCGTCCCGGCGACGGCACCACCTGGTTCAACGGCCGGACGATCGAGCAGTACTTCCCGCGTGCGACACACCGCGAGCTGGCGCTCGCGCCGCTGAAGGTCGCGGGAGTCGAGGGAACCTTCGATGTCCGCGTGCGCGTCCACGGCGGCGGCCCGAGCGGCCAGGCGGGCGCTGTCCGCCACGGGATCGCCCGCGCGCTCGTCGAGGCCGACCCGGAGCTGCGGGTGCCGCTCAAGCGAGCCGGCTTCCTGACGCGCGACGCGCGAATCGTCGAGCGCAAGAAGGCTGGACTGCACAAGGCCCGCAAGGCACCGCAGTTCTCCAAGCGCTAGTTGCGTAAGTACTTCGGTACCGACGGGGTCCGGGGGATCGTCGGGGAAGACCTGACGCCTGAGCTCGTCGAGCAACTGGGGCGCGCGGCGACACTCTGGTCGGACGGCGGGCGTGTCTTCGTCGGACGCGACACACGCGGCTCGGGCGAGAAGCTGGAGGAGGCGTTCGGCCGCGGCGTCGTGGCCGCGGGCGGGAACGCGGTGCTCGCGGGCGTGCTGCCGACCCCGGCCGTCGCCCTGCTGGCGCTCGACCTCGGCGCGGTCATCTCGGCCTCGCACAACCCGCCGGAGTACAACGGCGTCAAGCTGTTCGACGGCGACGGCCGCAAGCTGACCGACGCGGCCGAGGAGGAGATCGAGGCGCTCTTCGACGTCCCGTTCGCGGGCAGTCCTGGCCAGGTCGATCACGTGGCCGTGGCCGAGGAGAGCTACCTCGACCACATCGTCGAGCGCTTCGGCACAGACCTCTCGGGCCTGACGCTCGTCGTCGACTGCGCCAACGGGGCCTATTCGGGAACCGCGCCGATCGCGTTCGAACGGCTGGGCGCGGAGGTGACGGCGATCGGCTCCGACCCCGACGGCATGAACATCAACGTGGGCTGCGGCGCGACCGACCTCACGGCGCTGCAACAGGCCGTCACCGGCTCGGGCGCCCACCTCGGCGTGGCCTTCGACGGCGACGGCGACCGGATGCTCGCGGTCGACGCGCGCGGCGAGGTGGTGGACGGCGACCAGATCCTGGCGATCCTGATGCTGCACCTCGGCGTCGACCTGGTCGCGGTGACCGTGATGGCGAACCTCGGCCTGCACCGGCTCGCGGAGGAGCGCGGGATCCGCGTCGTCACGACCGACGTCGGCGACCGCTACGTGCTCGAGGCGCTCCGCAGGGAAGACGGCGTGCTCGGCGGCGAGCAGTCGGGCCACCTGATCTACCTGCGCGACCACGTCACCGGCGACGGCCTCGCAGCGGCGCTGCTGCTCTGCGGCGCGCTCGGCGGTCGTACGCTCGAAGAGGCGGCGGCCGTGATGCCGCGCTTCCCGCAGGCCAAGGAGAACATTCGCGTGGCCAGCAAGGAGCTGCCGCAGGCGCTGCTGGCGGAGGTCGAGCACTTGAACACGCGGTTCGACGGCCGTGGCCGCGTGCTCGTGCGGCCTTCGGGCACCGAGCCCGTGATCCGCGTCCTGGCCGAGGCGGAAACCGCTCCGGAGGCCGAAGAAGCCTGTGGTACCATCTCCGCTCTCGTGAGACGAGAGCTCGGCTGACCTGGCCCGACGAAGGGCCCGGAAGAGCAGCCGGGCCTTTCGCGTTCTAAGGGAGGTTTCGACGTGTGCGGGATCATCGGATACGTCGGCCAGCGAGCCTGCAAGGAACTCTTGCTCCAGGGACTCGAGCGCCTCGAGTACCGCGGCTACGACTCGGCCGGGCTCGCGCTGCGCGAGGACGACCAGCTCGACTACGTGCGGGTCGTCGGCAACCTCCAGGCCCTGAAGCGCGAGACCGGCTCGAACGGCTCCCAGGCGACGACGGGCCTCGGCCACACGCGCTGGGCAACCCACGGCGCCGTCAACGAGCAGAACGCGCACCCGCTCACCGGCTGCGACGAGCACAAGCTCGCGATCGTGCTGAACGGGATCGTCGAGAACTACCGCGAGCTCAAGGCCTCGCTCGAGGCCGACGGCCACGTCTTCCACACCGAGACCGACGCCGAGGTGGTCGTCCACCTGATCGAGCGCCACTACGAAGGGGACCTGCTCGAGGCCACGCGCCTCGCCTACCGGGAGCTCGAGGGCCACTTCGCGTTCGTCGTCATCAACCACGACCATCCCGAGGAGCTCGTCGGAGCGCGGCACCAGTGCCCGCTGCTCGTCGGCGTCGGCAACGGCGAGATGTTCCTCGCCTCGATGGTCGCCGCCTTCATCGGCGAAACGCGCTCGATCCAGCTGATCGAGGACGGCGAGGTCGTCTCGATCACCCCTGAGGGCTCACGCTTCGTCTCCGTCGAGCACGGCGAGCTCGAGCGCGAGGTGGTCGAGGTCGACTGGGACATCGAGGCGGCCGAGAAGAGCGGCTACGAGACCTTCATGCTGAAGGAGATCTACGAGCAGCCCGACGCCGTGGCGGAGACGCTCGGCGACCGGATCCGGCACGGCGAGCTCGTGCTGGAGAGCCTGGGCATGACCGAGACCGAGCTGCAGAACCTGCGCCGGATCGTGATCGTGGCGGCGGGCACCTCGTACCACGCGGGCGTCGTCGGCCGCTACATGATCGAGGAGTGGGCGCGCGTGCCGGTCGAGCCCGACATCGCGAGCGAGTGGATCTACCGCAACCCGGTGCTCTCGAAGGACACGCTGGTGATCGGGATCTCGCAGTCCGGCGAGTCCCGCGACACCGTCAATGCGATCAAGCTCGCGAAGGATCTCGGCGCCCGCCGGCTGGCGATCACGAACCTGATGGGCTCGCAGATCACGCGCGAGGCGGAGGCGGTGCTCTACACGCGCTGCGGCCTGGAGGTCGGCGTCGCGGCCTCGAAGACGTTCACTGCGCAGGTCGCGCTGCTGGCGCTGATCGGCCTCAAGCTGGCGCAGGTGCGAGGGACGATGGAGCCCGAGGAGATCGAGTTCATCCTCGACCAGCTCTACGAGCTGCCGCAGAAGATCGAGCAGTTCCTCGACGGCGACCATCCCGTCGAGGAGATCGCGCAGCGCCACTTCGAGAAGCCGTTCTTCCTCTACCTCGGCAGGCACATCGGCCTGCCGGTCGCGCTCGAGGGCGCGCTGAAGCTGAAGGAGATCTCCTACATCCCGACCGACGCCTACTCGGCCGGCGAGATGAAGCACGGGCCGATCGCGCTGCTCGACGAGGGCACGCCGGTGGTCTGCGTGGCGACCGACCAGAAGGTGATCTACGACAAAGTCGTCTCGAACATCCAGGAGACGCGGGCCCGCGGCGCGCACGTGATCGCGATCGCGACCGACGGCAACGAGGACATCCAGCACCACGCCGACGACGTGATCTACATCCCGCGCTCCCCGGCCTTCCTGCAGTCGGTGCTCGCCGTCGTGCCGCTGCAGCTGCTCGCCTACCGGATCGCGCGGCTGCGCGGCCTGAACGTCGACCAGCCGCGCAACCTGGCGAAGACCGTCACCGTCGAGTAGCGCCTCGCCCGTATCGTCGGGACCGTGGACGTACTGAGCGCGATCGGCGACGGCCTTGCGAACGCCGGCCGGATGGCCTGGGAGGTCTGGTGGGCGCTCGTGCTCGGCTTCCTGCTCTCGGCCATCGTCCAGGCCTGGGCGCCGCGCGACCGGCTCGAGCGCGCGCTCGGCGGACGCGGCCCGCGGACGATCGCGCTCGCGACCGGGCTCGGCGCAGCATCGTCGTCCTGCAGCTACGCGGCCGTCGCGATCGCCAAGTCGCTCTTCCAGAAGGGCGCCAGCCTGGCCTCGGCGATGGTCTTCCAGTTTGCGTCGACGAACCTGGTCTTCGAGCTGGGGATCGTGATCTGGATCTTCCTCGGCTGGCAGTTCACGCTCGCGGAGCTGGTGGGCGGCCTGTTGCTGATCGTGCTGATGTGGATCGGGGTGCGCGTGCTCGTCTCGCGCCGGGAGGAGGAGCAGGCCCGCGCGCGGGCGCAGTCGGTCGACGCGGGGCACCAGCACCACTCGGCGGGTGGCTCGCCGGCCCTGTCGCTGCAGGGCTGGTCGGACGTGGCGCACAACTTCCGCGGCGACTGGCAGATGCTCTGGAAGGAGATCGGCCTCGGCTTCCTGATCGCCGGGTTCGTCGCGCTGCTGCCGAAGGCGTTCTTCAACTCCCTCTTCCTGACCGGCCACCCCGGGACGCTACAGACGATCGAGAACGTGCTCATCGGGCCGCTCGTGGCCGTGCTCTCGTTCGTCTGCTCGGTGGGGAACATCCCGCTGGCCGCGGTGCTCTGGGGCGGCGGGATCTCCTTCGCCGGCGTGATCGCCTTCATCTACGCCGACCTGATCATCATCCCGCTGGTGCTCGTCTACGGGCGCTACTACGGCTGGCGGGTGGCGGGCATCGTCGTCGCGCTGATGTTCGGCGCGATGGTCGTCGCCGCGCTCGCCGTGGACGGGATCTTCAGCGCGCTCGGGCTCGTGCCCTCGAC
>DATIOF010000196.1:0-4815 GCA_035473395.1 Gaiellaceae bacterium
GTTCGTCTCGGCGATGGCTTTTGGCAGGTACTTCTCGAAGATCTCGTCCGTCACAGGCACAGGGCTCAGGGTCCTTCTGCGCTAGCGCACCCGTTCCTTGGCCTGCGCCGCCCACTTCAGCGACTGCAGGTAGAGCAGCGAGCGCGGGCGGCGCAGAACCTGCCCGCTGCGCAGGCTGACGAGGAACTCTTCGGGCCCGTCGAAGGCCCGCATCCGCACCGCGCCGGTGCCGACGCCCTGGAGGACGTGCGCGTCGGAGCCGGCGCCCATCGTCAGGTCGTACTTGCGCGCGAAGCGCAGCGCCTCGTCGTTGTAGGCCTCGAACAGCAGGCGCGCGTTGTAGACCTCGAGCACGTCCACCTGCGCGAGGTGGCGGTGCAGCGTCGCGGGCTCCGGGATCGCGTGGAGGCGGTCGAAGGGGTGGGGGAGGTAGACGATCCCGCCCTGGGCCCGGATCGCGTCGACCGTCTCGCCGAACGACTGGCCGCGCGGGATCTCCTCGGAGAGGAAGAGGCCGATCACCTCGCCCTGGTCGGCGGTCTTCACTTCCTCGCCCGGGATCACGACCAGGTCGCGGCCGCGTGCCTGCTCGACCGCCTCGCGGGCGCCGCCGAAGACGTTGTGGTCGGTGACGGCGATTGCGCCCAGCCCTTCGGCCTCGGCGTGATCGAGCAGGTCTTCGACCGGGATCTGGCAGTCGTGCGACCACGAGGTGTGGAGGTGCAGGTCGACGACGATCCAGTCGCGGTCTCCCAGCGGGTCCGCCTTGCGCTCCTGGCGTCGCCTCGTGGCCAGGCCGCGGTAGAGCTCGTCCAGCTCGCCGGCCGCGGCGGCGAAGCTCTGCGGCTCGGCGGACTCGCGGGCTCGCTTGCTCTCGCGCGCGAGGAACGTGTCGTCCTCGGCGAGGCGCAGCAATGCGGCGGCCGCCAGCTCGGGCTGCTCGCGCAGGCCCGGCGGCGAAACGATCGCGGCGCCGGCGGCCGCGGCCTCGAGCGCGACCCGGTCGAGGCCGTCGAGGGCCGGGACGAAGATCGAGGCCTCGTTCAGCAGCTGCGCTCTCGCCGCCCCGTCCTGGAGGGTTCGCACGCGCGCCCGCCCGCGCAGCGCCCTCGGCAGCGAGGGCCGGCCGGCGAGCGGCTTGGTGCGCAGGAAAACGAGCTCCCAGCCGGGCAGCGCAGCGAGCGCCCGCACGACGGCACGGGTGAGCGGACGCTCGCCCGGCCGCCACTCCAGCACGACGAGGCGCCGCTTGCGGCCCGGCCTGAAGCGGTCGAGGTCGACGCCGGCCGTGATCACGCGGTAGTCGCCGGGCAGCCGTTCGGCGGCGGCCTCCGCCGTCGTCTCGGTAGTGGCGACGAGCGCGTCGATCCGCCCGAGCAGCCGCTCCCGCTGGGCCTTGCCCGGCGGATAGCCGAGGCGCTCGGGCGAGAGGAACGTCGCGACCCCGAAGGCACGCGAGTCCCGTAGCGCCAGATAGGAGAGGCTCGGCAGTCCCGGCTCGAAGCCGTGCACGACGTCGTACTCCCCGCGCGCGAGCGCGAGCGACAGGTTGGCGCGCACGCCGACCGGCACGCCGATCCGGCTGCGGCGCGAGACCGGCACGGCCGGCCCGAGCGCGATCAGCTCTTGCGGGCCGCCGTCCAGCAGCGCGCGCCGGCCAGCGATCAGGTCGGCTGCGCGGGTCGAGGGCGCGAGCACGGTGACCTCGTGGCCGAGGCCGCGCAGCTCGTGCGCGACCCCGGCCACGTGCTCGTTCACGTCGTGCGGCCTCGACCAGGCAAAGGGCGTGACCAGACAGACACGCAAGCCCATGTCCGCCGAGTCTAGCCCGGAGGCCGACTACGCCTTCGCGGCCACCTTGGCCGGCTTGCGCGTGTGCTTGCGGATGAACTCCTCCGTCAGGTCGCGCGCCTCGTCGTCCGGGTGCTGGACCGGCGGCGACTTCATCAGGTAGGAGCTCGGCGCGCCGAGCGTGCCCGAGACGCCGTTGTTGAGGGCGAGCTTTGCCAGTCGCACCGCGTCGATCACGACGCCGGCCGAGTTGGGCGAGTCCCAGACCTCGATCTTGAGCTCCGCGTTCAGCGGCACATCGCCGAACGAGGTGCCCTCGAGCCGGATGTAGGCCCACTTGCGGTCCTCGAGCCACGGCACGTGATCGGACGGCCCGACGTGGATGTTCTTGGCCTCGATCTCGTACGGGACGGTCGACTGGATCGCGTAGGTCTTCGAGATCTTCTTCGACTCGAGCCGGTCCCGCTCCAGCATGTTCAGGAAGTCGGAGTTACCGCCGAAGTTGAGCTGGAAGGTGCGGTCGACCTTGACGCCGCGGTCCTTGAAGATGTTCATCAGGACGCGGTGGGTGATGGTGGCGCCGACCTGCGACTTGATGTCGTCGCCGATGATCGGCACGCCGGCCTCCTCGAAGCGCCGCTGCCAGTAGTTCTCGCGCGCGATGAAGACAGGCATGCAGTTCACCATCGCGCAGCCGGCGCTCAGGATCTGCTCCGTGTACCACTTGGTCGCCTCCTCGGAGCCGACCGGGAGGTAGTTGATCACGACGTCGGTGTTCGTGTCCTTCAGGATCCCGACCACGTCGTCTGTCTCGCCGGGCGCCTTCTCGACGATCTCGGAGAGGTACTTGCCAAGCCCGTCGTGCGTCATGCCGCGCGAGACCTTGATGCCGGTCTTCGGCACGTCCGAGAACTTGATCGTGTTGTTCGGGTGCGCCCAGATCGCCTCGGCGAGGTCCTTGCCGACCTTGTCCGTGGTGACGTCGAAGGCGGCCGTGAACTCGATATCACTGATGTGGTAACCGCCGAGGTCGACGTGCATCAAGCCCGGGACGAAGTCGTCCGGGTTGGCGTCCTTGTAGTACTCGACGCCCTGCACGAGCGAGCTCGCGCAGTTGCCGACGCCGATGATCGCGACGCGGACCTTGTCGCCTCCGCGTCGTGCTTTGCCGTTGGTCGAAGCCATAGGTTCCTTTCCCTCGAGCCGCTCGGAGAGCGTCTCGACGATCAGGTCGTTGACGTTGCGTTTCCGCTGCGCCGCGCGGGCGGCCAGCTTGTCCTTCAGCTCCGGTGGCATGCGCAGGAGCACCGAGCCGCTCTTCCCGGGCTCCTTGCCCGCGCGGCCGCTAGGGTCGAACGAGACTGCGTAGCGGGAGGCGAGGATGCCGACAGCGACGTCGTTGAGGCTGCGGCCGCTGCGCCGGACCTCGTCCGAGAGCAACCGCTTCAGCTCACCGGGCATCCGGACGAGCACATGCTTGCGCGTTGGAGCTAGCACAGAAGTGCTAGCAGAGTACCTTAGTTTCGACTTCGAAGCTGCTTGCGCACCGAGAACACGCGCTGCAGCACCGTGAACCAGGCCGTCACGGCCAGGAAGTAGATCGCCCACTGCAGCCCGCCCCACGGTGCGAAGACGAGGCCGGCGGTGATCACGACTACTCGCTCGGCCCTGCTGCCGAGTCCGACGTCGCCCTTCAGGCCAAGCAGCTCGGCCTTCGCGCGCGCGTACGAGACGAGGAACGAGCCGGCCATCGCGGCGAAGGTGAAGCCGACCGCGATGTCGTTTCCCTCGCGGGCGAAGACGAGCGCCACCGCGGTCAGGACGAAGCCTTCGCTGACGCGGTCGGAGATCGAGTCGACGAACGCGCCGAACGGCGTCGCCTTGCCGCCGTGGCGCGCCAGTGCTCCATCGAGGATGTCGAGCAGCGAGCCGACGACGAACACCACGGCCGCGAGCCAGTACAGGAGCCACGGCTCGTGGTAGGCGAACCAGACGATCACGGCCGAGGCCGCGCAGAGGGTGATCCCGGCCGCGGTCAGCGCGTTCGGTGTCACGCGCGTGCGCGCGAGGCCGCCGATCCAGCGCGCGGCCAGCCTGCGGGTGCCGTCGGTGTAGCCGCGCTTGACCCAGGCGAGGGTCTCGGCCCGGGTCACGTCGCCGCGGTCGCGATGCGGCGGCGGCGCAGCGGGTTCCGGTAGACGATCAGGCCCGCGATGACCGCCACGACGATGCCGCCGACGATGTCGAGCCAGAAGTGGTTACCCGTCGCCATCACGCTGAACCAGACCCACGCCGGCCAGAGCAGCCAGAGCACCTTCGCCACCCGGCTGCGGCAGACCGAGGCGAGCACGATGCCCACGATCAGCGCATCGGCCGCGTGCAGGCTCGGCATCGCCGCGTACGGGTTGGCGGCGAACTCGACGAGGCCGCTGCCGTGGTTGAGCTGGCCGAAGTTGGAGAGCGTGTCGTTGAAGCCGAAGTCCGGGAACATCCGCGGCGGCGCGGTCGGCAGCAGCACGTAGCCGATCAGCCCGAAGGCGTTCGCCAGCAGGATCCAGTTACGGAAGCGGATGAACGCCTCGTTACGGCGCAGGTAGACCCAGAGCAGCGCCAGTCCGAGCACGGTGAACTCGGAGTTCCAGTACGTCCACGAGGCCAGCGTCGCCAGCAAATGGGAACCGTCGATCGCCCGCTGCAGGCTCAGCTCGAACAGCCCGTGGAAGTGCCGCTCGATGCCGATCACGTGCAGCCCGTTGTCGAAGGCTTTCGGCGGGTTCCGGTCCGCGATTCCACGCGCAAGCTGGTAGAGGCCGAGGAACGCGAACCAGATCGCGAGCTGACGACCGAGGTCCGCCCAACCGCGCGGCAGGACCCGGCGCCCTGCTGAGACGAGAGTACTCATCGGGAACGCAAGATTGTAACGCCCTCGCAGGAGGGCTTCTTCCCGGGCCGTCAGCCGCCGATTTGGGACATCGAGCGGCTCGCGCGCACAAACCCGGGGTCGTTGATCTTGTGCTTGAGCTC